>DAINCI010000008.1:0-37448 GCA_036732425.1 Bacillota bacterium
CCGGAAGACATTCCGGCCATCAAAGACGAGCTGGCCAGCATTTCCTTCCGGCTGAACCAGAAGCTGAAAAAGCAGGAAGGGATGGAGCGCTCCTTTGTTACGGAGACCATTAACTACGCTTTGGAGATTACGGATATCCAAAAGTATCTGATGCGTCTCCTGGAACAGATTTTATCTGAGATCAACAGTCTGGACAACAAGGGGCGGATCATCTTTGATACGGAAAAGTATATTCTGGAAAACTACGATAACGATCTGAGCATTCAAAAGATTGCTGATCACGTGTTTATCACCCCCACCTACCTCTGCCACCTTTATAAAACCAAGACCGGCAGAACCATCAATCAGTTTATTCTGGAAGTCAAGATGAACAAATCCAAAAAGCTGATTACGCAAACCAACATGAAAATCAAGGAGATTTCTGATAAGATGGGGTACAGCAATCAGAACTACTTTACGCGGACTTTTACAAAATATTTTGGCGTCACACCAAGTACCTTCCGCAATAAAAGGCTCTGACCGGTACGAAGTGAGAAACGCAAAAGAAGGAGGGAAGCGACCAGTATGAAATTGCTGGATTCCATAAAACGGGCCTATCTGGACAGCTCTTACCAAAATAAACTGATCCTGTCCATGTTTGCCATCGTTATGCTGCCGGTTATTCTGCTTACTACGTATTCCTATTATCAGAATATTCAAATGATCAAACACCAGTCTGTTTCCCTTTCTGAATTGTATCTCCGCCAGACAGAGACCTCCATAAACTCCAGGATTACGGAGATTGCCAATGTCGCCCTGAACCTGTCCAGGAACAGGAATGTCACGGAAATTCTGGAAAAGGATCCGGATTCCGTTCCGATTGCAGAGCAGATCGATGATCTGAATGACCTTGACATTATTGCAAACCGTTTCCGGGACTCCGACGCTGTCTACAAAATACGGATCTATGTCAAGGATGGCTTCCTGTACAGCGATCGGAACGACCTGACCTACAACCTGGATCAGGTCCAGGAGGAAAGCTGGGCAAAGCCTCTGAGGGAATCCTATTCCGTCATCTATTTTACGGATCCCTATGATTATACCTACATCCTCAGCGATAAACGCCGGCTCATTTCCGCTGTCGTACCCATACGGAATCCCGGGAATTTTGATGAATTCATCGGCGTCATAAGCGTGGACATGCTGGAAAATGATCTTCTGGGCCTGATGCAGACTGCCGATTACAGCGGGAAAGGGAAAATCCTGATTACCAATCGGGCGTATGCCCCCCTGATTTCCTATACAGCAAACAGGAAACCGTTCCCCCATGAAATACCTGAAAAGATGATCCGCAACCAGGATCCGTCCTATATCACAACAGACAACGATTATGTGATCGGCAGAACGACACTTTGGAATAACTGGATGCTGATCACCATATCCTCCATGGAGGACCTGTTAAACGTGCAGTCCGGCCTGAGAAGGCAGTTCATCCTGCTGGTCCTGATTGCCGGAGTCATTGTTTGCTGTCTGTCTTATTTGTATGGACGACAGAACGCAAAACGAATCAACCTTCTGGCAAAACAGATTCGTGGAGTGGAAAGCGGGAACTTCGATGTAAACTGCATTGTGGACAGTGCGGATGAAATCGGGGAACTTCAGGCCAGCTTCAATTATATGGTGAAAAAGGTGAACTCCCTCATGAAGGAACAATATCAACTGGGTAAGAACCTGAATACCATGGAGCTGAAAGTCCTGCAGGCACAAATCAATCCCCACTTCCTGTACAATACCCTGGACCTCATCTCATGGGCGGCAAAACGCAATGACATGGAAGAAGTCTGTGATATTGTCATCAAGTTGTCCCGGTTTTACCGAATCAGTCTGAGCAATGGCAGCGATTACATTTCCATTGCCAATGAAGTGGAGCATGTCCGCCTCTATGTTGAGCTGCAGAATCTCCGGTTCTTAAAGGATATCGAGCTGAAGACAGAAGTAAATCCGGAACTGGAAAACTATCGGATTATGAAGCTTCTGCTCCAGCCGATTGTTGAAAACAGCATTCTGCACGGAATTGCCAATTCCGACAAAGAAAAGGGAACCATCTTTCTCTCGGTCCAGCCGATCGAAGACATGATACGGATTACCATACGGGACAATGGAATCGGTATGAATCAGGCTACCATTTATCGGCTGATGACCTATGATGAGATCCCGAATGAAGGGCAGAACACAGGAGGTTACGGACTTAAAAATGTGATCAACCGTCTGAAGCTTTACTATGATAATCAGGCCCGGATCACTTTCGATTCCACGCCGGAGGAAGAAACCTCCGTAACCATTCTGATCCCTCTTCTTCCGCAGTAAAAGCGCATATTTTGGAAACGGCAGGCATGTTTTGAAATCAAAGTGCCCACCTTTATTTCCCATAAGTGTTATAAATATCAGCCCTCTACTTCACGAAATAAAGCTGATCGTCCGCCAGCATCAAAGAATGCCAGATAATCAAACAAAAAGGGCTGGATGGACCAGTTTGCCCCTGCGACATCATCAAAAGGATTGCCGTTGAATGCCGGGGAAGCATCACAATCAATGAGAGTAGTTAATATCTTGCTCTTGTCCACATCGCCCTTCACCACCATGGTCTGTTCATTTTCTACGCCGGCCAGGTTGCCGGGTTTGGATTCGGTTTTGGATGATTCGACTTTGCCATTGTCTTTCCCTGTGCCCTTGCAGCCTGCCAGCATCCCGATGCAAAGGACGGCTACCAGCAACAACGACAGGAAACGGAGCCTTTTTTTCATTGTAATCCTCCCTCTGTTTTGTGAAATGACTTTTTTATCCACGATATCCCTTGCTAAAATTCACTGATATGGATCGTTTTTTGATTTTCATCCACCGCAAATGCCTCGGCATATGGTTTTCGGGCCAGATATCCATTGCATTTCATCAAATGGCTGTAATATTCCGCGTAATGAAAGCTGGGGCTGTGGATGGCGAACCAATGGGTCTGAATGGCCTTCTGCCACAAGGCAAAGCCCTCTTCACTGACTTCCACATACGCATAGGGCTCAAATCCGGTGGGGTCTTCCCAGTTCTGAGCGTAATAAGGCCCTCCTGCATAATGGGCAGAAAGTTCCCGTTCAAAAGAAGGCAGCCCTGCAAAAAACTGCGCATCCTTTACAATTCGGTGGGTTGCTTCATGATCTTTATGGATGCTGTTCTTCCAGTGGGTCAGCAGCACTTTCGGTTTGTACTTTCGTATCTGATCACAAACCTCAAAACGGACTTCCTGCGTATCGGGCAGCTCCCCGTCCGCATAAGGCAGTATCACCGCTTCTCCTCCCATCATTTCGGCAAATGCCGCGGCCTCCTGTTCTTTCTGCTTCCGGTATTCGGCTACGGTCAAATGAGGAGGATTTCCCCGCTCCCCGCCGGTCAGCGCGAGGGTCACCACTTTCCATCCCTTCAGGGACAGCGTCGCCAATACTCCGCCGCTGGTAAGCTCTGCATCCCCCACATGCCCTCCGATTGCCATGATTGTTTTTTGTTGCCCTGCCATTTTCCACCCCTCTTTTTAACGAATTGTCTTTTTCATATCGGCCCAGGCCCGAACCATTTTAAAGCCGGCAGCTTCATAGATATTGCGTGCCGGATTGTTTTCGCCGGTGAACAGTGTCATATACTCTGCACCCAGCTGGCTGAGGCCTTCACACAGGCTGTCAAACAACACCTTGCCTGCCCCCATGCCGCGATATGCCGAATGCACGCCGATGCCGGCGAAGTACCCTCTGCCGCTGGGCTGTTTGTCCAGGGGACCAGCGAATCCATAAACTGTATTCTCCTTTGCCACAATCCGGATGGGACGCCCGCCGTCCGGTTTGCTTATTTCCCCCAGAATCTCCCTGCGCCAGGGTTCGCTGTTCAGATTGTCCATCAGCTCCGGCATACCGGTGTGCTTTTTTGCATCAAAGGTTTCAATGATCATGCCCTTCTCCAGCAATCCCTGCTTCTTTGCCAGAATATCCGGAGACGACCTGTGCCTGGACAGATCGACATAATAGCTGTTCTGGCAAGCAAAGTTGCGGTAGCCCCGGTTCTGGAAAAAATAATATCCCGACCCGGCCATATCGACACCCGGCGCGTTGGGGTGATCGTGATTCTCCGTCCCCGGCACAATCCATGTCAGATTCATGGGATTGAAAAAGGAAATTTCTATGGAACGGGAGGACCAATCGTCCGCTTTCTGCAGCTCCTGTTCCATTGCCGCCAGCAGCCGGGTGCCCACACCAAAGCGCCGCACTTCCCTCAACACCACCAGCATGGTAAGATACGTCTTATGGCTTTCCGGCACCTGACATCCCGCAGCAAACGCTGTGCCATCTTTCAGCAAAACAGCTTTTTTGATAATCCCACTTTCTTCCGCAAGAAATAACCGTGAAAACTCTTCCTCTGTAAACGGCCGGTACAGCATATCCCCATTTTGTACGGCATCGTTGAACAGTCTGCATGCCACCGGCACCGTTTCCTGCGTCAATGCAACATAATCCATGAAATCCTCCCCAGCTCTTCTATTTTTGATGTTCCGTATCTGCCTTTTGCTCTCTCTGTGAAATGCTCTGTTCCCTTTTATCCATCCAACGGGCAGCGAATCGGCCGCCTGCAAATACCACCAGATTTACCAACATACATATCAGATACAATATGGAAGAAGGAGACTGCACCTTAAGTGCCACCGCCAGCCCCAGTATGCTGATCAGGCAAAGCCCTCCGCACATTGCGGAAAGCAGCCGGACAAATTGTGCGACGGCTTCCAGACTCAGATCGTTTCGGCGAACCTTTTCCTTTCCCCGTCGGACAGTGTGGGACTGAACTGCAGATTTCCTGCAAAATGACATGCAACTTCGCCTCCCTCCGGGCTTTTGCACAGCTTCGGCTCTTCCTTTTCACAGATTTCCTGACAGTACAGGCATCTGGAAGCGAACTTGCACCCGGGTGGCAAATCCAGGATGTCCGGCATATCCAGACTGCGCAGCGGCAGCTGTTTCTCAAAATCACCTCTCCTGTCCGGATCGGCTTCCGGCACTGCACGGATCAGCGCCTGAAAATAGGGATGCTCCGGATGACTCATTGCCCGCTTTATGGTGTCGCGTTCGATCAGACGTCCAAGGTACATTACCATGATCTTTCCGTATTCCGCAATATAGCGTGCTGTGCCCAGATCGTGGGTAATATAGACAAAGCTGATGTTATATTTTTTATTCATGCGCGCCATCAGATTCAATAAGGAAACACGCAGCGACACATCCACCATGGAAACCGGCTCATCGGCCACAATCAGTTTCGGTTTTACCGATAAAGCCCTGGCCAGCAAAATTCGCTGACGCTGTCCGCCGGACAGCTGATGGGGATATTTTTCAAGATAAATCTCAGGCGGGTTCAGACCCACCTCATTGAAATATTCATATAATATGTCCACTGCCTGATTTTGATTTCTGGCTATGCCATGCCGCAGCAATGGAAGGGAAAGGCTTTGAAAAATGGTCTTGTTCGGGT
The DNA here is from genome assembly GCA_036732425.1 of Bacillota bacterium. GTDB lineage: Bacteria > Bacillota > Clostridia > Caldicoprobacterales > DTU083 > UBA4874. The sequence goes on from DAINCI010000008.1 coordinate 5,536, forward strand.
TCAGTGCGGCATACGAATCCTGATGCACCATCTGCACCCCCAAACGATACTCCTGATATTCCCTTCCCCTTGTTTTATGTATGTCTTTCCCCCGGTACAGCACCTGCCCCTCGGCAGGCTGATAGATCCCTGCAATCAATTTCCCCAATGTTGTTTTGCCGCAGCCGCTTTCGCCGACGACGGCAATGATTTCGCCTTCCTCAATGGTCATGCTCAAATCAACCAGCGCACCCACTTCTGCTTTCCTGCGGCCTCTTTTTGTCGGAAAGCGCACACTGGCGTTTTTCACTTCAATCAATGACACTTTGCTTCACCTGCTTCCATTGGGTGCACAGAGAAAGCTGCTCCCCGTCCACTGCCACCATTTGTTCCATATCAAAATCCTCCGGCTGACATTTCTTATCCCGCACCAGAGGGCATCTGGGCCCAAAGCGGCACCCTTTCGGCAATTCCAGCAAATTCGGAGGATAGCCTGAAATTGCTTCCCTTTTCCGGACATCATCATGCATGGACGGAATGGCCCGCATCAGACACCGCGTATAGGCATGGGACGGACTGTTGAATACCTTCCTCACCGGTCCATACTCCACCATTTTGGCAGCATACATGACACCGATCCGATCCACTATCGAACCAATAATGGAAACATCATGGGTCATAAAAATCATGGTAATGCCGGTATCATTGTGTACTTTGCGAAGGATGTCCATGATATACCATTGGGTGATCACATCCAGAGCGGTGGTCGGCTCATCCAGAATCAGCAGGGAAGGCTGCAGAATCAAACTGAGTGCAATAATCGCTCTCTGCTTCATTCCGCCGGATAACTGATGCGGATAACTGTCCAGAACCCTTTCCTCCAAACGGACCTGCTTCAGCAAATCCGCTGCCTTTTCCAATATCCTGCCTTCCTCTGCCCTGGGATCATGGGCCCGCACCGTTTCAATAAAATGATCCCGTATGCGCAGGGCAGGGTTCAGCACATTCTGTGCCGCCTGAAACACCGTGGTAATATTGGTCCAGCGATATTTTGCATATTCTTCCTCAGAAAGCTTCAGCAAATCAACCGTTTCACCGCTCTTTGGGTGATAGAGCACCTGCCCCTGCACAATACGGCCAGGCGGCTGCACAGACTGCAGAATACCCGATGCCAGTGTGGCTTTGCCGCTGCCACTTTCACCGATGATGCCGACAATTTCTCCGCGATAAATGTCAATGCTGACATCATCACATGCACGGAGAATGCCCCGCTCTGTCTCAAACTCAACGGTCAGGTTTTTCACTTCCAAAATGGAATCCATCATGCACCTCTTATTTTCTATATGGTCATCAATTGGCAGTATCCTTTCCCCCATTATGCATCAGGTGCGCAAACGCGGGTTCAGGGCAGTATCCAGACCGGTGGCAAACAGATAGCAGCCTGCCTGAAACAATATCAGCGACACCACCGGAGCCAGAAAATAGAGCAATGCGCTGGAACCCATAAGCGCCCCCGTATTGGTCAGGGAAAGCTGGATCATCATGCCCCAGTGGTTGCCCTGAAAAGGAACCAGCCCCAGATACATCAGACCGACACTGGCCATAATCGCATCTTTCATGATGGAGATAAAATTCACCGCAATGTAGGAAATGATGTTTGGAATGATATCATTCCCCATAATGGTAAAATTGGAAAGGCCCAAAATCCGGCTTGCTTCAATGAAATCCTGCCGCTTTAAAATCAGCACCTGGCTGCGGATCGCCCTGGCCAGACCGGCCCAGCTCCAAAGACTGAGCACAAGGCCGAACATAAATTCATTGCTGATGGAAATGACCATGGAAAGAATCATGGTAACCGGGAAACTGGGAATGGTGATAATGACATTCGCAATCATCATTAACACACTGTCCACCACACCACCCAAAAGACCGGAAAGAATTCCAATCACACAGGCAAGCACAATCGAGATACAGCCGGCCCAGAATGCCACCAGCAGCACACTCCTGCTGCCAAGAACCAGCTGAACCAGGGTGTCCTTTCCGGAAAAATCCGTTCCCAGCCAATGCTGTGCACTGGGTCCCTCCAAACGGTTCATATAGTCTGTCTTTGGATTGGATAGGATCACAGGCCCGAAGATGGCAAGCAAAAGGAAAAACACCAGAATAATCGAACCAGTCAGTGACATCTTATTGTGTACAATGGAACGGAAAAAGTCCTTCCATCCATTGCTCTTGAATCGAAGATGTTTTTTATCTTCTTTCAGCGGCTTCTGTGGCTTCTTCTTTTCTGTTTTCATCATATTTTATTTCTCCCTTAAACGCGGGTTCAGATATTTATATAAAAACTCTGCCAGCAGACTGGACAGCACCACCATTACGATAATCACCAGAAACATTCCCTGCATCAGGGGATAATCACGGCGTGCAATGGATTGATTCAGATAATATCCGACGCCTGGATAAAGAAACATATTTTCAATCAGCGGAGAACCGCCAAACAGCAGCCCGAAAGAAACAGCCAGAGTTGTAATCATGGGAATAATGGCATTTTTGGTCAGATAGCTGCCCATAATACGCCGTTTGGAAAGGCCGCGGACCCTGGCATATGTAATGTAGTCCTCTCCCAGAACGCTCAGGGAGTTGGCCTTCATGGATATCACCCAGCCGGATACCGTGGTTAAAAAATAGGCCAGAACGGGCAGAATGGCATGTTTCAGGACATCCAATACAAAATCGCCGTTCCATCCCACGGTAACCTTCGTACTGTAAGCGCTTCTGGCAGGAAGCCATCCCAATGTGACCGAAAACAGAAAAACAAGCAAATAGGCAACCACATAATTCGGTATGGCTCCAAATATGGACTGATAGCCGATCATAAAAGTATCCAATGCCTTACTGCGTCTCCATGCAATAAAGATACCAACGAAGATGCCCACAATAAAACTCAGGGTAAGGGAAAAAGTCACAACCAGCAAGGTCCAGGGCAAAGCTCCCATCATAATATCCGATACCGGTTTTTTATAAGACATGGACGTTCCCAGATTGCCATGAAGCAAACCGTTTATGTAAAGAACAAAGCGTCTCCCGATCGGCACATCCGGGTCGTAGTTCAGCTGCAGTTTGGCCCGTTCGTATGCAATATCATACTGTACCCCTTCGGTTTTCATAATATCACTGGCCATAATATCCACAGGGTTCCCCGGCATGCTCTGAATGACGACAAACATGACCACAACAGAAACCAGTATCGTCAACAGGGATACAAGGATTTTTTTCATGCTCCACACCGGCCTTTCCTTTTCGGCACGCTGCCAACCTCTTTTGCTGCATGTCCTATTTACAGGTGTTTTTTTATTGCTTTGTGTGCTCTGCTTTCTTATCATAACACCGTACGTAACATAATGTCAATATGCAATAGATATTTTGTAATAAATTTTCATCATTAAGGTGCTATTCCTTATATTCAGACGGGGTACTTCCCGTTTCCTTTTTGAACACGGTGCTGAAATATTTTACATCCGAAAAGCCTGCCATATCTGCAACTTCATAAACCCTGTAGTAGTCGCTGGCAAGCAATCTTTTTGCATATTCCATCCGCAGCGAGTTTAAATATTTCAAAGGAGAAATACCATATACGCTTCTGAAAACCCTCCTGAAATATACCGTACTGATGCTGGAACGGGCAGCACATTGCTCAATCGTAAGGGAAGAATCGGTATACCGGCTTTCCATATACTGTACGGCATCTTTTATCAGATCAAATTCCCTGGAATGCGTCATGGCACTTTCCAACTGAACATGAAGATCGGCAAGAAGATCATACAGAATCGCCAGGGACCGATATTGATACCCGCATTTTTGAGCCTGCCATTCTTCATAAATCCGCTGAAATGCGCTTCTGATCCCGGCTGGGTCCTGTGGGGTCAGTGCCTGAATGCCCTCTCCCTCATATCCGTTGATCTTCATATGAACTGCAATAATAGACTCGCCGTCCGTAGACTGCGCGTAATCAATATTGGGCGGCAGATAAATCAAATCCCCCTCCTTCAGCGAATAGATATCCCCTCTATGAAATATTTGGGCATCTCCAGAAATTCTCTGGCTCACCACATGATAGTTCCTTCCGGTGGTATGAAAGCTGGTACTTTTTCTTGTAATTTGAAACGCTCCTATGATTTGAAGATTCAGAGAGTCCTGAGTAAAAAACATACTGTTCCCTTCCTCCGTATATCATTCATCCTACATAATAGCAGACGGCATTGCTGTTTACAATGCCGTCTGTGCAGGGTCGGAGGGATTCCGGTCTGCCAGATCATATTCGGCAGACCAGTCCAGATTCCTGTATTTCTCACATTTTGGGCTCCTTTGAATATAGTTTGTCAGCATGTCCAGCATTTCCCTTGTCCAGACATTGCGATCGATTTGAGCGGTTGTGAAAATATTCTGAGAGATCATTTCGAATCCAAAAATATCCTTTACATGAGTTTTTTCCGCACCGTCCACCACTTCCGCCACAAGATGGCTGGGGATAAACAAAACACCTCCGCCTGCGCCAAATACGATATCCCCGGGAAGGCACACAGCATTCCCGATTCGGCATACCGTATTGAAACCGGTCATAACCACTTCCCGAATCGGTGTGGGATCAATCCCGCGGTAATAAACCTGGACGCCTTCCACTTTCATCATTTGCTCAACATCCCGGATTCCTCCCCAGATCACGCCGCCTCCGTTCCCGGTTCTGGCCGACAGGGCAGTGGTCAGGTTTCCTCCCAGGAATGTGCCTTTGTATACCTTGTTGTACAGGTCCACAACGACAACATCCCCTTTCCCCAGGCCGTCCATGACCCATTGGTTATAGTTCCCTTTCCGTCCCTCCTGTTCGCCGATGGCCAGCATATTCTCATGAAGATCGGGCCGGGTGGGGCAAAAGGTACAGGTAACCGCCCGGCCAATCAATTTCCGGCCATCATGATGCAATGTCTGCAGCCGTCCTTCAAATTGATTTTCATATCCTTTTACAAAAATCGGTTTCCAGACTTCCTCCAGTGTCATTCCGCGAAGAGCTTCCATATATTTGTCCGGCACATACGGCCGTCCGTCGGGAAGCCGCTCCCCTTTCCACTGGGAAGTTGCTGCGATGATTTCTTCTTTGTCATTAAAATGCAATTCCCATTTTCCTCCCTGAATTTTCCCTTCAATATTTTATCTCCCGGCAACCTTCCTGCCGGTCAATAAAAGCATTCGGATATCGGTCCTCCTGTGATCTGATATATGCAATTCTCATTGCGGCAGAATCACAGATGCATCCCTCCGTCCACAACCAAATCAATGCCGGTAATGTACCGCCCTTCCCGGGAACAAAGAAGCAGAAAGGCAGAAGCGCAATCTTCGGGAGACCCGGCAAACCCACAGGGGATCCCCTCCAGTACCTGTCTGGAGTAGATGGGATCGGAGAGCGCTCTTTCATTACGTGGTGTATCCATGACGCCAGGCGATAGATTGTTTACGGTAATGCCCTTCGGTGCCAACTGCTTGGCAAGGTTTTTCACAAGACTCATCTGCGCTTCCTTGGTAGCAGCATAAATGGGCATCTCCTTGTGGGGACGGGTCTGCTGCACGCTTCCCACGGTTATGATCCTGCCCCAGCCTTTCCTCTCCATATCCGCGGCATACAGCTGAATCAGCCGAAAGGAGCTTTTGAAATTCGTTTGCAGTTGAATATCACAATCTTCCCCGGTGATTTCTTCCCATGGCTTTTGAATCTGTACCGAAGCATTCAGAATCAGGATATCCACCGGCCCGGTTTCCTGATACAGGTTCCCGCAGGACTCTTCCCGGGACAAATCCGCCAATGCAAATCCAGCGGCTCCGGTATCCCGAACCGCACAAAGACACTTATCCCTGCTGCGCCCGTGAACAATCACCTGGGCACCATTTTGCACCAGACAGGCAGCAGCAGCCTTTCCGATCCCCTGGGTTGAGCCTGTTATCAGAGCACGCTTTCCGCTTAAATCAAATGGTTTCACAAAACATTCCCTCCTCTGTCTCAGCTCCAGATCCGGTCATTGGACCATTCGCCGTCCCATTGACCGGTTGGCTCCCAGCATCCGGGATGCTTGTCATGGACGTGCTCCGCAATCAGTTCCTCGTTGAGTCCGTCAATCCCAAGACCGGGCTTTTCCGGTATCCGGACAAATCCATTCTGTACCAGCGGATGATCCAGACCGGTAACCAGATCGTTCCACCACGGAATATCAACAGAATGAAACTCCACGGCAAGAACATGCGGTATGGCAGCCGCACAGTGGACAGCCGCCATGCAGCCAATCGGACTTTCCGCCATGTGAATGGCCATGGCTGTTCCATATTTATCGCACAAATCCCCAAGCTTTTTGGTTTCCAGAGCTCCACCCACCGTCAGCACATCCGGATGAACCACGGAAACGCCTCCGCTTTGCATCAAAGGCTCAAAATTTTCATGCAGAAAAATGTCTTCCCCTGTACAAACCGGTATGCAGGTGGCGTTTGCCAGGCGTACATACTGACGGGTACACTGCCAGGGAGCCGGATCTTCCATCCAGGCCAGATTGTATGGTTCCATCCGTCTGGCAAACCGGATGCAGTCTTCGATGCCGACATGCCCAAAATGGTCGATTGCCAGAGGAACCTCATATCCAATGACGCTTCGGACTTCTTTTACGTAGTTCTCCAGATAATCCAATCCGCGCTCGGTTATGTGAATGCCGGTGGCGTAATGGGGAACGGTAAAAACCTCATAATTTCTGCCCAGCATCATATCGTAATCCACGGAACCCTTCTGATGCTGGAGCGCTTTTGTGGAATAGCGGCGGACGTCTTCCATAAATCCGGCAGGTGCATTGAGACAGCCGGGCTCGTCAAAAAGCAACTCAATGACGAGATCCATCTTCAGAAAAGTGAATCCTGCCTCCATCCGTTTTTTCAAAGCATTACCCATATCGATTCCCGTATGCTTTCCTTCCACATCGGTATCCCCATACATCCGGACCTTGTCACGAAATTTGCCGCCCAGCAGTTGATAAAGAGGCACACCGTACGCCTTTCCCGCCAAATCCCACAAGGCAATCTCGAGTCCGGATACCCCGCCGCCCTGACGGGAATGTCCGCCAAACTGCCGAATGCGGCGGAACAATTTATCCACATTACAGGGATTTTCCCCGATCAGACGGCTCTTCAACATCAGTACGTAGGTGGCGCTGGACGCGTCCCGGGCCTCTCCATATCCGATGAGGCCCTGATTCGTATAAACCTTGATCAAAATACAATGCTTTGGTGCTCCATCCAGATTCACAACACGGATATCCGTAATCTTCAGCTGAGAAGGCGCAGAACCGGTACGGACATTGCCGCTGATACATTCATTTTCCATTGTTGTTTCCCCTTGCCCCCAAACTTATCTCGTCTTGTTACTCCTGTAATATTTCTATAGAATCCATGGATTATTTACATTTCAGGGGCAGAGTACCCGGATTCCCCTTTTGCAGGTGGAAGGACAGCCTTTCCCTGCCGGTTCCCCTGCTTACCTTGGCATCATAATCCCCATAAAATCCTTCCAGATCCACAAAGCCATTGTCATCCGTGTGCAGGTTCGTACTGGTATGCCACTCCTGATTGACCAGGCGATCCAATACCTGAAAGGCAACCTTATCCGACAAATCCTTATGCAGCAGACCGCCTGCATAGTAATTCTCATTTGCGCCGGTCTGAGCATTTTCATAGGTATATCCATCTGCCATATTCCAGTAAACAATTGCATCCATAGCCGGATGACTGAACCAGGTCCGGTACAGATTCTCGCACAGCTCTGCCTGTACTTCCTCATCGTCCTTCCCATCAGTGTAAGAGGGAATCGTGATCTCGGAGACCTGCAGTGGAAGACCAAAACGCCCATAGCAGTCCATGACTTCATACAGTTTGGTCGGATCGAATGGCAGGGATACTCCCGGTTTCTGCTCCGCTTCACGGCGGACAAACTGATGAAACTGCAGCCCGATGGCATCCAGGCGTATTCCCTTTTGAAGAAGACGATCAATCTGCATATAGTAGGGACTGCGAACACCCTGGAAATTTCCTCTGCCTTCCTTCCAGATGAAAGCTGCTTCATTGATGAAAAGACGATTCCCGGGAAGGAAAAACCGATCGGCCTGAGTAAAGCACCATTCCAGATAATCCGGCTCTTCATACAAACGAAACTCCGGATAATGGCTGGCACAAAGATTTTCATTCTCCACATCCCAATCATGAATCCTGTCGGAATAGCGATCGGCGATTTCCTTTAGATGCCGCTGCGTCCAGTCCTTCTCGCCGGCAACATCATTTGGCAGCCAGTCCGGCATAAACTTATGATACACCAGGCAATGGCCTTTTACCCGGATGCCATGTTTTTCACAATACTCCAGTATCAGATCGGGAGCCGGCCGCCGATAGACCTTGACACTGTCCCTGGCATAACGGGGCTTGCCCTGCTCCGGCTCCAGATCACTCCAGTAAAAAGGTGCTACGGCGTAGTTAAACACCTGACGGAATTTATCCTGATATATCTGATTTTTCTCCGCACTCTCCAATTCGTCCAGCAAAAACAAGCTGCAGCCAAAATTGAAGTCATGGGATTTCTGCTCAATATGAACGTCCGCATTTTTAATAGGCTCCCCGCATGAATCTGTGAACTGAAGTCTTGTCACACCCATTCTGTTCTGGGCGATTCCCCGTTCCACCTTCGTTTTCATAAAGCCCTTATTTTCATCAAAACCCTTCAGCAGGGCATTTCGCCTTTCAGACATGAATCGCATCTCCTTTGCTGTGTCCTATTTTTAATTCAAGTATATCCTGATGCAAACCGGATGTATACCCGGATTTCGATACGTATGGTTTGAATTTCGATACAAATCACAGGAAGTTGTGGAGCTAATCTTATTTGCCACGTAGTGAACACCTTTTACCGGGTCTTCAAAAAGCACTATGGTGTTACACCATCCACTTACAGAAAAAACCAATGCAACACTGTTTAAAGGGGGGAACTTACCGGATTAACCAAAAGGACTTCAGAGAGACTATGCTCCACAATCTCTCTGAAGTCCGGGAATAAGGCGATATACAAGCATTCAAGTGGATTAAATCACGGTCAGATCAAAATCAAGCATATCCGCAAGTATCGTCAGTTCATTCAAATAATTGCCTGTTGTGATACCATAATGTTGTGTAACACCTACATCCACTAACTTCCCGAAAAACTCCCCGGCGGGAATCCGACTTCGAAACAGGCCATGAGAATATCCGGCAAGAAAATGTTTGGTTTTCACAGCATCAATGAGACTGCAAACCATTTTAAAATGTCCGTTTGCATGGGAAATATGAACAATCGTCTTTTCACCCGGCGCAAATACATTCCAGGCGAAAGGTGCACCAGCATGCTTGTAGCCGGACTTTGCGAAGCGTGCATCAATGGATAAGATGGTGGAACTTGCCGGATCCGTATAATCATTTGGACCGGCATGTCCGGCAGCAAACAGTCCTGTGCGCTTGTCAATATAAAAAGGCTCAATAAAGTTCACATGGTCGCCGGACAGTTTCTTCAAGATATAGCAGGCAAGGCCTCCACCCATGTCCCCTTCCGGAACCACCATGATGTCCTCCGTACCTGGACAGGGAGTAAAGCCTGGCCGCAAGCCAATTTTCTGCATGAGCATCTCATCGATATCGTTCAGGACCAGCAGCTCTATCCCATTATGACGGGAGATCTCTTCCAGACCGAGAGAAGCTTCCACGGAAGCAAACATCTTTTCCTTATTGATCCGGCCATCAGAAGGATAGCTGTCCAATATCTGATTCATGACATGGAAGGTTCTTTCTTTTGGAATCTGCTCAATTTCCTCTTCCAGTCCGGAAACAGACAGGAATCTCAGCTCAGGACCAACTTTCATAAACAGATCATATGGATCCATATAGGTGGACCACATTGCTTCGTTATACGAGGGAAGAAGCCCGAAGGAGGTCTGGCGAAGCGTGGAGCGCAGCTTTGCAGCATGCGCCGTTTCACGAACTTTTTTCATTACCTGATCCATAGTGCCGATCATTGTATACATCATGGGCCGCTGGAAGCGCCGGATGGATCCGGATGCTTCCAATGTTCCGACCAGTCCTCCGGCGGAAAGGAACTCAACAAACCGATCTTCGTTCATGGAATCCTCAAACCCCGGCTCCTCACGGGTAATGGCCGCAAAAAGAATGGGTACCTCCGGCATATCCCGAAGAAATCGGATCCAGGCAAAGTCGTCCGACCAGGATAGAAAAAGTGCGAATACCATATCCACATCGTTGACTTTGAACGCATGTACGGCTGCTTTCATATCTTCACGGGTGTATACGATACCGGGAAATATTTTATCCGCAAAGTCCAGTTCCTGCAGCAGTCGCTGGGATTCTTTTTCTTTTCTTTCCCGGTAAGAACCATGTTCCGTCCCTTCCCCCAGATCGCGGAAACGGGGCGGGGAAATCATCAGCATTCCAATAAGCGGTTTTCGACTGTTATGATTCATTAAGACAACGAACTCCTTTCCTGATTGAACGATTTGCAAAACAGCTGTTTTCAGCCTGTTTATTATTGGCTGCGCCGGATGATTCCTCTGGTTGCTGTTGGTTCCATTTCTCCCAGAACATACTCATACAAATGAGAATTGGTATGGACAAAATGTTCCACCAATTCCTGATACGGGCGATTGCACACATCTATCATGCCATGCTGCATGCACTCACCATCAAACCGACCCAGCAATGGCTGATCATTCATTTCAAAATAGTGAATTCCAACACAATTCCTATGGCTCATGGCGCCCTGCATATAATACTCGCAGGCCTTGCCACGCTCTTCCTGAGTTGGAGAAGACAGCAAGCCGTGGGACAGAAGTCCCCTGTCTCCCCCTCCGATATGCCATTCCCCTATGATGGCAGGCATATCCAGGGTACCGCTTATCTCACTCAGTGACGGCACTGCACTTTCCCTGTAACAATTGTAGGACAAGACATCATAGGATTCCGCACCTGCCAGTTCATTTCTGCTGATGCTGCCATATCTCATACCAAGATTCATATGGTCCGGATCGACTTTGTGTAAAGCTTCCGCTGTGACGGAGGCATATTTTTTCAGAAGTATTTCACGCAGCCATTTCATGTCTTCTTCCGACTGTGCCGTAAAAGTATCTGCATTTTCAAAGGGTACATATAAATCGTCAAACCCTTTGAAGGTTTTGTTCCACGCTCTGTTCAGAGCTACAACCGTCCCGTATTTTTCTTTTAGTTTATTGATCAGAACATCCTTGGTCGCCAATCTCTCCTGATGAGCAAATGCACGCTCCGCGGGATTAACCGACGCCTGAAACAGCCATTCCGGTTCATTATTCACAAAATAACCTATCATATAGGGATTGCCAACAAAGGGGGAAAGCTGTTTTTCCGCAAACTGCTCCGCATTTTCGGCGAATTCCCTGGAGAAAACATCCGGGAAATCCCGGAAAATCATGTTCCTTGTCTGCGGAAACTCCTTCAGAGTCCACACGAACGGAATTTTCACCTTATCCAGATACTCCATAACCTTTTCATCCATGTAGTTATTGACGCCGACCCCGATGGTATTAAAGCCCCAGCGCTTCAACCGGGAACCGTTGATCGCCACCCAGGCATCCCACCAATCTTCCGGTCCGAAAGCACGTATCATATTGGCACGGGCAAAATTGAACAGATACCGCCCTTTACCGGCATCCACTCCATTTCGTTTGACAAACTCGGGAATCTGATCCGCCGTGGTCCAGGCTTTTTGGTAAATTGTATCATTTTTTCCCGGAAGCCAGGAATACAGACTTTCCATTCTGTCCGTGAAACCGAAATCTCCCATGCGGCTGCCATAACATACTCCGTTGCTGAAGAAGGCATATCCATCCGGGTCTGCCAGCCACCATCGTTTGCCGTCAAAGTGGGTATGAAAATAGCCCGTCGTTTCAAATTCAATCTTTCGGTATCCCCCGTATCTGCTCCAGTTCCCGGGATAGTGATTATCCTCTTTGGCCCGCCTGTACTCCTGCTTCAGGTACGCCACGAGTTCGTCTCTGCTATGGGTTTTGGTATTCCAGTCTTTTTGGATCCATTGCCCCATTTCATCGACCATGGGCTTTCCCTGAACCCTCCTATCCGGAATCTGATCCGACAAATATATCCCGTGGATGGTAAAACTGCGAAAGATATGACTGTAGCCGGGATGAACCGTTAATTCCACCGCATTCATGACAGCTATATCAGCAGGCTTTCCTCTGACTTGCCCTTTCAGGGTACCTGGCAGGGCAGGCAGAAAATGCCTCCTGGACTTCAATTCGTCAAGCTTCACCACCAGCTGTACACGTTTGGCAGGGAGCATCTGATAGCTCAGCTTACTGTCTTCCCTCTTACTGTCCTCTTTTTTTCCGCCATCCTCTGTGCACATGCCTGTATTCCCGAAAAACGAGATATCCACTGTAGTTACGGCATCCATATCGGAAGTCATATCAATGACAAGATACCGATCGGATGACCAGTTTACCCCGCCCATCCGTGCCGTATCCCCATCAATCCGCAGCCGGATAAAACCATCTTCATCCGGCTGCAGAACCCATTCCTCATTGTTTGGTCTGTGTTTCCCACGCAGTACTTTCCATTGAGAGAACTGAATGCTTTCCTTTTTCATGTTTCCCCGCCTTTTCTCATCGCATAAAGAAGATAAAACAAGCCTAGTTATCTTTCTCCTCTTTCCATGCAGCAGTGGCTTCCTCTTCCCATTCCTTTCCGCCGATCTCATCCCACTCTTTGATGTAGCTGTCGTATATGGACTTCAAGTCGCCGTCTGCCGCCACCAGGTCTACATACATTTCATCTATTGTCTGATCCATATCGGCGCCAAGCTCAGTACGTGTTTCAAGAGTCTGAACAATATTGGCATAAGGAATTCCATTTTCCCGCGCCAGAGCGACACCTTCTTTGGTTTGCTTATTGAAAGTCTCTATCTCCGCATTCATGGTAGGTGCAAAAAGATTCCAGTAAACAAACCCGCCCGCCGCGCGATGTGTTGCATTGTCCTTGTACTCTCCAAGATATTCATATTCCCCGTTTGCCTTGTCTGTCCACTTGAACATAACATTTTCCACACCGAGATACAGCAGCTCGCTGCCTTCTTCAGACATACAGAAGTTGGCCAGCTTTACCGCCGACTCAAGGTCCTTACATTCTGATGAAAACGCATACCCGGTCGTCAGCAAAGGCATGGCAGCAGGAGTTCCGTGATGCCCTTCCGGTCCTTTTATAACGGGGAAGTCAAAAGCAGGAGGCGTTTCTTCCGTATATCTGGATGGCATCCAGTTGTTGGTCGGTCCGACACATTCAAATTCAATTCCTCCGGCTACTCCGTTCCACAGCTTTGAAAACATATCCATCTGGGGAATTGTTGCCCATTCTGATTCAATCAGTCCGTCCTTATTCAATTTATTGATATAGGCCATTGCTTCCAGAAACTTCGGATGTTTTACCCAGGATGTAACTGTCCCGTCTTCCAATTCAATTGCTTCTCCCACAGGAATATTGTAAGCGCCGAATACAGATGCGAACGAAGATGGATCGGCATTGGCACAAAGTCCAAATGTATCGTTCTTTCCGTTGCCGTCCGGATCCTTGAAGGTAAATGCATACAACACATCATATAAGCTGTCCGGATCGGTGGGCATATCCATCTTCAGATTTGCAAGCCAGTCGGTGCGAAGGTTGAGCTGCTTGCAGTAAGGAAGTTTGGCAGTTAAAATCATGTAAATGCCATCCTCATTTACCGGGGACTTCGAAAGATTTTCACCGACATTATCCAAAACATTGGGAGCATACTGTTCAACCAAATCCCCTACCTCGGCAAGTAATCCACCTTCCCTGAACTCAAGGGCTTCGTCTCCGTCCGTCCCAAAGATATCCGGTAAAGTGCCGGATGCCGCCAGCGTGCTCTTTTTTGTTTTGAGATCGGATCCGGGAACATATGTCATATCAATGATCGTATTGGTCCGCTTGCCAAGCTCTTTTAAAACGATGTTGTCAGCGGAAGGAGTATTGTCACCACTTAGAAGGATACTGATCTTTGCCGGAGCTTCCTCCTTGTCGTTCTTGCCGGAGTCTTCCCCTGATTTGTCCGACTTCGGCACCGTTGTGCCCTGCACGTTATCCGCAACATCCGTTTCCTTTTTTTTACTGTCATCTCCTGATTTGGCACAAGCCACAAAAGAAACGGCTAAAAGCAGAGACAATATGCAGCATACGACTCTTTTTCCTTTTTTCACATAAATTCCTCCCTAATTTGTTTTGCTCGTTTGCAATAAAGCAACATGGACAAATCCGCCTGTCTGTACATGTTGATTCTCATGGAAGCGCCTACTCCTTCACAGATCCTACCATTACACCTTTCGTGTAGTATTTCTGAAGAAAAGGATAGACGATCAGAATGGGAATGATAGAGACTGTTACTACTGTCATTTTCATGGTCTCTTCCGTCAGTCGGGACGCCGGTCCCAGATCCCCGGCATCTCCCAATGCTCCTTTGGCGCCGGCAGCGCCGATCAATTGGCGGAGATAGACTTGCAGCAGCTGCAGATCCTGATTGTTTACATACAGTACACCGTCCATATAGGAATTCCAGTTGCCCACGCCGTAAAACATGGCAATGGCAGCCAGGGCCGGCAGGGACAAGGGTAATATGATCCGAAACAGGACCTGAAAAGGATTGGCCCCGTCCAAAAGAGCTGATTCCTCCAGAGAGGCAGGAATAGACATATAATAAGTGCGAAGAATGAACATATTATAGGCACTCATGGCTCCCGGAATGACATAAACCCAGAAGGTATCCAGCAGTCCCAGGCTCTTAATCAATAAATAGGTGGGAATCATGCCGCCGCTGAAAAGCATGGTAAAAAATATCATCATGGAAATCACATTTCTGCCTTTAAAACGCGACAGGGACAATGGATATGCCGTCATCGCCGTAAGGACTACACTGATCAGTGTTCCGACAAGGGTCTTTAATACGGTATTCCGATATGCCACGAAAATCTGCCTGGTCTTCAACAGCATTTTATAGGAAAGAATAGTAAAATTACGCGGCAGGAAGAACAGTCCCCCGCTCATGGATGCATGGGAATCTGATACGGAATACATGATCACATGCCAAAATGGATAAATTGTTGTAAATACCAATATCCCCAGGAAAATTCCAATTAATATATCCGCTATCCGATCTGCCATACTTTTTTTCCTTAACCCGGATTTACTCATAATACAGCCTCCCCGCCCTGTCCTACACGATTCCGCTTTCGGGATCGATTTTCTTTGCGATGTAATTTGTAATCAATACCAATGCCATGCCGATAGCCGATTGGAACAACCCTGCTGCAGTGGCAAGTGAAAACTTTCTCTGCTCCAGACCCATACGGTAAACATAGGTATCGATGATATCCGCCACAGAAATCACCAGATTATTGGACATGGCAAATATCTGATCAAAGCCGGCATACATCATTTCCCCGACACGGAAGAACAGCAAAACAACGACAGTCGAGCGAATGGAAGCCAATGTAATATGCCACATCTGCCGCCAACGCCCGGCTCCATCAATTGCCGCTGCCTCATATAAATTTTGATCTATACCGCTGATCGCTGACAGATACACGATCGTTCCCATACCGGCGCTCTTCCAGATATGAGAAACCACAATAACTGCCTGAAAGTGATCCTTGTCCGTCAACAGATTGGGTATTGTCCCTTTGTACCCAAGTGCCGATGCAATGCTCCGAATCGCACCGGTACTTGGGGAGAGAATAGCATACAACAGGCCATAAATAACAATCCAGGAAACAAAATTCGGAAGGATTACGGCAGTCTGAACAAATTTTTTGACTTTGCTCCTCCGGATCTCATTAATCAACAGAGACAGCAGAATTGGAAACGGAAATCCAAACACCAATTTGTAAACGCTGATCAGAATATTATTCTGCAGTGCCCTGAGAAAAGCCCTGCGGGAAAACAGATTTGTAAAGTTGGACAGCCCAACCCAGGGAGCGGACATAATATCAGAAGTAACCTTATAATCTTTAAATGCTATTGTCACACCGTACATCGGCACATACTTAAACAGAAGGATATAAACCAATCCGGGCAAAATCATCAGATACAGCATATAATCCTTTCGTATATAGCCAAGAAAACTTTGCAGCCTGCCTTTTTGTCGTGTTTTGCTTTGCAACATTGTGGACATGATAACCCCCCTAATGAATAAATACATGGTCATGATGCTCCGGAAAAAACGGGGACATTTCTTTCTTTTCCTCTATCGCCTGATAGGATCTACTGTCTATTGCTTTATAAACAATTATACCATGCACCGGAATAACCCGCAAGTACTTTTTTCAATATTGCCAATATTTTTTGAAAATACTTTCAATCAGGAAAGACTTCCTTCCCTGTCTCAGATCTGCTGCCAAAGATCATCGCAGCCTGAACAAACCATTCAGATTTTTCATGGATGCGCATTTTATTATATCTACAGGCCTTTTTCAGAAAATTATTTCGAGATGGCACAATCCCTTTCTGTATTTTAAGCCTTTCAAAAAAGCAATATTGATCAAAAAACAGGAAAAGTGCAAAAGCTCCGATACGAAATATTTTTCATTTTTAAATACTTTTTCTGATAATTTATGTTGACGAAGAAGGAAAAGTTCTATATAGTAAAGTATGACGATATCGATCAGCCATAAAAGACGTTGGATACTGCCATTCAAAACCGCTCTTCTGATCGTATCCGGTATACAAATATATGACTTTCTGGAGGTATCTTATATGAGCTTTATGTTCAAACCATATCCATATGACGATCCGACTGCTGTAAATCATATTGCTGTTAATCCCAAACTTCGCAGGACCATAGCCGATGATTCACAGGAGTCCATGAGGGAAATTCTTTCCGGGATCCGGAAAAAAACAGCCGGCCAATCCCCCTGCATTATTGGAATCGATGGTTACATCAGTGCACCTTTGGAGCAATTTACAGCAATGATTTCCATGGAGTGCGCCCAACAAGGCTGGACAGTCCATACTCTGTCCACATCGAACCTGTATCTTGACAGCAATGTGCTTCACCAAAAGTTGTTACCCTATCTCCCGGAAGACAGGGAGCCTGATCCGGTTCTGCTGTATGGTTCCCTTTATCATGAGGGATATGAAGGCCTGATGGAGGGTGGAAAAATAGAGAAGATGAAAGAAGAAATCCGAAAGTTCCGAAATGCAAAAACGGATGTTCTTATTGTATATGGAAACGGTTCCCTGATAAATGCCCTGCGCCCATTCTATGACCTGAAATTTTACATCGATATGACTCCAAAACGTACTATTTTAAATATTCGAAGCGGTGTCTGCGGCAATCTGGGAGAACCGGTACACAAATCTCCGTCTGAAATGCTGCGACGCAGTTATTATGTGGACTTTATCGCAGCTGCAGAATTACGGGGAAATCTGATTCAAAACGATGAAATCGATTATTACCTGCCAGGAGACCATCCGGATAATCTCCGCCTCATTCCCATATCAACCCTGAAGGCTTTATTTGAGACAATGCTCACCTATCCCCTTCGCTGCAGGCCGGTCTATCTGGAAGGAGTATGGGGTGGATTCTATGTAAAGCATATTCGCAATTTGCCAAAAGAAATGAAAAACTGTGCCTGGGTATTCGATCTGATTCCAATGGAAGTCTCTATTGTGGCGGATCTGGAGGATATCGAGCTGGAGTTTCCCTTTTATTCTTTTGTACAGACAGCAGGAACAAAACTGATGGGAGAAAAAGCAGCCAAAAAATTCAATGGGTATTTCCCGATTCGCTTCAACTATGACGACACATTTCATTCCAGTGGAAATATGTCCATCCAGGTTCATCCGGATGAAGAATATGTTCGCCGAAACAACAGGGAATTTGGCCGTCAGGACGAAAGTTACTATATCGTGACTGCAGGGCAACAGGCCAAAACATACTGCGGTTTCAAACAAAATGCAGATGTGGAGGAGTTCCTGGCAAAAGCAGAAAAAGCGGAAAAATCCGGAGTGGGGTTCCATCATGATGATTATGTCCATTCCGTTCCTTCCCGGCCCGGGATGCAGTTTCTGATTCCCGCCGGCACCGTTCATGCTTCCGGACGCAATCAGGTGATACTGGAAATCGGCAGCCTGACCATCGGCTCTTATACATATAAAATGTACGATTATCTGCGCAAGGATCTGGACGGAAATCTTCGTCCGATTCATCTCCGCCATGCTGATAAAGTATTGCGCCGGGATTACCGGGAGGATTGGGTAACAACCAATCTCATTCAGAATCCACGCACCGTTCGGGAAGGAACCGGATATCGGGAGATTATCACAGGAGAGCATGATCTGTTATACTTCTCCCTGCGCAATGTGATATTTGATCAAAAGTACGAGGACGAAACGACGGATCGGTTTCATGTACTCGTTCTGGTGGATGGGGAAACCTGTCTGATTCGCTCCCTGACAGATCCAAACCGCTTTTTTGAACAGCATTATCTGGATACTGTTATTATCCCGGCAGGATTTGGGCCTTATGAGGTACTCAACCAAAAAGCGGGAGTAGTTACCATGCACAAGACATTGCTGAAAGACGGCTTTGAAAATGAATCATGAAGGCAGATGTATTCTTGCCATCGATGCAGGAGGAACTTTCCTGAAAGCTGCTCTCATTCGGGGGAGCGAAGAATCTGCCAGGTTGGTGGAAGGCAGTTTCTTCAAAATCCCCGTCGATTCCGGAGGAAATGCGGAAGAGATAAAGGCCGCATATATGGAGGTGGCTTCCCGGGGCCGGTTCCTTTCCCAAAAAAACAAAGTGAAGCTTGAAGGGATCAGTGTATGCATTCCCGGTCCTTTCGATTACCCTGCCGGAATCAGCCGGATGAGACATAAATATCCGTCCATATACGGTATCTCCATGCGGCCCTGGCTGGAGCAGGCGGCCGGGAGGATCCCGATTTGTTTCCTTCATGATTCCACTGCTTTCCTTTTGGGCGCCACACAAAATGGATTCTCCTCCCGCTACCATCGAATAGCCGGCGTAGTCCTTGGTACGGGCCTGGGATTTGCTTCCATGTTTGACGGGAAGGTTTGCGAAAATGATCAGGGCGGGCCCGGCATCAGCATCTATGCCATGCGATACCGGGATAAAACAGCGGAAGACTATGTGTCCAGACATGCTTTGCTCTCACATTACAAGGAACTGAGGCAGGGCAGTGGCTGCCACGATGGGACCTTTTCAGGAGATACGGAAATGGATGTCATTGACATAGCCAATCTGGCCCGCTCCGGACAGGCAGCAGCCATACAGGCCTTTGAAAGTATGGGAATCTGTCTGGCGGAGATATTATATGATATAATAAAAGACAACAGATTTGAATGCCTGTTGCTGGGCGGAGGCATCTGCAAATCAGCTGATTTGTTTCTTCCCGCCCTGCGTGGCATATTGAAAGAGATCCCGACGCTGAAGGTTATTGAAGCAATAACGGATATCGACCACGCATCGTTGCTTGGAGCAGCCAGAGCAATGCAGTTCTCATAACTGTAAACCAGCTGAAGGTATTACCATTCTGAAAGGAGCTACTGAAATGTCGGGTTGCTGCCTGAGATTAAAAGAATTAATGAACACGCTGACTCCAAAGGAACAGCAGGTTGCTGCATTTATCATCGATTTTCCTGAAGAGGTAATCAATATGTCCATAGAGCAACTTGCCGCTGCCTGCGGAACCAGCACTTCTTCCGTTGTCCGTTTGTGTAAATCGGCGGATTATTCCGGATACAAGGATCTGTGCCGCGCCCTTTCCACGGACATTGCATTGAATCAGCATGATACCGTACCTTATCAGGATGTTCGTCCGGGGGATTCCATTGAATCCATCATTCATCGGGCCTGCATAAGCAATATCAAATCCATTGAAAATACCCAAACCCTGCTGAATACCGATGATCTTGCCCATGTCGTGGAAGCTGTCGTCGCAGCCGGGAGAGTGGATTTCTATGGAGTCGGCACATCGGGGATTGTAGCGTTGGATGCGCAGAATAAATTTATGCGGATCAATAAAACCAGCATGTCGGGCCTCGATCCCCACAGCCAGATCCTTGCCGCAACTTCTCTGAAACAGGGGGATGTAGCGGTACTGATTTCCTATACAGGGGACACCAAGGATATTCTGGAAACCGCTGACGTTGTCAGGCAAACGGAAGCAACGATGGTCAGCATCACGCGGTACAGCAAGAACCCGCTGTCCGAGCGTGCGGACATCCGTCTGTATTCCTCATCCTCTGAGCCGCTGATCCGCAGCGGGGCAATGGGCTCCCGCATTGGTCAGCTGACTGTGATCGATATTCTCTATACTTCCGTTGTCAGCCATGAATATCATACCGTCAAGCGGTATCTGGATAAAACAAGACTGGTTTCCACCAAAAAGCATATCGGACCCTTTTCTCCATGATCTCCCTATCCCTGTCGCTCTTTTTCATAGAGAGCCACTGCAATCTGCTGCGGCTGCAATGTTTCAGGAAGCTTCTCCAGAGTCCCGTTCACAGTGGAAACCTCTGTGAGACGATATCCCGGGACCTCTACATTCGTTTTACTCTCCCAATCCGTATCATTCCACAGGACAGCTGCAAGTTTGTTTTCCCTGACAAAAGCTTTTGCCAGGATCGCAGGATTTTTGCCTGGAATCGGCAATTCATCCCGAAACCAGCCGTAACCCAGAATATCCTCATATTTTTTGCGGAGTTCCGTTACTTTCTTTACATATTCCCGACATGCAGGCCAGGCATCTGCCAGAATATCCTCCCGGTCTGCCTGATACCGAACCTCCACTTCGTTTAGAAAGCCGAATGTAATGGCGTAATTGGCTGCGCGCTTTGTGATATAAGGATACGGATTGCAGACAGTGATCGGCACGTCCGGAAAGCAATACCGGAACAACTCCGGGAAAAACACCTTCTCTGGCTTTTCAGGATTCATCCCGGTCTCCATTCTGCTGCCTTCCCTCCCGGGATAGGAATCGATCCCGTGCAGACAATCCACATAGGAAGAATACACATCGGTAATATGATCGGAAAAAAGTGCAAAGTTCTTACCTATTTCTTTCATATGTGCCTGAAGTCCGCCCAGGAGCATCGTCGTTCCTTTGGTTGCGGACAGGGATTCCTTCCCTTTCTCATGAGGATGACTCTTATCAAAACAGATACGGGGCGGCATTCCTCCGATTTGATCATATAAAATGCCATCCGGGCCAAAGGAAGCAATCAAATCCGCTTTTTCTTTCATCAATTCCTGCCATTCCGGACAGGATGGGCAGGCAACGGAAAAGACCTTATGGGAATACTCCTTTAAAAACGAACTGTTCTGTGCCTTGTTGTACTCTTCGTAACAGGGCATTCCCCACCTGTTTTTGCTCTCAAACCGAAAGCCTCCGTTCTGATAGTAATCGGTGGTAATATCCATCAGACGGCCCTGTACATATAAGGTGACATGTCCTCCCCTGTCCTGTACCGCTTTGATGTTATCCCGGAGAACCTGGGCTCCTCCCAGGGATTCACTGATCTTTGTTTCAGGATACCGGTTGTCATGACCGCCTTCCTGCCACCCGTAAACCCCCAATGTATCACAGCCATGGGCAAGAGCCAGTTCATAAAGCTTCGGCAATTCCTGATATCTCCATAATTCCGTGCCATACTGCTGTTTGCAGATCACAATAAAATACCCGGTCATATTCTTTACCCATTGCGGTTTCTCATAAACCGGGCGCCAGGTTTTCGACCAATCCATGTAATCCTGTGCGCCATGATGCCAGGAGCCGGTGTACAGTTTCAACAGCGAGGTCGGACCTGTCCACTGTTCTCCTTTCCTGACAAACGGCATCTTATTCATTACCAGTGTAACGGCTCCAGGATTTTCGCCGCCCCCGACAGCGCGAAGCTCTGTGGCATGAAAATCGGCATCATGGCCGGCAAGATAAAGAGTCTCCATTTTGTCGACCAGCGCCATCCACTGCATACTTGCCGTACCCGGCCAGGTAATGGACAGGGATTGGCTGGACGGCATCCTGGTCGGCTTCTGACCGGCAAGATATTCGCCGATGTTGTTATATTTCTCACCGCTTTGATTCGGCCAGAGCAAAGCCGGCTTTCCGCCCGCAAGGGATTTGATCTCCCCTACGACCGGATATTCGAAGTCGGTAATCGGCCCGTCTTCCCTGCTTTTGATCTCCGCATCAAACATCAGTTCCTCATCTTTTAACTGTACACTGAGTTTCAATCCGATATCCGCCATGCCGTCCCTGGTTTGCAGCCGGTCAGCCATGAATTCAATCCGATTTCCATCCTGTATCACAGTAAAGGACCGGTCCTTTAAAAAAGCTGTTTTTTCCCAATCCTGTCCCTTCCGGAATACCATTTTGAAACCGTATTCGGCAGGGGATGCAAGGATATTTCCCCTGCCGCCTTTGTTATTCCGTAAATAGATAAGCCTCGCTCTTTCATCAAACCTTACCGTCAGGAATTCATTCTGCAGGATATACACAAGCAGTCTCCTTTCCTTTTCGATCCTGTCCTCCTCCGGCATTTTCAAAGAAATTCTCCTCATCATCCATCACAATAACAGGCTTTTCAAAGTATTCCGTCAGTACTTCGACGGAATGTTTCCTGCCGTCAAAAGAAACTTTTACAATCCCGTCTTTTCCAGTGACATAAGTGTCGGCCCCGATTGCCCTGTATCGGTTATTGACAATCAGTGTCTCACTGAAATGATCCATTACTGCGATTTCGGGCCGGACTGCCGCCACGAATTCCGGACCGCTGGACGTCGTATCCCCATGATGCGGAACCTTAAGCAAGTCCGCTTTCAGGCCCTTCGCCCCAAACTCCTTCAGCAGCTCCAGCTCTGCACTCATATAGATGTCGCCGGTCAGCAAGGCGGTATTCTCTCCAAAAGTCATCTTCAACACAATGGAATTGTTGTTGTGATCCTCTGTGGATGCATTACCACTCATAATGTCTTTGATACTTTCACTGTTCAGAGGATGAAGCACCTCAATGTGCAGGCCGCCAATTTCCAGCTGATCACCGCGCCATAAGTCCTTTACAGAAAAGGTCCGGCTGGGATCGTCGATTCTCGCTTTTAAATCCGTATAATAATCTTTGTCAATCTTCACATCAAAGCCTGGCTTATACAAGGTGCCGACATCAAATTCATCGAGTATCCTGGTCATGCCGCCGATATGATCTGAGTGGTAGTGGGATGCGACCAGATGATCAATCCTGGATATACGCATTCGTTTCAGCACATCAACAAGATGTTCAGCCGTGAATGTCTCAGCTGCATCCACCAGCATGGTTTCGCCATTGGGCAGGTGAATAAATATCGCCTCTCCGGATCTGCCCGTCATTTGTCCTTCCGCAGGAGGAAGATCGATAAAACGAAACACCAGTTTTCCTTCTTCCCCTTCGGTGGAGAGCACCTCCTCCGTGCGTTTTCCGATTCCGGGCACGGTATTCTTCGGCACCGGAGCAGTCAGTTGTATGTCAATCCCTTTTCCCTGTTCGATTTTATCCATATAAACAAAATTTTCAGGTACGGTAACAGTGGCACCGCCAAGTACACCGCCTTTCCCCTGGGCATCCAGAACCTTTTTCATGACAACCTGGCCTTCCAATGTTATGGTGGATGTTCCTCTTACCACACCGGATTTACAGCCTCCGTATAAGGATTCCGCCATGCCGCCAACCAGAGTATAGGAAGCATTCCCCATGACATCCGAACCGGGACACCCGACCCGTCCGTCTCCGCCGGTACCGGCATATAGTCCTTTTGCAACGCTGTCCACCAAGACCACTTTTGTATCGCCCCGCACACAGCCATCGTTCAGCACAATATCAACATTGCCTCTGATCTTCCCCTTTCCGCCGACAACCAATGCCTGGAGATCGGAAACGGTATTGTTGTATTCTATCTTTACCCTTCCCGTCGTACCGGTTCCACAGCCATAAACGGATCCGACAAATCCTCCCCGGACAATTACCTCCGCGGTTCCTTCCACATCTCCTCCCCCACCACCATACAAATATCCTTTCCCGGTACTGGTGCGGGTTCCGATTCGCCCGCTCTCCATTACCACTTTTGTATTTGCCACGGTGGCACTCTGAGCGCCTCCAAATACATACGGAACTTCTTCAAGGGGTTTATCAAAAAGCTTCGTCTCGCCATGGATATCATAGATATAGGTGTTCTTTACAACATTGCCCTCAATGGTTTCTTCCGTTTCTTTAATCACAATCGGATTCCCGTTTGCATAAACATAATGATTTTCGGGATTTTCGGTAACTCCCGGAGGTATCTCCCCCTGCGCAAAGGCATCTGCAGGAAACAGTGCCAATAACATGGATGCCATTATGATGGCAGTTAAGATACTGTGAAACCGTTTCATTCGAATCCCTTCCTTTCGATTCCATTCCATCTCTTTACAATTTTTCATAAAGAGCCATTGCAATCTGCTGCGGCGACAAGCTGGCAGGCATATTTTCCCATTTGTCCTCAATCGTGGATACCTCAATAAGCCGATATCCTTTCACTGCAATCTTCAGGTCCGCACATCCGTCACTGTCGTTCCACATAGTCAGAGCAAGTTTATCGCCACAAACAAATGCTTTTGCAAGAACAGCGGAATTTTGGTTGACAAGCGGTGTTTCATCCACAAACTTGCCATATCCCAATACATCCCAGTAATTTTTGCGGAGTTCGGTAACTTTTCTTGCGTACTCACGATATTCGGTGTAGGTATCTGCCAGAATATTATCCTTATCCTTCCAAAATCGCAGTTCCATTTCGTAACAAAGGCCAAAAGTAAAGGCAAAATTTGCAACACGGGGAAGAATAAAGGGATTGGGATTGCGTATGGTCATGATCACATCCGGAAAGCAATAACGGAAAAGCTCAGGATAATTAATAAATCCCGGTTTATCGCTCCCTGTATGCATTCGGCTTCCTTCCTTCGATGGAGTAAGGTTCATCCCATGAAGGCAGTCAACATATGCAGAATATACATCTGTGATGTGTTCAGTAAAAAAAGCAAACTCTTTGCTGAGCTCCTTCGTACGCCTCTGAATACGTTTCAGAAGCCTGACTCTTCCATGGGACATGGAAAGAGAAGGCTTTCCTTTGGCATGCGGATGCGTTTCATTGAAGCAGGGATAGGCAAACATCCCTCCGATCTGGTCAAACAGCACTCCGTCCGGGCCAAAACCCGCTGCAAACTCTGTTTTTTCCTCCATCAATTCCTGCCATTCCGGACAGGATGGACAGGATATCGCAAAAACTTTGTTGGAATGATGCATCTGAAAAAAGCTCTCATGGGACTTGCTGTACTCTTCAAGATACGGCGTATTCCACCGGCTTCTGGATTCATACCGCCAGCCGCCGTTTTTATAGTAGTCCGTGGTCGGATCCATCAGATGCCCCTGCTGATAAAGCGTGACATGTCCGCCGGCTTTCTGTACGAATTTGATGTTTTCCTTCAGACATTCTTCCCCGCCAAGAGTCTCACTTACTTCAAGATCCGGATATTGATTGTCATGCCCGCTGTCATACCATCCAAAAAGTCCCAGGGTGTCACAGCCATGGGCAACGGCAAGCTCATAAAGTTCCGGCAGCTCCCTGTAATGCCACATTTCGCTTCCATATTGCTGTTTATTGATCACCAGAAAATATCCCATCATATCCCTGACCCAACGGGGTTTCTCATGAGTCGGACGCCATGTCTGTGCCCAGGCCCGGTATTCCTGTGCGCCATGATGCCAGGATCCAGTATACAGTTTGATCAGGGTAAGTGGAGCGCTCCATACCTCTCCTTTTTTTATAAATGGCATCTTTTCCATGGTAAGGGTGACGGCTCCCTTGTCCTTCCGGCTGCCCTGAACAAGCAGCTCAGAGGTATAGAACTCCGAATCGTGCCCGGCAAAATACAATGTCTGGTCCTTTTCCACAAGAGCCATCCACTGCATGCTGGCTGCCATGGACCGGGCTCCCGGATACCTCAATGCCAGAACGTTTGCCTGTGCTTCCCTGCTGTCCTTCTTATCTGACAGATATTCACCGATACGGATACATTTTTCTCCGCTTTGATTCGGCCATAATAAATCCGGCTGGCCGCCGGACAAGGATCTTATCGCACCAATATTCGGATATTCAAAATCCGTGACAAGAGCTTCTTCCTGATTGATTATTTCCGCATCAAATATCAGATCCTCTTCCCTGAGCGTAACAATCAGTTTTATACTGACTGCAAATACATGACCTCCGGCAGATACCTGATCCGCAAAAAACTCCAATCTGTCGCCACTTTGCCTTGTCTGAAAGGATTGTTCCCCTGCCCATACCGTATTTTCCCAATTATCCCCTTTCTGAAAGACAAGCTTAAAACTGTTTTCTGCAGGGGAAGAGATCACGTTGTCTGCATTGCTTTTGTTGTTCTTAAGATAGATAAGCACGCCCTTTTGATTAAACTTCGCTTCCAGAAATTCATTTTTCAGCAGGAACATTTGCTGAACCCCCTTAAGCAATTTGACCCTCAAATTCGATTACCCGGCTGAATCTTTTTGTAAAATGTAAATCGTTTATCAAAACTTGTGTCTCCTGTGCCTATACTTACATGATCCACACAAAGCATCATAGCATAAATGCAACAAATTATCAACTAATTATTTTCAATCTGATTAAAATTTTCGGAACTATTATCAAGAAATCATAATACAATTCTTTTGTTTTCTGTATGATATACCTCCCAGGATAAAATATATCCCTCAGTAATGGTACAGAAATCCCTTCATTTGTACGGTATCACAATACTGCCGCATCAAATCTGCTGTCTCTGAACTATTTCCGCATATTTACGAAGTTATTCCGCTTTACATTTTTTTGCTTCTTGGTATACTGAAGAGGCCATCGGGTCGCAGCGACAAAGCAACCCGACCAAAAAATATCCAAAGGAGAGTGCCATGTTTTCAGTAGATCACGATTATCATATCCATACCCACCTGTCCACTTGCAGTGGTGATCCGGAACAAACGGTGGAAAACATAACCAGGTTTGCCCAGCAGAACGGTATGCATACCATCTGTATTACAGATCACCTGTGGGATGACTCTGTGCCCGGTGCATCCGCCTGGTATCAGCCTCAGAATATTGCTCATATCCAGCAGTCCCTGCCGTTGCCGAAGCCGAAAAACACACGGGTTTTGTTTGGGTGTGAGACAGAATACCTCGGCGGCACAAAATTGGGATTGTCTCCTGAACACTTTGGTTTGTTTGATTTTATCATTGTCCCATTGAACCATTTTCATATGAAAAATTTTGTACGTCCTTCCAGTTATGATACGCCGGAAAAAATAGCGGATCTTTTGCTTACCCGGATGGAAGAAGTGGCGAAACTGCCCCTTCCATGGCATAAAGTGGGAATTGCTCATCCGACCTGCTCCCTGGTTTTCAGGGAGGGGAACGAGGCGGATGTTTATCGTGCAATGGATCCGGAAAGACTTGCCGATGCCATGAAAACATTTGCCGACAAAGGTGCCGGTATTGAATTAAACAGCTCTTCCTTCCGTGGAGACTGGCGACAACACGAGGACGAACATCTGAAGATTTATCGTGCTGCCCGGGACGCCGGCTGCAAATTTTATTGCGGATCCGACAGTCATAAGCCCGAAGCGCTCAGCCGCACCTTCCAGAATCTGCCCATAGTGATTGAATTGTTGGGGCTGAAAGACGAACATGTTTTTCATATTTCCTGACATTCCGGACAGGGTATGATTGATATGAATGCCATCTGTATAATAAATATTGGCATATGCCTGTATCAACAGGCAGGAAAACGCACTGGGATGAGATAAAGTATCACAATAGATTATGGAGTAAAACAGTATGGAAGAAAAAAAGTATAAAAAATTGAAATATCTAATATCTTATCCGGAAAAATTTAACAATACCGGACAATATCCATTGTGGATTCATCTGCATGGCTCAGGGGGACGTGGAAACGATGTCACCTTGTTGAAAACATCCAGACCAATTAGAGAAATGGAAAAAAGACGAAAATTGCCTTTTATCGTTATCGCTCCGCAATGCTATGCCGACACCTGGTTTGAAATTATGGAACAACTTCTGGAATTCATTCAAGCGTCAATCAGAAGCAAAAATATCGACAGGAGCAGGGTATATTTGAGTGGTGTCAGCATGGGCGGCTATGCATGCTGGTCTGTTGTAATGTCCAGACCGGAATGGTTTGCCGCAGCTATGCCTATATGCGGTGGTGGAATGTACTGGAATGCATCAAGGCTGAAGGATGTTCCCATATGGGCTTTCCATGGAAGATTGGATCGGACAGTATTTGTATGTGAAAGTGAGCATATGGTGGATGCTATCAACAAAGCAGGAGGCAACGCCAGGTTAACAATTTATGATAACCTGGCTCATGACTCTTGGACCAGGACATTTGCCAATGATGAAATTTACGAAGAACATACGCCGTTTAGGATGGGTACTTCGTACTCTCTCATTTTTCTGATAAACCGGCAGAAATCAACCGCAAATCGTTTGCGCTCCTGAGATAAATAATAACTTTGCTTTAATATTAAGTTCCTATCGACCCGATGAAGCGGTAAAACACTTTGATATTCTGAATGTGTTGACCGTTGATGTCCGTGTGCTCACCGATTTCAATATGGTCTATCAGTTCGTCCACTGTCTCACGGTCAAGCTCCTGTAAGTGCAGGTATTTTCGGATAACCGCCGCCCAATTCTGAATGTTGGCGGCATCCTGTTCAGATTTCCTGACTTCGGACAGAAGCGTGTCGAGGCGTGTCGCCTTTTGAAGCCGCTCCTGTTCGTTTTTCGTTATCAGCACCGTGAAAGTGTCCTCGCTGATCGTGCCACTGACCTTATCCTCGTAGAGCTTTGCGGTCATGTGCTCAAGCTCCTGAATACGGCGGCGCAGCCTGCTGACTTCCTGCCGGGTATCTTTCTGACGTTGGGCGTCGTCGACTGACATCTGTTTTTTCAGCATGTCCAGCACGGCGGTTTCGTCAAATTCCAGCGCTTCGGCGCGCGCCCTGATTTCAGCCATGACGAGCTTTTTCAGTTTGATTTCAGAAACACCGTGACGCGAACACGCGCTTCGGCCGGAATTGGCATATCTCCCGCAAAAGTAAGAAACATATTTCCTGACATCGCCGTTTTTTCTATGCTACGTCTCTCTGTTTGCCAAAAGTTGCCCCTTGCAGTCGGCGCATATCAACTTGCCGGTAAACAGGTGTGGCTGCGGTACGGCGTTATTTATGGAACGGAGCTTTGCCAGCCGGTTGATTTTCTGAACCGCGTCCCATACTTCCGGTGAAATAATGGCGTCAAAGGCATTCTCATGGCAGATCCAATCCGTTTCCGGCTTTCGTATCGTGGTTTTGTCCTTATAAGAGAGTCCAGCTCCGTGATTTCCGTGTACCGGCGAATGATATCCGTCCAGCGCCCGGCGTCCTGCCGGTTTTCAAGCTGCGACTTGACCTTTTTCTCCAGTTCCGGCACGGACGCGGCCTTTTCCGCGCGTTCCGTCTCATATTTCCGCATAAGAGTCTGGAATACCGTCTGCGGAATGGTGCCTCTGCATTTGTCCTCGTAAAGATTCTGCATCAGCTTTTCCAGCTCCGCGAGGCGGGCGGACGCCGCCTTTAGTTCCTGTTCGCAGGAAGCCAACCGACTGCGCGATTCTCTGACTTTCAGAAGGGTGATCGTTTCAATCAGGCTCTCCCTGTCGCAATCGGCAAACCGTGCTTTTTCGCGGATGTCCTGAAGGACAAGCTGTTTCAGCACGTTTTCATATACCGTGTGGATCGTGCAGGCTTTTTTGCCACTTCGGGCGTAATTGCCGCAGATGAAGGAACTGTACCGCCCTGGTCTGCCGTCCTTATAGGTGAATCTTTCGATCTGGTTCCGCATTTTGAAACCACAGTCGGCGCAGTAAACGAGACCGGTAAAGATAATTTTAATACCGTCGGCGGTGGGCGATTTCCGCACTTTCTTTTGACCTATGCTGACGACCGTTTCCCATATCTCACGGGAAACAATCGCTTCGTGTGTACCTTCCACCCGAATCCATTCGTCCTCCGGCTTGCCTATGAGTTTTCTGGACTTATAGGACATTGTGCCGTTCTTTCCCTGAACCATGTTGCCGATGTAAACCTCGTTTCGAATAATGGACTTTACAGTCTGATCCGCCCATTGGTGGTTGACTTTGCGCGGGTCATTCCGGTTTTTGCGCTGATAATACAGCACTCCGGGAGACTGGACCCCTTCTTCATTGAGCTTGACCGCGATAGCGTGAAACCCAATGCCGGATGCGCGCATAGCGAAGATACGGCGCACGGTCGGCGCGGTTTCTTCGTCGATCACAAGATGGTGCTTATCCTCCGGATCGCGCCTGTAACCGTAAGCGGGGTAAGTACCCATGAACTTTCCGTTTTCCGCACATGCCTTTTTGACGGCTTTGACCTTTTTGCTGGTGTCACGGCTGTAAAATTCATTAAATAAATTCAAAAAGCACATGACGTCGGTGCTTCCGTTGGAACTCTCCGTGTCGATACCGTTGTTCAGAGCGATAAATCGGCAACCGATGGAGGGAAACAGGTAGTCCGTGTATTCCCCAAATTCAATGTAATTTCTGCCAAAGCGGGATAGGTCTTTGACAAGGATAATATTGATGCGTTTCGCCTTTGCATCCTCAATGAGCCGCTTGACACCGGGGCGGTTGAAATTTGTGCCGCTGTACCCGTCGTCGATATATACGTCGATCTCGTTCCAGCAGCGCTCACGAACATAACGTTCCAGCAGCAGCTTTTGGTTTTCGATGCTGACGGATTCACCGTCGCGCTCATCGTCGCTTGAAAGGCGGCAGTAGATGCCCAAGTTGTATGTTTTTTCGATCATCGTTATTTTACCTCCCGATCATCTCAGTTTCATACCTCGTGCGGCGTGATGGCTCTCACAGGTTTTCCCTGCAAACATATGATACCGGCAATACCATCGCCACGCAAGGATGCGGCAGGCCGGGAGGCGGTATATTAAATTGCATAGCCGCAGGGTGCCGAAGGCGGTGAAAGCTCCGACATGGCGCGGCGCACCGCAAGCTGTTCCAGCGTATGTCCCAAGTTCTTTTCTCCGGAAAACACACTGGTCACGCGGTATAGCGTCTTTCCTATGGTGACCTCCTTGTAGGCGGTGACAGCCTTTTTTGATGTAGTTTGTCTATCCATAATAATAGGCACCTCCATTTTAAGTAAAGAAACAAACAGCAGCCGCACCGTGTATCTCGCATTTGCACTGCCCCCACGGGCAACGCGAAGCAATTACGGCGCGGCTGCACCTTCGTTTCGATTTGCTTTTTATGTTTACAGACATTCCGGACGAACAGGCGGCGTACCTGTTACCATAGGAATTGCACCTCCCCCCATGATGATGGCGGGCCGTTCTCATTGCCTGCGACGGTTTTATCACGCTCGGACTGTGACTGAACGGAAGTTTCATTACATACAGATAATTGCCGCAGAGCTGCCTTGCGCCTGAAAGACGCTGCTCTGCCTGCGGCGCTGGTGTTTTTCGCTCCCTTTCCGTCACGCTGAAATCAATCACCCTCTCCCGCGTAAGGAAAGATCGTGGCGCACCCGCCGTCCGGCTCCCTGTATGCCGCTGCTTGCGGTATGTATCCGGCTTGTCCCTTATTCGA
>DAINCI010000009.1:0-31152 GCA_036732425.1 Bacillota bacterium
AATTCTGACCATTATTTCGAATCAGAATATGTATTTCATCCGTTTCCGGCTGATAAATCCGATCAATACGCCCGTTTTCCAGAACTGTCTGTAATTCTCCTGCCAGGCCATTGAGCAGGACCCCATCCAGTGACATTTCGATTCCTCCCGCATTTTCCATTGAATATTGCTATTCTTATCCATTCAATTTCTTTTTTATCCTGATTTCCTGTATGTATATTATACACCAGTTTGCCGGGAAGGAACAGATTTGGAAGATCTTTTTCAAAACAGTGTCCCGTTTGGATCAAATGTGATAGAATAATTTCAGTGTGAAATTGATTTTAAGGATACATACAACCCCTGCTTGCCTAATATAAATAGTATTAAGATAAGACAAGGGGGGAGATCGTTTTGCAAAAAAAAGTCTGGTTCCTGACTGCAATGCTGTTGATTCTGACATTGGTATTTGCCAGTTGCAACCAAAAGAAAGAGGGGAAGGGAAATACCAAAGACGTTCCAACGGCAACAGACGAACAAGCAGGCGAAAAGAGCGAGGAAAAGAAGGAAAAGGACGAAGAAACAAATGAACTGACCCGGGAAACCGTCGTTTACTATCAGGATGATGCGGGATATTTGGTTCCAGTTATGCGTAAGATACCATGGGTGGAAGGAATTGCAAAAGCTACCCTGAATGTTATGACGGATACCCCGGAGCAGCAGGAGGACCTGATGATGATGGGCCTGAAGCCTTTGCTTCCTGCGGATGCCAAGGTGCTGGGCATGTCCATCAAGGATCGTATTGCCACGCTGGATCTGAATCGTGCAGTATTGGATTGCAAGGATGCGGCTGCAGAGAATAATATGGTTCAGGGCATTGTTTTGACCCTGTCAGGATTTTCCACCATCGATAAGGTGCAGTTCCTCTTTGACGGGAAGGCCGTTGACACCATGGAGCATGGAACAAAAGTAAAGGATCCCATTGGCCCATCGGATGTCAATGTTGAGATGTCGGACGATGCCACGGCTCAGGGGGCAAAGGTAACTGTGTTCTACCAAAGCATCTCCCCCAGCCAATATGATTATCTGATCCCGGTGACGAGAGTCACATCATCCGAAAATTCGACGCTGGAAACTGCCATTCAGGAACTGTTGAACGGGCCAAAGGATAGCGACAATATGACCATTGATGTTCCTCCGGATACCAAACTTCTGGGAGCACAGATGGAGAAGGGAACCACCTATCTGAACTTCAGCAAGGAGTTCAAGGATCTGGCAAATTCCAAAGACAGTGAAGCCATGGTAATGAAAGCGATAAAAATGGCGGCCATGCAGTTTCCGGAAGTAAAGCAGGTAAAGGTCCTGGTGGAAGGAAAGGATTATGCGGAGGATGCTCCACTGGACAGCACGCCGGTATTTGCCAACGAATATGAATAAACAGGATCAGGCTCAGACCGTCGGAAAATGGCTGTCTGAGCTTTGTTCCATTATTTATCACAAAGGAGAAAAAGACATGAGACCAGACGGAAGAACCAACAATCAAATGAGACCGATTCAAATCACACCAGACTTTATCTGTCATGCAAATGGTTCGGTATTAATCGAATGCGGAAGGACCAGGGTCATCTGCACGGCCATGGTGGAGGATAAAGTGCCTCCCTTTCTAAGAGGAACCGGGAAAGGCTGGATCACAGGGGAATATGCCATGATCCCCGCATCCACCCAGGTACGTAAGGTCCGGGAGTCAAGAAGGGGCAGAGTGGAAGGGAGAACCCAGGAAATTCAAAGACTGATCGGCCGTGCCCTTCGTTCCGTTGTTGAACTGAAAGGCCTTGGGGAACGAACCATCTGGATCGACTGTGATGTCATTCAGGCAGACGGCGGCACCCGTACGGCATCCATTACCGGCAGCTTTATCGCTTTGGTATACTGTATCCAATGGATGATGGAGCAGGGCATGCTGAAGAAAAGTCCGATTCACAGTTATGTCGCAGCAGTCAGTGTGGGAATTCATGACGGGAATCGGATATTGGATCTCTGCTATGATGAGGATTCCCATGCCAAGGTGGATATGAATATCGTTATGACGGACAAAGGGGAATTTGTGGAGGTTCAGGGAACCGGGGAGGAAAGCCCATTCAGCCGGGAAGACCTGCTGGAGCTTTTGCAGATGGGTCAAAACGGTACGGAAGAACTGATCGAAATACAAAAAAAGGCTCTGGGGGATCTCTGCAGATTGGTGGGAAACCGGTCATGAAAAAGGAAAAACTGCTGATCGCCAGCAATAATGCGGGAAAAGTAAAGGAATTCCGGAACTTGTTTTCCAAATTAGGGTTTGAAGTCCTGTCCCTGAAAGAAGCAGGGCTGAACATTGTGGTGGAAGAGGATCAACCTGATTTTGCAGGAAACTCCTGCAAGAAAGCCAGTGAGATCAGTAAAAGAACTGGTGAAATTACTCTGGCAGACGATTCCGGTCTGGAAGTGGAGTCTTTGGGGGGGCAGCCCGGGGTGTATTCTGCAAGGTTCGCCGGTGAAGATGCCACAGATCAGCAAAACAATGAAAAACTCCTTGCCAGGATGAAGCAGGTGCCGGAAGGGAAAAGGAAAGCCTGCTTTCGCTGTGTGATCACCCTGTATTATCCAAATGGAAGGTATCTGCAGACGGAAGGCCGGTGTTCCGGAAGGATTGGACTTTCCCCGTCCGGAAACGGGGGATTCGGCTACGACCCTCTTTTCCTGCCGGACAGATATCACAATAAAACCATGGCAGAATTATCTTTGGAAGAAAAAAACCGGATAAGTCACAGGGCCATTGCCCTGCAGTCCATGATTTCTCTTCTGCGTACAAAGGGAGGGGGAGACTGATTTATTTTTTGGGCTTGACGAAACCAGGATGTTGCGCTATACTATTTTTGTTGTCCAGGCTGGGCATGGACGAATGGTTTACATAGAATTCCAGTAAGTTTTTGTTGACATGAATGGTTAAATATGATAACATTTTAACTTGTCAGCATGAAGTGCGGGTGTAGTTCAATGGTAGAATTCCAGCCTTCCAAGCTGGTTGTGTGGGTTCGATTCCCATCACCCGCTCCATTATGCGCCTGTAGCTCAGCTGGATAGAGCAACGGACTTCTAATCCGTAGGCCAGGGGTTCGAATCCCTTCAGGCGCACCAATAATCAGGATTATCATATTATGGTGGGTGTAGTTCAGCTGGTTAGAGCGCCAGATTGTGGCTCTGGAGGTCGTGGGTTCGAATCCCACCACTCACCCCATTAAGTGATGTCTGCTGTTATTATTTTGGGGCGTAGCCAAGACGGTAAGGCACGGGACTTTGACTCCCGGATTCGTAGGTTCGAGTCCTGCCGCCCCAGCCATATGACCCATTAGCTCAGTCGGCAGAGCACTTGACTTTTAATCAAGGTGTCCGGCGTTCGAATCGCCGATGGGTCACCAGAAGGAAAGTGAGTGCGAAACGAAAACGACAGCCGGGAGTATGCGGGCGTGGCGGAATTGGCAGACGCGCTAGACTTAGGATCTAGTGCCTTATGGCGTGGGAGTTCAAATCTCTTCGTCCGCACCAATTCGTACTTGCCATTTTTCACGAGATGCGCTATAATGGCTGATGTTCCTGAAAATAAGCGGGAGTGGCTCAGTGGTAGAGCGTCGCCTTGCCATGGCGAATGTCGCGAGTTCGAATCTCGTCTTCCGCTCCATTGTTTGCGCCCATAGCTCAGCTGGATAGAGTGACAGACTTCGAATCTGGAGGTCGTAGGTTCGAATCCTACTGGGCGCGCCAAGTTTCAGTTTTGTATCCGCTTTTATAAGTACCATAGTTTCATATGGACCATTAGCTCAGTTGGCAGAGCACCTGACTCTTAATCAGGGTGTCCAGGGTTCGAGTCCCTGATGGTCCACCACAGATGTACCAAGGCTTATAACCTTTGGTACTTTTTTTTATCCAAAAGCACAGCCCGGTTGCCAACAGCTTACATTCATGTAATCTTCGTTTTATATTTTCCATATATTTCAACATTATTGTTGTCATATTTGATCTCAAATCAATGGATACTATATCTATCTAACAAAAAGAGGAGGCGATACAGAAATGTATGGAAAATCGGAAAAAACACAGCAGCATCTGCAGGGCGTCAAGTGCGTGGTAAACTCCTGTTATTATCATAAACCCGGAGATTACTGCCAGGCAGCAGAAATCGAAATACAGCCGCCGCACGCCCAGGACACCACAGAAACAGATTGTTCCACGTATATACAGGAATAAGTTCCAGGAAGGACGTGGCAAGCCATGTCCTTCTTTTTTTCTCTTTTCCCTTCTTTCCTTTTACATTTTACTTGCTTTCTGTCCGTTTATCTTGAGTTTGCAAAAATTATGGTATAGAATAAACACAATATCAGTTTAGGGTGATGGGGGAGTAATGTGAAAAGGTTGATGTTGGGCAACGAGGGAGTGGCCAGAGGTGCATACGAAGCCGGCGTCCGGGTGGCAGCGGCTTATCCGGGCACACCCAGTACCGAAATAGCGGAAACAATTGCAAAGTATGATGAAGTGTATGCAGAGTGGGCACCCAATGAAAAGGTTGCATTGGAAACAGCAATAGGTGCTTCCATTGGCGGAGCCCGGGCTTTGGTATGCATGAAACATGTGGGACTGAATGTTGCGGCAGATCCCCTGTTTACCGTTGCTTATACCGGAGTGAACGGCGGACTGGTCGTCGTCACGGCAGATGACCCCGGTATGCACAGTTCCCAGAATGAACAGGACAGCAGATATTATGCAAAAGCGGCTCATATCCCGATGCTGGAGCCTGCGGACAGTCAGGAAGCAAAGGATTTTACCAGGCTGGCGTATCGCATCAGTGAGGTTTATGATACACCGGTACTGATCCGAATGACGACCCGTGTATCCCATTCCCAAAGTATTGTAACTCTGGAGGAACGCCAGGAGGTCGGCCGGAAGGCATATCATAAGAATTCCTCGAAATATGTCATGATGCCGGGTATGGCGCGGCAGAGGCATATCTTTGTGGAAAAGCGGGAAGCGGAGCTGTCGAAAGCTGCAGAACAACTTTCTGTCAACCGGATGGAGAGTAAGGACCCTGCCATTGGAATCATTGCAAGCGGCATAGCCTATCAATATGCAGCGGAAGCTCTTCCGGATGCTTCCATTTTCAAGCTTGGCATGGTGCATCCACTGCCCATAAAACGGATTGAGGAATTTGCATCCAGGGTAAAAAAGCTATACGTTGTCGAAGAGCTGGAGCCAATACTGGAAGACGAAATCAAAAGTCGGGGAATTTCCGTAATTGGAAAGGAGCTTTTTTCCAGGCAGGGGGAGCTCAGTGCCCGGATCATTAAGGAGAAAATTGCCAGGACAACGCCCCGGCCCTCCTGTCTCCCGGAAGAATTGCCGGAAAGGCCGCCTGCTTTGTGTCCCGGATGTCCACACCGCGGAGCCTATTACGTCATGAAGCGTCTGAATCTGACGGTCGTGGGAGACATTGGCTGCTACACCCTGGGCGCCCTTCCGCCTCTCGACAGCGTGGATACCAGCATCTGCATGGGAGCAAGCATTGGCATGGCTCTGGGAATGGAAAAGGCAAGAGGCCGGGATTTTGCCAGGAAACTGGTTGCAGTGATAGGGGATTCCACATTCATTCATTCCGGGATTACCGGGTTGATCGATGTGGTATACAATCAGGGGATTACGACAGTCGTGATTCTCGATAATTCAACAACCGGGATGACCGGTCATCAGGATCATCCGGCCACCGGCAAAAACATCAGGGGAAATCCGGCGCCGATACTGAATTTATACGCTCTGGTAAAGGCAGTCGGCATCCCAAATGTCCGGGTGGTGGATCCTTTTGATATCGAACAGGCCGAAAAAATCCTAAAGGAGGAAACCGAAAGGGAAGAGCCTTCCGTGATCTTTTTCCAGAGACCCTGCGTCCTGTTATCCAAAAAATCCGGGTTACCTTGTTTCATAAATCATGAGAGCTGCAAGTCCTGCGGATCCTGTCTCCGTCTTGGCTGTCCGGCCATTTTGAAAAAGGAAAACCGGATCGGGATCAACCAGCAACTGTGCAGTGGGTGTGGCCTGTGTCAGAACGTATGCCGGTTCCATGCCATAGAGGGAGGCAGCAAAGAATGAAGGACACGAATATACTGATTGTGGGAGTCGGGGGACAGGGAACGCTCCTGGCCAGCAGAATTTTGGGAAGACTGGCAATGAATTGTGGTGTCGATGTGAAAATATCCGAGGTTCATGGCATGGCACAGCGAGGCGGAAGCGTCGTAACACATGTCCGATTCGGATACCACGTTTCGTCGCCCCTGGTGGAACGTGGCCAGGCGGACATCATATTGGCCTTTGAGAAGCTGGAGGCTTATCGCTGGCTCCCTTATCTGCAGGAAAACGGAATCCTGGTGGTGAACGATCAGGAAATCGATCCCATGCCGGTTATTATGGGCATATCCAAATATCCTGAAGGGCTTTCCCAAAAATTGAAATTCCGGTGCGGACAACTGGCTTGGATTCCTGGAATGAAGATTGCAGAGCAAGTCGGCAATCTGAAAGTAACGAATACTGCGCTTCTTGGTGCTTTGGCCAGATATCTGGAAGCCTCTCCGGAAACATGGCAGAAAGCAATAGAAGAAACCGTGCCCCCAAAAACTGTGGAAGCCAACCGGAAAGCTTTCTCCATGGGATATGCCATACAGGAGGAAACGAAATAATATGAGACCAACGATTGCACGAATTGACCTGTCAAGACTGAAACATAATATACAGGGCCTGCGATCCCTGATTTTACCGGAAACCGAGTTTATGGCAATTGTCAAGGCAAATGCCTATGGCCATGGTGCAAAGGAAATTGCAGCCGGAGCCATTGCAGCCGGAGCCTCTCAATTAGGTGTTGCCCTGCCGGAAGAAGGAGCGGAATTGAGGGAAGCAGGGATTGCCGCACCGATTCTGGTTCTGGGGGAAATCGATGAAGAACAATGCGCAGCTGTTCTTCAATATGGGCTGACCCAGGCAGTGCCTTCCCTTTCCACAGCCCGTTGTTTGAATCAGGCAGCAAAAAAAGCAGGTAAAACGGCAAAGGTCCATTTGAAGTTGGATACTGGAATGGGGCGAATCGGTTTTCGGAGTCGGAAGGAGTTGCAGAATGCGGCAGACGAACTGAAAGACATGAAAAATCTGTCCATCGAAGGGG
Organism: Bacillota bacterium; assembly: GCA_036732425.1. Lineage (GTDB taxonomy): Bacteria > Bacillota > Clostridia > Caldicoprobacterales > DTU083 > UBA4874. The sequence continues at coordinate 7,214 of DAINCI010000009.1, forward strand.
CCTTTACCCACTTTGCTTCGGCCGACGAAGAGGATCCCGTCTTTACCCGGGAGCAAATCAAAAAGTTTCATCTCATGATCCGGTTCCTGCAAAAGAGCGGGTTTCCTCTCCGTACGATTCATGCCTCCAACAGCGCCGGGATTTTCCGGTTTCCGGATGCCAACTACAACCTGGTAAGGGGTGGAATCAGCATGTACGGCTACTTTCCATTCCCGGCTGCCGGACGAAAGGAAAAGGTCCGGCTCCTCCCCGTATTGCAATGGGAAACCCGGATTGTTCATATGAAAACGGTGGAGGCGGGATGCAGCATCAGCTATGGAAGAACTTACGTTGCACGGGATACCAGAACGATTGCAACCCTGCCGGTGGGATATGCAGATGGCTACAACCGGCTGCTGAGCAACCGCGGAAGTGTTCTGATCCATGGAAAACGGGCACCGGTGGTCGGGCGGATCTGCATGGATCAAACCATGGTGGACATCACCGACATACCGGGAGTTGTTACAGGAGATCGGGTTATTCTCATCGGAGAACAGGATGGAAAAGCCGTTACGGCGGATGAACTTGCAGGTTTATGTGGGACGATTTCCTATGAAATCCTGACATCCATCAGTGAAAGAGTGCCACGACTTTATATCCATTCTCAGGAAGGAAGGAAATGAACAAGCAGGAAATCAGGCGGAGCATGGCTTCCGCAAGGGACCGGATTCCGGGTAGGGAAAGGCAATCCAGGAGCCAATCCATCGAAAGACATCTGATTACCCTGGAAGTCTATCAAAAGGCAGCAGTTCTTCTGGCATACGCAAGCTTTCGCAGTGAAGCAGATACGATGGGCCTGATCCGGACGGCGCTGGAAGCAGGCAAACGGGTTGCCGTGCCGGTATGCGTACCCAATGAAGCACAAATCCTCCCCTGCGAAATAAAAAGTCCTGACGAGCTGATGCCCGGCCATTGGGGAATCCCGGAGCCTCCAAGGCATTTACAGAGGAAGATACGTGTGGGGGAAATCGATCTGGCCGTCATCCCAGGGTTGGCATTTGACCGGCATTTCAACCGATTGGGATACGGAGCCGGTTATTATGACCGCTTTCTGCCGAAAATGCGCAGGGACGCTGCAAAAATCGGGATTGGTTTTTCCTTTCAACTGGTGGATCAACTGCCGGCGGATCCATTTGACGTACCACTCGATGGAATTATAACGGATTTCGATCAGATCAGGAGGAAATAGCAGGAAAACAGCAGCAATCAGTACTGGAAATCCGACCTGTTTTCGTGTAAAATAGAATGGAATTGAAAAGTTGTTGTTTTCAGATAAGAAAGAAAAAGGGGAGAACCGGATATGGGGTACGGAAAATTTGGATGGAAGCTGCTGGGCACTCATGCACTGATGACAGTGATACAATTATTCCTTTATTTTTTGTTGTTCAGTATTTTTCCAAAAAATGAGATTTATCAATGGGCAATGGGTATTTTCTTTATCTTGTTATTTTGGGTGGTGATCTATGCGGATGCCAGCTATTATGGCCAAAATGATCTGAAGAGAGGCACGTTTCAAAAGACGAAAGGTTTTCTCTCCGGATTGATTGCATCCATTCCCGGCATGATATTGTATGTTGGGTCGCTGATCTATCAACCCATTGAGATTGCTTTGCGATGCTGGTTGATTCCCTATGTCAAATTTTTCGTGACATTTGAAAATGTCATGCCCTATATTGCCATTGTTTTTATCCTGATGTTCCCGGTCGTATCCGGTGTCAGCTATCTGGACGGGATACGGAGGAGAAAAAAGATCCTGGAGTCCATTCGGAAAAAGGATGCAATGCGGGGCGAACTTTCCAAACGGGATAGTTAACGGAAGTTCCGGGCTTTGAATGAACAGGAAAAGCAGCTGGATAGAAATAAGAGAAACGAGATCCAAAACAGTGGACAATGCTTTTGAATCAAGTGAGAGCACCCAAAAGGGTGCTCTTTTTGCGTACTTCTTCACTTTTTCTTATTTTCTATATTTTACCAACTTGGGTATAAAACCGATGCCTTTCTGGAAGAATATATGTATCAAAACAGGAGGTTCAGAATGGAAGGGCATAAAAAAGGAACTCTTATCATTATAGGTGGTGCAGAGGACAAGGAGAAAGACTGCACCATTCTCACAAAGGTTGCCGAGCTTTCCGGGGAAGAGGAAGGGAAAATCGTTATTTTGACCTCCGCAACGGAATTTCCATCAAAAGTAGGTAAGGAATATAAAAATCTGTTTTCCCGGTTGCATGTTTCAAACATTGATGCACTGCATATTGAAACGCGGGAGGATGCTGATGATCCGGCAACGCTGCACCGTTTGGACGGTGCGACATGCGTGTTTTTTACCGGAGGGGATCAGCTGAAGATTACCAGCCTGATTGGCGGAACCAGGACGGACCGGTTCCTGAAGGAAGCCTTTTCCGATGGGCTGATTCTTGCAGGGACCAGTGCCGGTGCGTCCGCCATCAGTGAAGTGATGATTACTTCCGGAAATGACGATCAGGCGCCGAAAAAATGTACGGTCAAAATGGCACCCGGTCTGGGGTTCCTGAGCGGTGTCGTCATTGACCAGCATTTTGCACAGAGAGGCAGGACCGGGAGACTCCTGGCAGCCGTTGCACAAAATCCCTATATCCTTGGAATCGGTATCGATGAAGACACGGCTGTCGTGGTTTATCCCGATGAGACCTTTGAAGTAATCGGCTCCAATGCCGTTACGATTCTGGACGGGGTTCACTTAAGCTATACCAATGTTTCCGAATCCTATCCGGATGATATTCTGGCACTGACCGATGTTACCCTTCATATTCTTCCTCATGGATATGAATTTGATATACGAAACCGTGTCCCTATCTTAAGGAGGTAAATTCTTTTGCAGATACGTGAATGGAAAGCCTATTCCGGGCGAAATATATACAGCCATCAAAAAGTAATCAAAATAATTGTTGATTTGGAGGAATGGAGTGATATTCCAACCGTACAAATTGGTGACTTCAATGAGCGGATTCTGGAATTGCTGCCTGGACTTCGCTCTCATCATTGTTCGCTTGGCTTTGAAGGCGGATTTCAAAAAAGGCTGGAGGAAGGAACTTATCTGGCTCATGTGATGGAACACAGCACATTGGAAATTCTGAATCTTGTCGGTCAATCCGTCTCATTCGGCAGAGCAAGGCAAATTGGAGATGGCAGTTGCTATACTGTCGTGTTCGCTTATCAGGAAGAGCACTCCGGTCTGGAAGCAGGAAAAGTGGCTGTTCAGATGGCAAATGCCCTCTGCTCCGGGGAACCGTTCGATTTGAATCCCGGATTGAAGCAAATCAGGGAACTGATGTCCCGTTATGGACCTGGGCCCAGTACACAGGCTATTGTTAATGCCGCCGTGGACAGAGGCATTCCGGTAACAAGGATCGGCAAGGGAAGCATTATTCAGCTGGGATATGGAAAATACAATAAGAAAATAGAAGGAACCCTGTCGGACAGTACCAGCTGCATTTCCGCAGACATGGCCTGTGACAAGACCGTAACCAAGGAACTGCTCAGCCGGGCAGGGATCCCTGTTCCGGGGGGAGTTGTCTGCCTGACGGCAGAGGAAGCTGTAAAAGCAGCAAGGAAAATCGGATGGCCTGTGGTAATCAAACCAGTCAACGGAAACCAGGGGAAAGGGGTGTCCCTGAACATTCAGTCTCCGGAAGAAGTTGCAGAAGCATTTCCCATTGCAGCCAAAATCAATGAAAACGTTTTGGTGGAGGAGTTTGTGAAAGGCAAGGATTATCGGGTACTGGTCATAGGGGATCAGGTATCTGCCGTATCTCTCCGGATGCCTGCCTTTGTCATGGGCAACGGAAGGCAGACCATAGCCGAACTGGTGCAGCAGAAAAACAGGGATGAAAGACGGGGAACCGGTCACGAAAAGCCCCTTACCAAAATTATCATTGACGAGATCAGTCAGAATATATTGAAAAAACAGGGATACTCCCCGAAAAGCATTCCGAGGGAAGGGGTACGGATTTACCTCAAAGCCAACGGAAACCTCAGCACAGGCGGAGAAGCCATGGACTGCACGGAAAAAATACATCCGTACAATCAGGAGCTCGCCATACGGGCAGCGAGAATCCTTGGACTGGACATTGCCGGGGTGGATATCACATGTGCCAATATCAGCAAACCACTGCTGCACGGACAGGGAGCTGTTCTTGAAGTAAATGCCTCCCCCGGTATCCGGATGCATCTGTTCCCATCCAGGGGAGAACCAAGAAAGGTTGGAAACGCCATTGTGGATATGCTTTTTCCATATGGAAGCCGACATTCCATCCCCATTGTTTCGATTACCGGGACCAATGGAAAGACAACCACAACCAGAATGATTGCGCATATCTTGAAATCCTGCGGTCAAACCGTTGGAATGACAACAACCGGTGGTATATACATCAATGATCAGTGCATCCTGAAGGGAGATACAACCGGTCCGGAAAGCGCTCAAATCATCCTGACGGACAAGGCAGTGGATGCAGCCGTCCTGGAGACGGCCCGCGGAGGATTGATACGTTCCGGCCTGGGATATGATCTGGCAGATGTCGGAGTCCTGACCAATATCAGTGAAGATCATCTGGGCCTGGATGGGGTGGAAACTCTGGAGGATCTGTTTCATGTAAAGTCGTTGGTTGTGGAAGCCGTCAAAAGCAACGGGTATGCTGTTCTGAATGCAGACGATCCCCTGGTGGTCCAGGCTGCTGAGCAGACAAAGGCAAATATAATATATTTTTCACGGCAGGAAGACAACCTGATTGTTCATAAGCATATTTCGGCAGGAGGGATTGCCGTCTTTCTCAAGGATCATTATATTACTCTTGCGACGGGGAATGGACTGCTGAAAAGTTTGTCGGTGGAACAGATCCCTGCCACCTTCGGAGGGAAGCTGATCTATAATATCGAGAATGTGCTGGCAGCTTTCAGTGCCGCCTATGCCCTGAAGATTCCGCTGCACGTTATCGAAAACGCCATGACCTCTTTCTACTGCGATGAAATCCATAATCCAGGCAGATTCAATATTTTTAACATCCGGGATTTCCGGGTCGTGGTGGATTATGGACATAATATTGCAGGATACGAAAGGACTACAGAAGCCGTCCGGAAGATGGGTGGATCCCGACTGATCGGAATCATTGGCACTCCGGGGGATCGGGAGGATTCTGCCGTAAAGAAGATAGGATTTATTGCCGGAAAGTCTTTTGACCGAATTATTATCAAGGAGGACAAGGACTTAAGAGGACGTAAACCGGGAGAAATCTCACAACTGTTATTGTCCGGCGTTCTTTCGGCAGGCCTTCCAAAAAGTGCTGCATCCCTGATCCGGAAGGAAGAGGAAGCGCTTCGCCATGCAGTGGATCACGCCATGCCCGGTGATATCATTGTGATTTTTTATGAGAAGCTGGAAGGTTTAATGAAAATAATCAATGAGGAAACCTCAAAAAAGGCCCGGGTAAAAGAACGGGAATCATCTGAAATGACACTGGCAAAAGCCTGATGGATGTTGGAAAGGGCCCTGCAAAGGGCCTTTTTTGTTTTAGCCTGTATAAACGTGTTATAATGGGAGGCAGGATGAATAGGAGGTATCTTTGTGATCGCATTTAAGGACATCGAACTGAAGGATAAGGCCCTGTTTGACCAATATTTTGCCGCCAGGAATTACGAAAGCTCAGAATCCACTTTTACCGATCTGTTTATCTGGAGAAATTCCGATCAATTGAAATATGCAGTGATTCAGGATCATTTATGCATTGTAGCGAAATATCGCAATCTGTATCCCTATGCTTTTCCCCCCCTGTGCATGGGGAAAAGTGTCTATGATACAGTTCTGCCTGTTCTGGCAGATTATTTCCATAGTGAGGGATTTCCTCTGGTGCTGAAAGCCGTCACGGAAGACCGGAAAAGGGAAATGGACGAAGCTCTTCCGGGTAAATTGATCTTCTGTGAGGATCGCAGCAATTATGATTATGTCTATTCCACGAAGGAATTAATCGAACTGAAGGGAAAGAAGTTCCGACAGAAACGAAACCACATCAATAAATTCAAGAAAAGCTATGAATACCAGTATGAAGAATTAAACGACGCGAACCTCTCCGAATGCCTGGACACCGAGTTGGTATGGATTTCCGGAAAGGAGGGGGATGAAAGCGTCCTGGAGGAGAAAAGGGCTGTTTTTGATGTTTTAACCAATTATCGTGCCCTGAAGGTTACCGGGGGAGTGCTGCGCATCAATGGTTCGGTACAGGCTTTTACCCTTGGGGAACTGCTGAACCCCAACATGGCAGTCACACATATTGAAAAGGCAAATACGGATTATGATGGCTCCTTTCCAGTTATGAATCAGCTGTTCACCGCAAAGGCCTGGTCCCATGTTCCCTGCATCAATCGGGAAGAAGATATGGGGATTCAGGGAATGCGCAAGGCAAAGGAATCCTATCATCCGGTAAGGATGATCAAAAAATATACCGGATTTTATGTTTAAAAAAGCAACAGGGGACCCGCGTCCATTTTTATTCCAGCTTGTCATGCGGACAGCGGCAGAATGGAGGTTACAATGGAAAATGAACATACCGTGACACGACTGGCCATGGACCAGGAGACTTCGCAAATACGGGACCTATGGGCATATTGTTTTGATGACAGCCCGGAGTTCATTGATTTTTTCTTTCACTTTTGCTATCAACCGGAAAACACATTGGTTACGGTGGAGGGAAACCGGGTTTGTTCCTGCCTTCAGATGCTGCCCTATCGGATGCAGCTTCGGGGCAGACCGGTCGACGTGAGCTATATCGTGGGAGTCGCAACCCGACCGGAGTATCGGGGAAGAGGCCATGCAGCCCGCCTGCTGCAATATGCCGATACGATCCTGCGGAAGCGCAATATCCATTGTTCCATTCTTTTGCCTTTTCAATATGATTTCTATCAAAAATACGGATGGGAGATCTGCTACGATCTGCTGATCTATCGGGAAATGGAAGCGCCGAAAACCACCGGCAAAATAGCCGGAAGCTATCGGAGACTGGGGACCCGCGACAGAAAGATTCTGTCCGATTGTTATCTGCATTTTATGAGGGGATTTCATGGCTATTTAATAAGAAATCAGAACGACTGGGAGAAGGTCCTTCGGGACCTGGAACTGGATCATGGCACAGGCTTTTGCTATTTGCAGGACAACCTCATAACCGGATATATCCTGTACACCATTCACGATAAGGAACTCTGTATCCGTGAGCTTATTTATCAGAATCCGGAGGCAAAGGAGGCTTTGCTTCAGCTGGCCTTTCATCACATGGGACAGGTAAGCCGGATCCTGTGGAAAGCCCCTTCCACGGATACCACCTATTTATCCATGAAGGACTCACGGGGGAAACTGGAAAAGGAAACGTTCGTCATGGGAAGGATTCATAATATCATCGGTGCTTTATCCGGAATCCCTTTTCCCGGGGATCCTTTTGTTCTCCGGGTGTCCGATCCGATGATTCCAGGCAACAATGGCTGCTATCTTCTGAAAGAAAAGGATGCTGCTCTGAACATCGCAGCCACCGGGAAAGAACCGGACGTCCGTATGGATATCCGCACTCTTACCCAATTGCTTTGGGGCTTCGGTACCGCTGATTCTTCCCTGGCGGAAGGGCGTCTGGAATGCAGGGAGGATCGGGTGCTGACAAGCCTTGGTGCACTTTTTCCTCCCAGGAATAATTTTATGACGGAGGAATATTGATTCCCGTCCGGGCTGCCGGGCAGCCTTTGCATCCTCTGCAGCTGCCTGCCGGATCAAATTGGGAATCTTCATCCGGTTCCATGCAATAGAACTTCAGAACCTGATTGATCTGATAGATCAAATCCTGAAAGGCGTTTCCCGTCTGATCGTACTTTGCAATCAACGGATTGGCTTTCCTGTCCCTGTCTGCTTTTTCCAGGGAATCGGACAGTTTTGCAATCTCCTTCTCCTTATTCTCCGGCTCCGCCTGCATTCGGATCCGATCCTGATATATTTTCCGGTAAATCCGCATCAGATGGCTGGCTGCTTCATCGTCTGCCATTCTTTTCTCTGCATCCCTGTAATCCAGTATTTCCCGGGACTGCGCCAGAGCCTGTCCCAGCTCTCTGGCCAGCTTCATGATTTCCGAACGGGAAACCGTTGTCTCTTTGGTCACTTTTCAATCGCCTCCCCTTCCAGGGACCAGGAATGAGCCCTGGTAACCCGGACCATGGCCAATTGCCCGACGAGTTCCGCACGGCCCCTGAAATTCACGGTTTTATTGGATCGGGTCCTGCCGGTAAGAACATCCGGATTGTTTTTGCTGGGCCCTTCCACCAGCACTTCCACAATCCGTCCGTTGTATTTCTGGTTTTTTTCCTTGCTTATTTTATTTTGCAACGCATTCAGCCGATAAAGTCGTTCCTTTTTTTCTTCCGGACTCAATGGATCCTTCCGCTTTGCGGCAGGGGTACCGGATCGCGGGGAGTACAGGAAAGTATAGGCAGAATCATACTGAATCCGTCCCACCAGATTCAGGGTCTCCTGAAAATCCTCTTCCGTCTCCCCCGGAAAACCAACAATGATATCTGTGGTCAGCGCAATATCCGGTATGGCCTGACGGACCTTTCCCACCAATGTATGATAGCTTTGCGCGGTATATCTCCGGTTCATTGCCCGAAGGATCCGGTCACTGCCTGCCTGAACGGGAAGGTGGAGATGCTCGCATACCTTATCGCATTCTGCCATGGCAAGGATCAGGTCATCGGACAGATCTTTCGGATGGGATGTCATGAACCGGATTCTTTCCATCCCGTTTATTTGATTGATCTTCCTGAGCAGAGCGTGGAACGGAACGGGGGTCTCCAGATCCTTTCCATAGGAATTCACATTCTGTCCCAGCAGGGTGACTTCCCGGTGTCCCTCCTGTGCAAGCTGCCTGATTTCTTCCAGAATGTTCTCCGGCTGACGGCTTCTTTCCCTCCCACGAACATAAGGAACAATGCAATAACTGCAGAAGTTGTCGCATCCATGCATGATGGTGACCCATGCGCCTGTACCGGCAGCCCGTTTTACCGGAATGGATTCGGATTCGCTGAGTTCTCCTTCGGTGTCCGGAATCTCCACTACTGTTTCCCTGGACTCCAAAACCTGCAACAGCAGGGAAGGGAAGTGAGGAAGACTGTGTGTGCCAAAAACCAGATCAATAAAGGGGAATTTCCGGACGAGACCGGCAGATACCTCCGCCTGCTGCATCATGCATCCGCAGACGCCAATGATCCGGTCGGGATTTTCCTGTTTGTATGACCTTAAGGCCCCTACATTACCATAGACTCTCCGCTCGGCATTGTCCCGGACACAACAGGTATTGAACAGGATCAAATCCGCCTCCTGCTCCTGATCGGTCTCCTCATAACCGATTTCCGACAGCATTCCGGCCAGCATTTCGGAATCATGCACATTCATCTGACAGCCATAAGTCACAATGTGATATTTCAATCCGGAACCGAAAATCCGTTGTTGCAGGACCTCTATGGAATGTTTTTCCTTCTCTTTTTCCGGAACAGCAAAAGCATGGTTTTCAGCCGGCATATTTGTCTCCCTTTCCAGTCATAATAAATTTATTATATCGATTGTTTGCCTTTTGTGCAAGTTCCTGAGGCTTTCGGGAATACTCATTTTGAAGGGAGGGTTTCCCATGGCATTGCTTCATTTTCTGAAATTATGGTCAACCTCGTATTTTGTCGGACTGGTAGTGATCTGCGGGCTGGTTCTCTCTTTTGTTTACCCCCACATGCTGCAAGACGACCGATATCCGGTGGAATACAAAATTGGAAAATACGTCGGATATTTTTATATCGGAGGCGGTTTGGCCCTTTTGCTGATCTCCACGCTCTTTTCCTGACAGGAAGTCTGTTTTCAGGGGCTTCTGATTTCTCCCACTCTCCGGATATTGACCTCAATATTTGTCTTCAGTTCCGCTGTCTGATAGATTTCATCCCAATTCCCCGAATTGGCTTTCCAGAAGGCCGGATAATAACATTTTAACTTTTCCTTCAGGCGAAAAGGCTCGCCGTCATAAACGCGCTGGGACTTATGGAACGCATCATTGACAATCCTCCTTACATATTTCTCGATCTGCGCGGAACATTGGTCAATTAGTTTTTGGCTGGTCCAGTCTCCATTTGGATTGACAATTTCGTCAACGTCACCTTCCAGACGAAGACTCAGGACTGCTACCAGCTTATCGTCCCTTATTTCCGGATGAAAATCCGATTTCGTTTCATAAACTCTCAGCATGATCTTTTTCCCCATGGAAGAAGGCATATCCACTGTCAGGTATCCGGAAGATGCATCTCCCCTCAAAAACCGGGCTCCAATCATTTCTTCTCCACTGAGCCATCCCACCAGTTTAAAGCCTTTAAAAACAGCTCCACCGGCCATATACAACTCGTTTTCCGTTTGTTTGATCTGGGAAAGAATGAAGTCGTTTTTTTCGATAAAAGCCATATGCAGCTTTTCCAGACTCATATAATCTGTCATTCGAAAGTTATATTTGCTGTTTTGACTCATCATTTCCGATATCACAAAAGAGGGAGCCAGGTCGGATTTGAACTTTATTTCCAGCATATGTCGCGCCAATCCCTGCACCACCCCTATCTGAAGCTGCCTTCTGGCTTCATGAGTCCGCAGCAGAAAATCCATATAATTGCTCAGGCCTTTCTCGGCCAGCTTATCTCCCACGAGGACCACCTGGCACTGTTCCAGCGTTGGAACCGTGTTGATGCTCCTGGATAGCTTATTCCTGGCACCGGCCAGGTCTTCCGCTGTTTTTGTGACATTATAATACCCTTCCACACTGCCCTGGGACTCTGCCACATAGGCCTGTGGCTGTGCAATTTGAAAAGTAACCACGATCTTTTCCTGATCTTCCGCCAAATCCATGGCCATGCCGATAATAATGGCCCGATCTTCAATTTCAATCCGGTCCCAGCAGGATGTCGTCGTCAGAAGCAGGGAAGGAATCAGGAAGAGGAAAAGAACAAGCTTTTTACGAACCATTTTTCTTTCCTCCTTTTTTTCGGAGGATGGAGATCAGCAGCATGGGGATACAGCTGAGTACCACAGCCGTTCCAATATAATCGGACAGCATGATAACTGCATTGGAATCCACAATGTTTTCCGGAAGAATGGCAATCATATAGATCAATGGGATCAGAATAAAGATAAAAGGTTTGTAATTCCGGAGGCCGGCCAGACGGGTTACGGAAATGGACGCCATATACAGAAACGTAATAAGTGAAGTAAATATTGACAAAATCCACAGCAGAATAAAAAGAATATCAAATTTCTCCACAGAGGATCCGAGCAAGGAAATACGTCTGGCCAGCTGTATCGTCGGATAAATGATATCCGCAGTCGCCGGAGCGCCGTCAATGCCAATGGATACAAAGACCAGGCCGGAATAGAGAACCAGGGGGATTGCGATTCCTGCCAGGCCATATGGCATCATTTTATCTTTGCTCTTTATCACAGGGGAAAGGAAAAAAAGGATTTCGTAACCTAGATACGCTGTGGACATTTCGGATATTCCACCTAAAATAGGTTTGATTCCATTGGAAAAGACAGCACGATACCGAAATAAATCCACGTCTCCTATATTCATCAGAATGATAAATGAAATGACGATAATCACCGGGGGCAGAAAAATTTCATTGATTCTTGCCACGGAACTGATTCCGCCTGCAACGCAATAGGAACAGAGGATCAGCATGGTGATCATGATAAATTCAATTGGCGTTTTTGGCAGCAACAGCATTATCAATGCATCCGCAAATCCCCGGACCGTCACAGCCGTCACCAGCATGGTATAGAAAACAAAGAAAGCGCCATACAGCCTGCCAAAAAATTTTCCAAGTATATCCTGTGAAAATTCAATCACAGTCTGATTGGGAAAGCGATTGCAAAGAAGGATCATGACAGCTGCGATTGCAGCAGACAGAACACCTGTTATCAAAGTGACAAATACTCCGTCGATTCCGGCCAAACGGGCAGATCGGCGTGCGATCCCCAGTATGAGGAGCCCAATTATACTCTGTGTCACAGCGGCTGTGATCTGAAAATTACTCAATCCCTGTGGTTTTTTCATGATTTTACCTCTCATCCATATCCATTCGCACCATATCAATTGCATAGGACTGAACCGGTCGTTTTTTCATCTTTTTGGCAGGCCCCCGGATGACAAAATCCTTTAGATCTTCCAGGATCAGAGGGGACTGAGGCGCCATGTAGCTCATCCCAAAGCTTTTCATGGATATCAGCTGAATGTTGATTGTAATAAAACCTATCATGACTCCATAAAGGCCCAGAGTCCCTGCCAGAATCATTAACGGAAAGCGCATTGTCCGGAGGCTGATCGCTGCGCTGTAAGTCGGTATGACAAAGGAAGCAATGGCAGTCAGGGAGACAACGATTACCATGGTTGGGCTGGTCAAACCTGCATTGACTGCTGCTTCCCCTATGATAAGCCCGCCTACAATGCCGATCGTCTGGCCGATTGGTTTCGGCAGCCTTGCACCGGATTCCCTCAGCAGCTCAATGGTGGTTTCCATCATAATTGCTTCCACAATGGATGGAAATGGGACTCCGGATCTTGTAGCGGAAATGGAAAGGGCCAGCCGTACCGGTATCAGACCCGAATGGAAACTCACCAGAGCAATATAGACAGCGGGAGTAAATACTGCCAGGAAAGAAGCAATCCAGCGCAGTGCCCGGATAAAGGAGGAAGTGATCCATCTTTCACTGTAATCTTCCGGGCTTTGAAAAAACTGTGCAAACGTTGCGGGGATCAGCAGGGCAAATGGACTGTTGTCCGTGAGAATGGCAATCCGGCCTTCCATCAGATTGGCTACGGTTTTATCCGGCCGTTCCGTTGCCTGCATCTGAGGAAAAGGCGAGTTGGAGCTGTCCTCAATCAGCTGCTCCAGATGACCGGAACTGAAAATCTGATCAATATCGACTTTGCTCAGTCGTTCCTCCAGCTCTGTAATCAGATCCGGATCGGTAATTCCTTTGATATAGATATAAGCAACATCGGTTTTACTTCTCCTGCCCAGCTGTATGGTACGGATCACCATATTGGGATCCTTGCATTTTCTTCTCAGCAGAGCCGTATTGGTTCGCAAGGTTTCCGTAAAACCCTCTTTTGCGCCCCGGATGACACCTTCCGTATCCGGATCGGAGATGCCCCGGTCCGGCCATCCACGTGCATTGACAATGAGAACTTTGTCGTATCCGTCCAGGATCAGTACCACTTCCCCGGACATAACAAATCGCATGGCCTTATCCAGGGTATCTGCCTCCTGGACCTCCCCAACGGTAATAATATGATTGACCACAAAATCATAAGCATTTTCTTTCCCTATTGTTATGCCGGACTTCTCCAGTTTTGACAGTTCAAGCATCATGGGCCTCATGATCATCTGCTGAATCACTACGTTATCCACCAGACCGTCAATGTAAACCAAAGCACAGGAAATTCCGCTGGTCCCAAGCTCAAATTGACGAAAAACCGCATCGGAGCTTTCCTCCAGAAATGCCTTGAATTTCTCTAGGTTTTCATTCCCATCCCTGGACAGCGTCAGACTTACCCTGTCTTCACTTCTGGAGGTGTAGGACTGCCTTTCTTCCATGGATTTTCTGTTTTTGGGGTTTTTATTCCGTTTCCTTATTTTCATTTGATTCTCCCATAAGGCCAAAATTCCATTCCTGCTTAGATTGTTCAATATCAGCTGGTTTATGCAGCGAAAAAGAGACAATCATCATGATTCAACAAATGCATTCCGGTCATTCCGGATTCTGCGGAAGAATGGAGAAACTTGCAGGCTCGCTTGGTACAGGTTATAATAAATAGCAGGAAGCTTAGGAGTGGGAGGTTGTTTATGGCTGGTTTGACTCCGATGATGCAGCAATATTTTCAGATAAAGGAACAATACAAGGACACCATACTTTTTTTCCGATTGGGTGATTTTTATGAAATGTTTTTTGAGGATGCCATTCTGGCATCCAAAGAGCTGGAAATTGCCCTGACGGGAAAGGACTGCGGTCTGAAGGAAAGAGCACCCATGTGCGGGGTTCCGTATCATGCCGTGGACAGCTATATTGCAAAGCTGATTGAAAACGGGCATAAGGTGGCGATATGCGAACAAACCCAGGATCCTTCGGAGGCAAAAGGGTTGGTGGAGCGCCAGGTTATCCGGGTGGTAACTCCCGGGACCGTTCTGGAAAGCTCCATGCTGGAAGAGAAAACAAATAACTTTCTGCTTTCCCTGAAGAAGGATGGAAATGCTTACGGTCTTTCCGGTGTGGATGTTTCAACCGGTGAATTTTTTATTTCGGAGATTACGTCCGGCAACGTGGAGGACAAATTGCTGGATGAGATGGCAAGAATCCAGCCCAGTGAAATCCTGATCAGTGAAGATCTTTCATCGGATTCTTCTTTCCTGAACACCATACGAAGCCGGTTTTCCCCCTTTATCACCTCTTATCATGAGTGGGCATACCAATGGTCCAATGCATACCGATGTCTGCTGGAACATTTCAGGGTACAGTCTCTGGATGGTTTTGGGTGTCAGGGCATGAAGCCGGGAATTTGTGCGGCAGGAGCTTTATTGGAATATTTGTCGGAAACCCAGAAAAATGCCCTGCAGCACATCAACCGGATCAAGGCTTATTTTCCTCAATCCTATATGATGCTGGACGCGGCAGCCCGCAGAAATCTGGAACTGACCGAGACCATACGGGGGAAGGGAAAAAAGGGATCTGTACTGTGGCTCCTGGATCAAACGAACACCGCCATGGGAGGAAGAATGCTCCGACAGTGGGTACAGCAGCCCCTGATACAAAAAGAGGCAGTGGAAGACCGTCTCAATGCAGTGGAAGAGATGATCCATCATCCACTTTGGATGGATGAGATAAGAGAACAGCTGGGGAAAGTTCATGATCTGGAAAGGTTGGTAAGCCGGATTACCTTTGGCAATGCAAATGCCAGGGATATGCTTTCCCTGAAGGATTCGCTTGCCATTCTGCCGGCAGTAAAAGATCTTCTGGCACAGTGCAGGAGCCGTCTGCTGGCAGAGTTTCATGAAAAAATGGATGTGCTGGAGAATATCCAGGGACTTCTCGAAAAATCCATCTTTGAAGACCCGCCCATCTCCCTCCGGGAGGGCAGCCTGATCAAGGACGGTTGGAATGAAGAACTGGATCAGTACCGGTTGGCCATGACGGATGGCAAAAAATGGATTGCATCTCTGGAACAGCAGGAACGGGAACAGACGGGGATCCGGAACTTAAAAATAGGGTTCAACAAGGTTTTTGGTTATTACATCGATGTGACCAAACCCAATCTGAATCTGGTCCCGGATTCCTATATGCGAAAGCAGACTCTTGCCAATTCGGAACGATACATTACTCCGGAGCTGAAGGAAATGGAAAATACCATTATGGGCGCTGAGGATAAAAGCATTCGTCTGGAGTATCGGCTGTATACGGAGATCCGGGAGCAGACAGCGGCGCAGGATTCCCGGATTCAGAATGTCGCAGGAATTCTTGCCGTTCTGGATGCTTTGTATTCCCTGGCGCGGGTATCCTACGAGAATGATTACGTCCGGCCGGAGATCCGGGAAGACGGTGCTCTTCAAATCCGGGACGGGCGGCATCCTGTTGTGGAAAAAGCCCTTCCTCATGGCTTGTTTGTCCCCAACGACACCGACATGAAAACAGGGGAAGATCATTTCATGATCATTACCGGGCCCAATATGGCAGGGAAAAGCACCTACATGCGCCAGGTTGCCCTGATTGTGCTGCTGGCTCAGATCGGCTGCTTTGTTCCGGCAAAAGAAGCAAAAATCGGGCTGGTGGATCGGATCTTTACACGGGTTGGCGCATCGGATGATCTGGCTTCCGGACAGAGTACCTTTATGGTGGAGATGAGTGAAGTCGCCAATATCCTCAATAATGCCACATCCAGCAGTCTGTTGATTCTGGATGAAATTGGCCGTGGCACCAGTACCTTTGACGGCCTCAGCATTGCCTATGCCGTAGTGGAGCATATCTGCGAAGAGCCGTCTCTAAAGGCAAAAACCCTGTTTGCCACACATTATCATGAACTGACGGAGCTGGAAGGCAGTCTTCCGGGAGTAAAGAATTACCGGGTTGCGGTGAAGGAGCAGGGGGATGATATTCTGTTCCTGCGTAAAATCATCCGGGGAGGAGCGGACCGAAGCTTCGGGATTCAGGTGGCAAAACTGGCCGGCCTGCCGGATGCTGTGGTGGAGCGGGCAAAGAAGATATTGAAACGGCTGGAGGAAGACGACAGGATACACCAGTCCAGAGCAGAGGAAGAAATCGCAAGTGCCTGCGAAAAGCCGGACGGCGGCGAGCCGGGAAATTCCATACAGGCGTTACATTCCCCGGTTTCAGAGCCTTCTGAGGTGGAAAGGGAACTGCGCAGTCTGGATATCAATCATATCACACCAATGGAAGCCATTGATATTCTGTATCAGCTGGTACAGAAAGCAAAAACAACAGGGGAGGAGGGAGAACATGCCGATCATACATAAGCTGGATCATTTTATTGTGAATCAGATCGCTGCCGGTGAAGTGGTGGAGCGGCCGGCTTCGATTGTCAAGGAACTGATGGAAAATTCCATCGATGCAGATGCAAAGGCCATTACCCTGGAAGTGGAAAATGGAGGCATTGCCTTTCTCCGTGTGACAGACAATGGCACAGGCATGGAGGAAGAGGATGCGAAAGCGTCCTTTCAGCGGCATGCCACCAGCAAGATATCCGATGCAGACGACTTAGGCAATATTCAAACCCTCGGCTTCCGGGGAGAAGCCCTTGCAAGTATCTGCTCTGTTTCTCAGATGGAAATGGTGACACGGCAGAGAAATGCGCTATCCGGATACCGCCTGGTCAATCATGGAGGCGAGATGATCCGCGTGGAAGAGACAGGATGTCCGGAAGGCACGACGATTCTTGTCCGCAACCTGTTCTACAATGCTCCGGCCAGGTTGAAGTTCCTGAAATCTCCACGAAGTGAAACTGCTGCCATCAGTGAGCTGACTGCCAAACTGATTCTGGCTCACCCTGAAATCTCCATCAAGTATAGCAGTAATGGGAAAATCATTTACCACTCTCCGGGGACAAATTGCCTTCTGGATGCGATCATTACCATATATGGAAAGGATGTAAAAAACGAGCTGATTGCAATTGATGCGAATCCTGCAGAAAGCAGCCTTTCCGTTTTTGGCTATGTGGGAAAGCCTTCCCTTGCCAGAACCAACCGCATCCATCAATCCTTCTTTGTAAACGGGAGATATATCAAAAGTCCGCTGTTGTCCCAGTGCGTGGAGGAAGCCACCCGGGATCAGACCATGATCAATCATTTTCCCTGGTGCGTTTTAAGCATCCGTCTGCCTTCCAGGGATATTGATGTCAACGTTCATCCATCCAAAACCGAGATTCGGTTCCGGGATCAGAAGAGGATCTATCAGCTGCTGCTGGAATGTCTGAAAGGATTCCTGGAAGAAAAGCCTTATATCCCTTCCGTGAATGTGCAGGAGAATCAACCGGAATCCGTTCAGCTGGACGCATTGCCATCCGTGTCCTCCTCATCCTTTCCGGATATGAATTCCTTGGAGGCAGACCATTCCGAACCGAATCATTCCCCAACCGTTCCGAAGGGCGGAAAGTCCGTTTCGGAAGATCTTTCACAGATGCAGAAGGACATTCCTCTGCAAATGGAGGAAGAAATGGCATCCAGGTCCATGTATATCCAAAAGGAAGAGGAGGATCCCCGGACATCCGGCATCCATGCAGGGGAGGATAACAATCCTTTGGATGCCTGTCATTTTATGAAGATGAATATTATAGGGACCGCTTTTTCCACTTTTATTCTGGCAGAAACGGATACGAACCTTTACATCATTGACCAACATGCCGCCCACGAGCGTTTGCTTTATGAAAAGTTCAAGGATGCTATCCAGAAACAGGAAATCCTCAGTCAACAATTATCTCCCCCTTATGTATTGGAGGTCACCCATGAGGAGTATCTGGTCCTGTCGGACAGCCTGCAGAATTTTTCTTCCATCGGTTTTGATATGGAGCCTTTTGGCGGGAAATCCTTTCTTGTCCGGGCTGTCCCCGTTCTGGTCAAGGAATCCGGTATAAGGGACTTGTTCCGGGAACTGCTGGATCAGCCGGATTACAGAACAGGCAATGGCAGACTGCTCCTGCAGAAGGAGGACATTATTCGTATGTCCTGCAAGAAAGCCGTAAAGGCCAATGATAAATTGTCGGAAAATGAAATCCGGAGCCTGTTGCGAGATCTGAGCCGTAAAAAAATCCCATTGACCTGTCCTCATGGAAGGCCGATACTGATCACAATAAGCCGATATGAGCTGGAGAAAAAATTCAAGAGAATAGTATAAAAGGACGATACCAACGATGAAAAAGATACAAAAGATACCTTTGGTTGTGATTGTGGGGCCGACAGGGGTTGGTAAAACTGATCTGGCAATCCGGCTGGCGAAAGGGACTCATGGAGAAATTGTATCTGCGGATTCCATGCAGGTTTACCGATACATGGATATCGGAACGGCAAAACCAACCCTGGAAGAACGGCAGGGGATTTCTCATTACATGATGGATGTTGTGGATCCGGATGAAGCATTCAATGCGGCTCTTTTCCAGAAAGGTGCAGAGAAAAGCATTCGAAAAATCAACAGCCGGGAAAAGCTGCCCATCCTGGCCGGAGGCACCGGTTTATATATCAATTCCATTCTGTATCCCATGGATTTCACGGATGCAGCGGAGGATCCGGAATATCGGAGCTATTTAAATAAGGTGCTCGGGCAGCATGACAACCAATATCTGCATGATCTTCTGAAACAGACCGATCCGGACACAGCAGCAAGGCTGCATCCCAATGATACAAGAAGAATGATACGTGCTCTGGAAGTCTACCACGCTACCGGAAAGACCATGAAGGAATTTCGCCAGGATTATCGTAATATGGAGTCTCCCTGTTATGACTGGATGCTTTACGGATTGACCATGGACCGATTGAAACTGTATGGAAGAATCAACAAGAGAGTGGATCGGATGATACAGGCCGGTTTGGTGAGGGAAGTAAAGGGACTGTTGAATATGGGTTATCAGGAAGATCTGGTTTCCATGCAGGGCCTGGGTTATAAGGAGATCCTACATTATCTGGAGGGACGATCCACCTGGGAGGAAGCAGTGGAGCTGCTGAAAAGGAATACCAGAAGATTTGCAAAGCGCCAGATGACGTGGTTTCAGAGAGAGAAGAGAGTCCATTGGCTGGATGGGAATCGACCGGAAGATAGATCCTTCCTTTGTGACCAGATAATTTCCGATATTGAGAAAAAATGGTCTTTCTAAATGGCAACAGATGGTGTATAATGATATCTGTAACAGCAGCAACCGGCTGAAAATTCGTTTTCCGTATCAGGGTACCAATAGAATAGATAGGAAAGGGTGGTTTATAAGATGGCATCAAAAGCAACCATTGTCTTACAGGATGTATTCCTGAATCAGGCCAGAAAGGAACATGTTCCTGTTACCGTTCATCTGACCAATGGATTTCAGTTGAAGGGCATAGTGAAGGGATTTGATAATTTTATCATTATCATGGAGAGCGATGGAAAGCAAATGATGATGTACAAGCATGCGATTTCCACCATTACCCCTGCCCGTCCTGTTTCTTTCGGGAATGCCATACAGGAGCCGGAAGGAGAGTAACCCGGCAGAAAGTAAGTCGTCCCATAAATAAATTCAGGATCAGGAGAAACGGAACCATCCTCTGGCTGGTTCCTTTCTGTATGCGTGAAAATGAAGGATAAATACGAAAACTGCATGAGGTGACAAATGAATTATTCAGATTATTACTTGAACGAACTGCATATCCATCCAAAAGCATTGTCCTTTGTCCGGAATGCCCAACAGGATGTCCGAAAGAAGTTTGTGGATTTGGATGAAATGGCAGAATACCACCAGGCAAGAATACTCCATGTATTTGGGAAGCATCGGATCAGCCCGAGACATTTTATCGGCACAACCGGTTATGGATATGGGGATGACGGAAGGGATGCACTGGATGAGGTCTATCGGGATATTTTTGGAGGGGAGAGTGCACTGGTACGACCCCAATGGGTATCGGGAACCCACGTATTGAGTGACAGTTTGTTTGCCCTGTTACGGCCGGGTGATATCCTTTTGTCGGTTACCGGACGGCCTTATGATACCCTGAATGACGTGATTGGCATCCGGGAAGCTGTTCCGGGATCACTCAGGGAATGGAATGTTTCCTATCAGGAAGTGGGCTTTTCCCCGGAGGGAAACATTGATCGTGACAAAATAAAAGAAAAGCTGGAAAATAGGCGGATTAAAACGGTCCTCATTCAAAGATCCAAGGGATATGGATGGAGAAAGTCCCTGACTGTCTCAGAAATAGGGGATACCATATCCTTTATCAGGAGTCTTCGGCCGGATGTGCTCATCCTGGTAGACAACTGCTATGGAGAATTCACGGAAGAAATGGAACCCAGCAGTGTGAATGCCGATTTGACAGTGGGATCCCTGATCAAAAATCCAGGAGGAGGTCTGGCACCTACGGGAGCCTACGCTGTCGGTACCAAACGGGCCATTGATCTTTTGTCACAAAAGTTAACCTCCCCCGGAATCGGAAAAGAAGAAGGTTCCTTTCCATATGGGTATATTCTGTATTATCAGGGGCTGTTCCTTGCGCCGCACACCGTGGCAGAGGCCCTGAAGGGAGCTGTCCTGGCCGGAAGGATATTCCGCCAGCTGGGATATCGGGTCCTGCCGGAATGGGAGGAACATCGATCGGACATCATTCAATCCATTGAATTCCGATCCGCGAGGGAGCTGATCGCTTTCTGTCAGGCGATTCAATCTGCATCTCCCGTTGACGGACATGTGGTACCCTATCCCTGGGATATGCCTGGCTATGAGCATCAGGTCATTATGGCAGCAGGCACTTTCGTGCAGGGGGCTTCCATTGAACTCAGCGCAGATGCCCCCATCCGGGAACCCTATATTGCCTATCTGCAGGGAGGTCTGACCTATGCACATGTCAAACTGGCAATGATGAAAGTGCTTACAAGAATGTACGAGGAGGGCTTTATTCAGCTTTGATCCTCTGCCCGGTGACTTACTTACCGGAACATCCGGATCACGCCGATGACTTTCCCCAGGATCCTGACATCCTGAACATAAATGGGATCCATTTGGGGATTTTCCGGCTGCAGGCGAAAGACATCCTTTTCCTTATAGAATGTCTTTACCGTCGCCTCATCTTCTATCAGGGCAACGACAATTTCACCATTCTCCGCGGTCGATTGCTTTTGAACAATCACATAATCCCCATTGAGGATTCCTGCCCCAATCATGCTCTCTCCACGGACGGAAAGCATGAAAGCATCACTGTTATGTAGATAATCCGTAGGAATGGGGAAGGTGTCTTCTATGTTTTCCACGGCAAGAATCGGTTGTCCTGCTGTAACCTGCCCTACAATCGGTACATTGACGACTTCTTTTTTGGTAAAGCAGGTAGACTGATCCAATATTTCTATCGCTCTGGGTTTGCTCGGGTCTCTGCGAATGAGGCCCTTCTTTTCCAGCCGTTCCAGATATCCGTGAACGGTGGAAGTGGACTTCAGTCCCACAGCTTCGCCGATCTCGCGGACAGACGGGGGGTAACCCTTGGTGCGGATCTCCTGTTTCAGATATTCAAGAATTCTCTTTTGCTTGTCACTAAGGGGTTTCGACATACTTAACACCTCAATCCTTATGATCTTTTCTCCAAGAAAATTATAACATAGCAGGGTGGCAAATTCAAACAAATGTTCGCGATTTTCCAATGATTCCTGATTTCTCCTGATTTCTTGGGAACGTTTTTATTTTGCTGCTTTTCCTGTTTTATTATCTTTCCGTTTTCAACAGTTTGAGTTTGAAAATTTAAAAAAGGCCTTGACAAAGAACGTACGTTCCCATATAATCCTGATATAGAGAACATATGTTCCGGAGGTGTAACCATGGAATCAAAATTGCATTCCGCAAACAAACGCGTCGGTAAGAAAAGCACCTGGCATGTCCGATCCGGATGGCGATTGAGTATTTTTATTACATTGGTACTCACCCTGTTTCTGTCCGCAATGTCTTTCTTCCTGTTCAAAGGCAATGCCATGGACTCAGCCAGCCACTGTCTTGTATGGGATGTTGAGGAGGGAGATACCCTCTGGACGATTGCATCTGCCTATTTGCCCCGGGGAAGGGACATCCGGGATTATGTGGAGGAAATCAAGGAACGGAACCAGCTGAGGACCTCCAATATCACAGCAGGTCAGCAGCTTCTGATCCCTGTCCATTGATTCTGCCTGTTATTTATTCATCCCGCAATTTCACCACACGGGCTGCCATACGCCTTTTATCATCGCTGATGGCAGCATAGTGCTTTCTGGTCGTATTTACATCCTTATGCCCAAGTACATCTGCCACCAGATAAATATCACCTGTCTCCCGGTAAAGAGTCGTACCATAAGTACTGCGAAGCTTATGAGGGGATATCTTTTTCAAGGGGCTTATAATTCGGGCGTATTTTTTGACCAGATTCTGGATGGCCCGATTGCTTAACCGTTTTCGCTGCAGCGATAGAAAAAAGGCATCCTCATGACCCGGAAGAGGGGTTATTTTTTTCCTCTCCTTCAGGTAGTCCAGCAAAGCCTTGCGGACCTCGTCACTGAAGTAGAGAAGTACCTGATCACCGCCTTTACGGGTGATTTTAAATCCATTGGTATGGAAGTCAAAATCCGTAATGTTCAGGCCAACGCATTCACTGATGCGGATACCCGTTCCCAGAAAGAGCGTCAACAGGGTGAGATCCCTCTGGCGGGTATATTTATGATACCTTTTTTGGGTTTTCGTCAGGCCTTCACCGTTCTCAACCGAATCCAGCAGCCTGGCCACCTCATCAACATCCAGCCGGATAATTGCATTTTCATGGATCTTTGGAATATCGACCAGTTCCGTTACATTTCGATCCAGGTAACCCTTTTTATAAAAGTGAGAGAAGCAGGAGCGGATCGCGGAAAGTTTTCTGGCTTTCCCGGATTCATGATTCTCTACCGTGGATTCATCCTCCGTTCGGTTATAGAGCGACATATGCTCGAGGAACATTTCCAAATGAACGACTTCCACTTTCTTCAAATCTTCGATTGTGAGCTGCTGAGGAACTTTATCCTTGAATTCCGGAACTTCCTTGGTAAGGAATTCAAAAAACAGTCGGAGATCATAGGCATAATTGATTCTTGTCAAAATGGAAGTAGTCGTCTCCGTACCACGGAAATATTCCTTGCAGAAGGGGGGGAGATCCCTTAGAATCTTACGGAGCTTTATGATATTCCGCTGACCTTTTTTTTCACTGTATGAAGTAGTATCCGCCATAATCAACCTTCCTTATCTGAAATCATCAATCATCCATCAAATAAATACGTATTTCAGTCCGGTTTCAGTCCGGCAATAGCTGATAAGTGCCTTATGATTATGATTGATGGAGCGTATGCAACTATCTTTATTGTATCATAAATATTCGATTCTGTTTAAATCCCTTTTCCTGAATCCCTGACCGGAAAAAAAGATGGGGGAAGCCTGTCATGCAGTATGGAACTATCATGGAAATGGAGACAAAAATGATCGAAGAAGATAATGGAGTGGTGAAAATTTGAAAGTATCAGCAATCCGGCTGAAAATGACTTCTTTCCAATCAAAAGTAATGTACTATTCGCAAAACTTGTATTTTGCGCATAGTAT
>DAINCI010000010.1:0-30620 GCA_036732425.1 Bacillota bacterium
CCGGAACTTCAAGATATCCATTTTTTATTTTGGGTGTGTTTTCACAGAGGTCCTGCCCGTCCTGCCAAATCCAATGGGTATCTATTGGAGTGGGATTTCCCGGTGCCGCTGCGGCTACGTGGGCATAAACTGTCAGTGTGATATCAAAATGATTATTTGAATGGGATCCCCATGTCAGGCCCCAGTCGTTCAGGATCTGAGCCATTTTCACGGTGCCGTTCATACCCCAGAAGTGAGGATCTGCCAGCACGATATCAACGGACTTGAGTGCCACTGCATGATAAAACTGTCTCCAGTCGGTCGCAATCATATTCGTAGCAACAGGAATATGTGTTGCATTTTTAAACTCACACATGATTTCCCGCCCGCTATAACCATCTTCCGGGCCGCATGGGTCTTCTATATAAGTAAGAACGTTTTGCATATCATGACACAGTTTGACTGCATCCTGAAGGCTCCATGCCCCGTTCGGATCGATATTGATTCTTGCATCCGGAAACTGCTTTTTCAGCGCCTGGATTGTTTCCATTTCCTTCTGACCTTCAAAGACGCCGCCTTTTAGTTTAAAGTTCTGAAATCCATATTTTTCGTGCAGAGCCTGAGCTTGTTCCACGACTTTTTCGGCAGAGAGCATTTCTTTACGACGCATGCGGTACCAGGGATCTGTACTGTTCCCTTCATCCAGATAAGGGAGATTTTCAGCTTTCCCTTTATCGGATACATAGAACAGATAACCCAATGTCTCCACCTTGTTCCTTTGCTTTCCCTCTCCCAAAAGATCACACATCGGCAACTTCAGATATTGTCCAAGCAGGTCAAGCAGTGCACATTCGATTGCCCATTCCGACTTTACAACGAACTTCAGCTTATTGATGTCAAGGCGCTGGATACCTTCTCCATTGTCGCCCTCAGCCCTTTTGGATCCGGATACTACTTTATGGATACTGTTTAAAATGGAACGGTATGCACCAACTTCTTTCCCAACCACCAACGGAATGTAGCTTTTCAGGGCAGAGCAGGTATATTCTCCGCCATGGATTTCGCCGATTCCGGTATGGCCGGCATTATCCGTCAATAAAACCAGGTTCCGTGTGAAAAATGGTGCATGGGCACCGCTTAAGGACAGCAACATGCTGTCAAATCCTGCTACCGGGATCACTTTCATACCTGTAATGATTGGACTTCCTGTTGACATAATGAATTCCTCCTTTTGGCTGTTTGGCTGTCTTTCATTGTCATTTTAAACATCAGCGGTAATATAGGAAGGAGCAATTAATAGTGGTTATTCCCGGACTTTCAGATAAAGAGTCAAATAATAAAAATCAAATAATCACCTTGACACCCCTATATGTTAATAATATAATACTATCATAAGGTTGTAAAGTCATATGATGACTTTATGAGTATAAAACAGATGGAGGATTCTATGGAACATAAACAGATGCCACAGATTACCCGTGTAGGCTCGAATACGAAATGTGATGAAGTGGTTCAGCAGGTTCTTGGCTGGATTATACATGGAGTTTATAAGGCTGGCGATCGGCTGCCTTCTGAAAACATTCTTGCTGAGAAATTTGGCGTGAGTCGAATTACCATTCGTGAAAGTTTCAAAATGCTTACGATGATGGGAGTCGTGTCTGTACGGCAGGGGGAAGGCACATTTGTCAATAAGTTGGATACAAGTGTTCTGCTCAAGCCTTTGTTTTCAACACTGCTGTTTGATGCAGCCAATATCAATGAGATCTATGAAGCCCGTATATTTGTGGAAATTGGGACAGCTGCTCTGGCTGCGCGCTACAGGGATGATCAGGATCTGCAGGAACTTGCTGACGATATATCAAAAATGGACGTTGCATTGAAATCCCTTAATCCCAGGGCCTATACCCAGTACGATCATGAATTTCATTATCATATCGCCCGGATTTCCAGGAACAATGTACTGTTGAGTACTTTAGCCACTTTTGTGGATTTGATAAAGGTATATCGGCAGCATTCCATTCACACATTGCAGCATATGCAGGAATCACATGGCCGGCATCACTTGATTTATAACGCGATTGAAGCGCAGGATGAAGAATTGGCTGCAAAATTAATGAAAGAGCATGTTAACAGCTGTAAGATACAGGTAATCAATAGTCTGGATCATAACCAGGATAATGATTCTCAGGTGAATGAGCCTGATTCATTATAAATAAAGAAGCATATCAGGACAAAGGGGGTGGATCATAAAAAACAGGGAATGAGTAAATACTGAACGAAAAAATACAGGGAGGTTATATAATGCTTAAAGTAGGATTTATCGGATTGGGAATTATGGGAAAGCCAATGGCTAAGAATGTGAAGAAGGCAGGGTATGAACTTGTTGTATTCGATCATAATTCCAGTAAGTTGGAGGACTTTCAAAAAGATGATGCGGTGATTGCGGCAAATGGGAAAGAGGTTGCCGAAAAATCAGATGTCATTATTACCATGCTGCCCAATTCCCCTAACGTTGATTCTGCACTCTTTGATAAAGATGGAATCGCAGAGGGGCTTCATGCAGGACAGGCAGTCATTGACATGAGTTCCATCAATCCGGTGGCCAGTAAAGAGTTTTACTCGAAGTTAAAGGCGTTGAATGTGGATTTCCTGGATGCCCCTGTATCCGGCGGAGAGCCCGGTGCTATCGAAGGTACCATCGCTGTAATGGTCGGCGGAGAAAAGCCGGTATTTGACAAATACCATGATTTGCTGATGACAATGGCTTCCAGCGTGAATTATGTCGGGGATGCAGGATCCGGTAATATTGCCAAGCTGGCAAATCAGATGATTGTTGCGGTCAATATCTCCATTATGAGTGAAGCCTATGCATTTGCCAAAAAGGCCGGGGCGGATCCGAAGCTTGTATTTGAAGCGATCCGTGGAGGCCTTGCGGGAAGCAAGGTGATGGAGCAGAAATCGCCGAAAATTTTTGGGGATAATTATGATCCTGGTTTTCGGATTGAGCTTCACATCAAAGATTTGCAGAATGTTCTGGATACAGCACACACAGTGAATGTTTCCGTGCCTTTCAGTGCGGAAGCAATGGAAATTTTACAGTCATTGAAAGCAGATGGACTTGAAAAGAAAGATCATTCAGCGATTGTCAAATATTTTGAGAAAGTCAATAATTTGAAGATCGTTGATTGATCTTATGTACCTTTGCTGCTTCGAGTCGGAGGGTTGAATCAATAAATTTGAAGAAGAGGGGTCCATTATGAAGCCGGAGGAGATAAAGGGAATTATCGTTCCTCTTATTACACCAGTTGATGAGAAGGAAACGATTGATGAAGAAAAGCTTCGTTATATGGTCAACCGTGTGGTTGATGGGGGAGTGAACGGGATCCTTGCTTTCGGGAGCAATGGAGAATTCTATATGTTTGATGAAACGGAACTGGAGCGTGGACTGAAGATCGTGATGGACGGGAATCGGGGCAGAGTGCCCGTTTATTACGGCATCGGTGCCATCAGCACGTTAAAAGGCGTTCGTCAGGCAAAAATGGCCGCTGCAGCCGGAGCGGATGGAATTTCGATTTTACAGCCGATGTTTATCCAGCCGACTGCGGAAAGCCTTTACAGGCATTTCCGCACAATAGCAGAAGCCGTTCCGGATGTTTGTGTCCTTCTTTACAATAATCCGGGTCGGTGTGGCTACTGCCTGACGGCAGATCTGGTTGAAAGGCTGGCAAGAGATGTAAAAAATATTGTGGGAATCAAGGATTCCTGTGGAAACTTTACGTTGCTCAGTGAGTTGATCCGCCGTACCCGGGATATAAACTTCAAAGTGTTTTCAGGGAAAGACACTTTGCTTTTTGGCGGGCTTTGTATGGGCAGTGCCGGGGGTGTATGTTCCATTGCAAATCTTTTTCCGGAGCTGGTCTGCGGAATTTATGACAAGTTTATGAAGGGCGATTACGCAGGCGCCAGAGAAGATCAGTTCAGACTGAATCCGGTCAGAATCAGCCAGGATGCTGCAAGCTTCCCGGTGGCGACAAAAGACATGGCCAACATGCTGGGACTTGAAGTCGGGAAATCTGTACTCCCAAGTGAACCTTCCAAGGGTCAGGCTTGGGAGAATATGAAACGCAGTATTGATGAAGCAGACTTATTTGAATACTACTCAAAAAAATAGACAGTATCGTATTATTTTTGCGCACGCCGCTGTTTTCATTATCCGCAGTGCTGTATTGCATGGTGTGCGCTTTTTATCTACACGTTTTCGTCAAGGAAAGCTTTTTACGAACTGTCCATTTCCCATACCGGAAACAGGGAATGGGGGCATATAGAAGTTGAATTAAGGGAGGAAAAGGGTTATGAGCATTGGCATTATGAGTCTGATAGGGATTTTATTGGCTATGGCCATTTTTATTATCGGTGTTTACAAAGAATTCCCGATCATGGTGATCGCGCCGATCAGTGCGGTCGTCGTACTTGTTTTTTCAAAGCTCCCTATTATTGCAAGTATGGGAGATGCTTACGCGAAAGGCTTTGGCGGTTTTGCAACAAACAACTTTTTGCTGTTCTTGCCTGCATGCATTCTGGGATCCATGTTGGCGGACTGCGGGGCAGCGGAGGATATCGCTGTTAAGATATCGGGCTTAACATCCCGCATAGGCGGGAAAAAAGGGAAGTACCTGGTGCTGATGGGACTTTCCCTGATTACTGCGATCCTTTCTTTTGGCGGAGTCAGTGGCTTCGTCGTCATCTTTACCATTGCACCAATTTGCTATTCCATTTTTAAAAAGCTGGATATTCCGTGGCATTTCGTGATTGCAGTGGCTGTATACGGAGGATGTATGTGGACGGCAATTCTTCCTGGCTCGCCAGCTGTCCAGAACCTGATCCCCATAAAATATCTGGGTACGAATGCCAAGTCCGCTCCAATGATCGGAATTTTAACGGCGATGACCTGCATTCTTTTTGGCGCCTGGTACATCTGGTTTCAGCTCGGAAGAAGTGAAAAGAAATGGGAAGGCTTTGCTGAAACCGGGGCACTGATGGAAAAGGAAGCGGGTGCATTAAACACTGCAATCCTTGAAAAGAAGTGTTCCAATCTGCAGTTTATCAAAGCACTGGCCCCTTCCATCGTTCTGCTGGTTGCGATGAACGCGTTCAATATTGAGCCTTGGGTATCCCTGACACTGGGCTGCCTTGTATGTTTTGCCTTATACTTCAACAAGTTTCAAAATGTCGGCAAGACACTGAGTGATGGCTGCGCTTCCACAATGAAGTCCATTATGAATGTATCTGCGGTCGTCGGTTTCGGTGCTATAGTTGAACTGACTCCAGGGTTCAAATATGTGGTGGCAAATTTGAATAATATGCCTGGAAGCCCGCTGTTTCAGCTCGCTTTAGCCACAAATATTGTGGCGGGTGTCACAGGCTCTGCTTCCGGCGGGGAGGCCATCGCACTGAATGCGTTTGCAAAGAAGTTCCTTAAAATGGGAGTCCCGGCGGATCAGCTGCATCGAATTGTGAATGTTTCCTGTTATGGTCTTGACTCCATGCCATATAATGGTTCTGCCATCAATCGTCTGAACTACACGAGGCTGACGGTTAAAAATGCTTATTACCACGAGTTCTTTCTGGGTGCTTTGTTTCCGTTTGTTAATTCATTCTTTGCCGTGTTGCTGGCCAGTATGGGCCTTCATTGATGGAAAATGCAAAAAAGCGCCATAAGATTAGCCTCATAAAGGCTGAAAAGTATACAGGTTGTAAAGGGAGGAACCGTTTCCGGATTGCCGGAGGCGGTTCCGAACCGTCCTGGCTGATAGCCTCCTGTTCGATAAACCAGTCCATGCATAAATAAATATAGAAGTGCAATATCTTAATGATCCGGGAGGGAAGGAAGCTGCAATATGGAGGAACAGTTTGATGTATTGATTATAGGAGCTGGTGTGGTAGGATGTGCAGTTGCCAGAGAAATGGCACGATATCAATTAAAAACAGTCGTTTTGGAAAAGGAAATGGATGTAGCCTATGGGAATTCAGGTCGGAATACCGGGATGCTGCATGGCGGATTTACGTATCAAACAAATTCCTTAAAAGCGAAGTGCTGTGTGGAAGGGAACCAGGAATTTGACCATGTAGCCAGGGAATTGGATGTTCCGTTCCGGCGATCCGGGAAAGTAGTGGTTGGATTTGATGAAAGGGATATGGCCAGTCTGAAGCGTTATAAGGCGCAGGGAGAAGCAAATGGGGTCCGGGGCCTGGAGATGATAGACAAGAAAAGGCTGCATGAGTTGGACCCAAGCGCCGGCGGAGAATTTGCAATGTACTCTCCGAACTCTGGTATTATGGATCCAATTGCCTACACCATCGCCTTGGCGGAAAACGCTGCGGCCAATGGTGCAGGATTTTTCTTTGATGAATGTGTGACTGGAATAGAGCGGATCGGAGATCATTATATCGTAAAGACAAAGCGGGACGTTTTCAGGACAAGATGGGTGGTAAACTGCGCCGGATTATACAGCGGTGTTGTTTCAGGCATGTTGGGGATGGATGGTTATGTCATTCGCGGGTTTAAAGGTGAGTATATTGTATTGGATAAGAAAGCAGGAGAATTTATCCATATGCCTGTTTACCCGGCTCCAAATGAAAAAGGCGGGTTTGCAACCCATGCCGTCCCTACTGTGGACGGGAATGTATTGATTGGTCCGGATTCCTACATTACGGAAGATTTTGAAGATTTCAGCGTAACCCGTGAACATATTAACGGGCTTATCAAAGACGGAAGTAAAATGTTCCATCATGTCAGACGTGATTATTTTATAAGAAACTTTGCAGGAATCCGGGCAAAACGGGTGGATCCGAAAACCGGCGAGGTTCTTGATTTCGTATGTGAAGCCAGGGAGGAAGCGCCCAATACCATTAATTTGGTGGGAATTGAGTCTCCCGGGCTAACCAGTGCGCTCCCATTGGCAAGAAGAGCTGTCAGACTAATGGCGGAGAAAGAAGAATTAACCCCCAACCTGCATTTTAATCCGGTTCGAAAAGCCGCCAAACGATTCAATGCGATGAGCTTTCAGGACCAGGATGCCATGATTCAAAAAGATCCCGATTATGGTCAGGTCGTATGCAGATGTGAAAATGTCACAAAAGCAGAAATCCTGGCTGCGATTCATAATCCTCTGGGAACCTGCACGGTAATGAGCGTGAAGAACCGTACAAGGGCAACCATGGGAAGATGCCAGGGGGGCTATTGCGAAATGCGGATTGCCAAAATGATTGAGAAAGAGCGGAAGTTAAAGGAAACGGAAATTCTTTATAACCGGAAAGGCTCCTATATGTTTACGGGGAGGGTGAGAGGCTGATGACAGCAGAAGAAAAGGATGTTGTGATTATCGGCGGCGGTCCGGCGGGACTTGGTGCTGCAGTTGAATTGTATCGCAAGGGAATCCGGAACATTCTGATCATTGAGAGAGAAAAAAACCTGGGAGGGATTCTGCGTCAGTGCATTCATGACGGATTTGGATTGAACCGCTTTCATCAGACACTCAGCGGTCCGGAATATGCGCAGCGCTTTATTGATCAGGTGGAAGAGCTTCATATTCCCTATCTGACGAATGCCACTGTGATCCATATCAGTGCCGATAAGACCGTAATGGTCGCTTCGGAAAAAGGAATTCTTCAATATCATGCCAGGGCAATTATTCTTGCTATGGGATGCCGTGAGAGAACCCGTGGTGCCATCAGTATTCCCGGAACGCGGCCATCCGGTATCTATACGGCTGGTGTTGCCCAATCCTACATTAATCTGTATAACAAAATGGTTGGCAGGAAAGTTGTTGTTCTTGGGTCCGGGGACATTGGAATGATTATGGCAAGGCGGCTGACGCTGGAAGGAGCTGAAGTAAAGGCAGTATTCGAGATTCAGCCATATCCCAGCGGCTTGCCAAGAAATATTCAGCAGTGTCTGAAGGATTATGATATTCCACTTTTTCTGAACCATACGGTTACCAGGATTCAGGGGGATTCCCGTCTGAAAGCGGTAACGGTCGCCCAGGTCGATGATGAAATGAATCCAATACCGGGGACAGAGAAGGAATATTTCTGTGACACCTTAATTCTGTCCGTCGGCCTGATCCCCGAAAACGAATTGTCACTTTCAGCGGGCGTTGACCTGGACAGCAGGACCAAAGGTGCAGTGGCGGATGAAAATTGTCAGACAAATGTAGAAGGAGTTTTTGCTGCAGGGAATGTATTGCACGTGCATGATCTGGTTGATTTCGTTTCAGCAGAATCAGAAAGAATGGCGGATGCTGTCGCTCAGTACATTCATAATGATTCATTGGAGGATTGCGGGCTCAATATTAAAACAGACCGTAATATCGCTTATACGGTTCCACAGAAAATCAGTGGAAAAAAAGATTTTGTCTTATCCCTGCGCGTTAAAAGGCCTCTGAAAGACTGCAGAATCAATGTCACTCAAAATGAGAAAGTCAAAAAAACAATTAAAATGCGAAAAGCACTGCCGGCAAATATGATACAGCTGCCCATTAAGAAAGAAACTCTGGACAGTCAGACAGATTTGGAGGTGCGTGTAACATGCTGAAGGGATATACCTGTATCGTCTGTCCCAATGGCTGTGAAATCAAAGCAGATATCGAAGAAGGAAGGGTAATTTCCATTGATGGGGCTCTTTGTCCGAAGGGGAAACAGTATGTTTGGCAGGAACTGACGGATCCGAGACGGAACATTGCTTCTTCGGTACTTGTGGAAAACGGGGTATTGCCGCTTGTCAGTGTCCGCCTGGACAAGGCAATCCCCAAAAACAAAATTTTTGATGTGATGGAAGAAATTAAGAAAGCCCGGCTTGGAGCGCCAATTAAGTCCGGTCAGGTTGTAATTCAGGATGTACTTCATTTGGGCAGTAATGTAATTGCTACAAAAAATGTTGATGCTGTATAGTATGCAGTCCGTAATGTAGATTTTGATTATGCATGGAGGGGAAAAGAATGAAGTGTACCATCGAAAATATGGAAGTATTCCCGGTCGCCGGAAGAGATTCCATGGAGCTGAACTTAAGCGGGGCGCATGCGCCATATTTTACAAGAAATGTTGTTATTTTAACCGACAGCAGTGGCAGGACCGGTGTGGGTGAGGTTCCCGGCGGGAAAAAGATTACAGATGCTTTGGAGTCCGTTAAGGACCTGGTGATTGGTTCAAAGCTGGCCGAATACAAGGACACATTATTGAATGTAAAGAACCGGTTGCAAAGCAGTATGGAGGAAGATGTAAGAGGGAATCAGACCTTTGATCAGAGAAC
This sequence comes from Bacillota bacterium, assembly GCA_036732425.1. GTDB lineage: Bacteria > Bacillota > Clostridia > Caldicoprobacterales > DTU083 > UBA4874. Next base: position 9,287 of record DAINCI010000010.1, read on the forward strand.
GGGCATTCATGTTCTTACTGCGATTGAAGCCCCATTGCTTGATCTTCTTGGTAAACTTCTGGAGGTCCCTGCAGCTATGCTGTTGGGAGACGGAATGGTGAGAAAAAAAGTGCCTTTTCTCGGATACCTGTTTTATATCGGAGACAGGAATAAGACGGATCTTCCCTATTATTCGGAATTGGATTCGGACTGTGAATGGTATAAACTTCGTCATGAAGAAGCACTCACCCCGGACGCAATTGTTCGCCTGGGAAGAGCTGCCCAGGAGAAATATGGATTTCAGGATTTTAAGCTGAAAGGCGGAGTCCTGGACGGGGCCAGGGAAATGGAAGCGGTCCGTGCATTAAAGCAGGCATTTCCGGAAGCAAGGATTACACTGGATCCCAACGGTGCCTGGAGTCTGAAGGAAGCAATTGAACTCTGTAAGGATATGCAGGATGTTCTCACTTATTGTGAAGATCCATGCGGCGCAGAGGGAGTATACTCCGGCCGTGAAATTTTGTCCGAATTTCGGCGTGCGACCAACCTTCGGACAGCGACCAATATGGTCGATACAGATTGGCGGCAGATGAGCCATTCCATTGTGCTTCAATCCGTGGATATTCCATTGGCAGACCCTCATTTCTGGACGATGGAAGGTTCGGTGCGGGTTGCTCAGCTTTGCCATGATTTCGGCCTTATGTGGGGAGCGCACTCCAATAATCATTTTGATATCTCTCTCGCAATGGTTGCTCAATGTGGTGCTGCTGCACCTGGAAAGATTAACGGAATCGATACCCACTGGATCTGGCAGGAAGGGATCGAGCGACTGACAAAGGAACCCCTTCAGATAACGGATGGATGCATTGAGATCCCGGAGAAGCCCGGTCTTGGTATTGAAGTTGACAGAGCACAGGTGGAAAAAGCCAATCAGGTCTATCTTGGGAATTGCCTGGGCGGGCGCAATGACGCACTGGGAATGCAGTATCTCATTCCAGACTGGAAGTATGATGCAAAAAGGCCGTGCCTGGTAAGATAAGCGGGTATATCAGCAGATAGTTGGGCTGGATGTACTATATTTTGCTGTATTTTCATAACATCATCTGAATTGTGGGGAGGAGCCATGCTTAACAAAACAATCATAAAAGTTAATGAAAGGGATAATGTTGCCATTGCCATTCATGAAATTCCAATGGGCACTGAGGTGGAAAACGAAATAATTGCCAATCAGAATATTCCACAAGGTCATAAAATTGCGCTGCGCGATATTGAAAAGGGCGGAGAAATACGCCGGTATGGTGTTGTTCTGGGTTATGCGCAGCAGGACATCAAAAAGGGCGACTGGATCAATGAATATAAGATTGAACTTCCTTCCCTTCCATCATTGAATGATATGAAGTTTGGAACAAATCTGATGACGGATTTGCCGGAAGCACCGTTGAAAACTTTTGAAGGTTATCGGAATCCTGATGGCGGATACGCAGGCACACGAAATATTCTTGGCATTACCACCACTGTTCAGTGTGTAACCGGCGTTCTCAATGTTGCCGTTCAGAAAATGAAGGAAGAACTTCTTCCAAAATATCCTGATGTGGATGATATTGTACCAATCAATCACGCTTATGGCTGTGGTGTAGCCATTCATGCACCGGAGGCAGAAATACCGATCCGTGCATTGCGCAATCTTATCCGGCACCCGAACTTTGGGGGCGAGATCATGGTGGTTTCGCTGGGCTGTGAAAAATTAACCGTGGATATGCTTCTGGACGATGATGAGAACAATGCAGAAAATGTTATTGTATTGCAGGAAAAATCAGGGTTTCAGGACATGATTGATTCATTGATGGATATGGCGGATCAAAAACTGAAACGTCTCAATGCAAGGAAGAGAGAAACACTGCCCTTGTCGAAGCTTTGCATTGGCATGCAGTGCGGCGGCAGTGATGCGTTTTCCGGGATAACTGCAAACCCCAGTGCAGGTTACGCAGCAGACTTATTGGTTCAATCGGGAGCAACCGTTTTGTTTTCTGAGGTAACAGAGGTAAGGGATGGTGTACATCTGCTTGCTGAGCGCTGCAGGAACAGCACGGTGGGTAAAAAATTGGCGGATGAAATGAAATGGTATGATCGGTATCTGGAAACCGGAGGGGTTGATCGCTCTGCAAATCCTACTCCAGGCAACAAAAAAGGCGGATTGTCCAATATAGTGGAAAAGGCGATGGGCTCCATTGCAAAATCAGGGAGATCCCCGATTGCTGAAGTGCTGTCTCCGGCTGAACGGCCAACGAAACATGGCTTGATATATGCAGCTACGCCGGCAAGTGATATTGTATGCGGCCCATGCCAGCTCGCATCTGGTATTTCACTTCAGGTATTCATGACGGGACGGGGTACTCCGTATGGCCTGGCAGCTGCGCCTGTCATAAAGGTGAGTTCCCGAAACGACCTGAAGGATATGTGGAAGGATCTGATTGATCTTTCCGCAGGGGATATTGCAACCGGGTATGCTGCGATACCGGAAATTGGCACAAAGCTGTTTCATATGATTGTTGATACAGCCAGCGGTGTCTACAGGCCATGGGCTGAAGTTTATGGCCTGGACAACGATCTGTGTATTTTTAACCCGGCTCCCATTACCTGATAGAAAAACAAAAGTGGCATAACGCATTGCAAAAAGTTTATGCGTTATGCCACTTATTGATCTATGGATCTGGATTTTATAAAATCCTATTTGTTCACCACATTGACAGGTGAGCCATTCAGAAAAGCCCGTAAATTTTCCAGCGCTGTTTCCATAAGACGTTTCCGACTTTCCTTGGGTGCCCATGCAATATGAGGAGTAATGATACAGTTCCTGGCGAAAAGCAAAGGATTGTCTCCATGGATGGGTTCGCCTGAGACAACGTCCAGCCCTGTTGCATATACTTTACCGGAGTTCAGGGCCTGCGCCAGATCCTGTTCTGCGATGAGCTGACCTCTTGAAGTGTTTAATAAAATGACGCCTTCTTTCATTTTGGCTATGCTGTCTTTGTTAATCATATTTTTGGTTGAAGGAGTAAGCGGGCAGTGAAGACTGATAACATCCGCTTCTGCATATAGCTCATCCAGTCCCACATTCTTTGCAAAGTCCGGGGAAATGGTTTTGGGATGATCATTATGGAATAACACTTTCATACCCAATGATTTTGCTATCCTGGCAGTCGCTTGTCCGATGCGTCCGAATCCAATGATGCCTATATTTTTGCCTGAAAGTTCAATGAGCGGAAAATCCCAAAAACAAAAGTCATCGTTTTTTTCCCAGCGTCCTTCATGTACGGCGTTATTGTGGGGACCAACGTGATGGCAAATCTCCAGCAACAATGCAATGGTAAACTGCGCAACCGAATCGGTGCCGTAGGCAGGAATGTTGGTTACCGGAATCTTATGTGCTTTTGCTGCATCTGTGTCCACCACGTTATATCCGGTAGCCAGTATTCCAATGTATTTCAGGTTGGAACAATTTTCGATAACCGCTTTACTGATCGGAGTTTTATTGGTGATCACGATCTCTGCATCATGGATACGCGAAAGAATCTCACTGGTATCCGTAAGGGAAGTCCGATCGTAAATTGTGAGCCTGCCCAGCTTTTTAAACCCGTCCCAGCTTAAATCGCCTGGGTTTTCAGTATATCCGTCCAAAATGACAATCTTCATATATCTATTCCTCCAAAAGTGCCCACGCCCGGTTCAATACCCTTTTCGCACCGGATACAACAATATCCGGGTCCTCATCTTTCCAGGGCTTTACTTCAAAAGATAATACATAAGGGTTTTCTGCGTTCATAAACCCTTCGTTTTTCAGTACGCGTAAAAACCCGAGCACCTGAGGAGTGTCATTGGATCCGTTGGGAAATCCAAAACGTTGGTGCTCATCACCGTAGCCTTCTGCAGCAGGGTCGGAGCATACGGTGTTTCCAATATGAAAATGCGTAATATATGGGCGCAGGGTACGTACTACAAATTCGGGAGATTCGTGAGTCATGGGAATATGGCTCAGGTCGATCAGAAGGCCAAAATTTGGATGAGTTGTCCGGATGTCAGCGGCAAACCTGGCTGCATAAGGTGCCGGACCAATAAGGGAAGCCTTGGCTATGTCGTAGTCAAACACTTCAAGCTCGACCATCATTCCTTTGGTTAAGGCGTAATCGCACAATGCGCGGGTTGTTTTAAGCAGCTGGGTATAAGCCTGGTTTTTTGTTTCCGGATTCCATCTGCCTGCTAAAAATGCGATTCCCTTTGCCCCCAATTCTTCAGCTTCATCTATCGCATCCATTAATGTGTTTTCCGCTTTTTTTCGCTCGCGTTCATCCGGATGATTGGGATTCAGTCCTGTTGTGAGCAAGCGCGGCTGTGCGCCATAGCATATTTTCAAATGAGCTGTCTCAAGCATTCTGGCGGCTTGTTTCCGCATGGAAGCATCTTTTATCCGGTTTACTTCAATAGCGTCAAAATAGGCATCCGTTGAAACCTTTCGGATGGATTCCAGTATATGAGGATCCTCTCCACGCATGTTATCCGGCCAGGCCATAAAACCAACAATTCCTACCTGAAAATACTTATGAATGGACTCTTTCACTTTGCATCTCCTCCTGGTATAGTAATCTGCAGTAAAATCAATATAATTCAGCGCGTTGTTTATACTAAATTATACATTTTTAATATCATAAAATCAAATATTACCTGTTATTTGGCACTGCCTGGGCAGGTGCGTGATAATATAATAAAGTGTTTTCCATGTCTAAACAGAAAGATATAAAGCTTATATAAAAGATGCCCGGGTTCCATAATGAAATGGAGCCCGGGCGCTTCCTGAATGATGCATGCATCACTCAGGCTTTTCTTCTTCCTGTCCGGCTTTCTCTTCTTCCCGTCCGGCCCTTTCCTGTTCCTCACGGAGCAGTTTCATGAATTCCTCGCCGGTAATATTTTCTTTTTCCAGCAGGTATTCCGATATTCTGCTGAGAGGCTTTTTGCTTTCCTCCAGCAGTTTCGTGGCCTTTTGCTGACATTCCGCCAGGATTCTGCGCACCTCGTCATCGATGGCAGCGCCGGTCTGTTCGGAACAATTGGAGATATTGCGCCCATTGAGATATTGATTCTGGGTCTGCTCCAGTTCCATGGGACCGAATGTATCGCTCATGCCATATTGGGTCACCATGTTCCGTGCCAGTTTGGTGGCCCGCTCGATGTCGTTGGAAGCACCGGTGGTAACCTCGCCGAACTGAATGGATTCCGCTGCACGTCCTCCCAGCAGGGCGGTAATCTGTGCCAGTAACTCCGAGCGCGTCATCAGATAACGTTCCTCCTCGGGTACATTCATGGTGTATCCCAGGCTGCCCATGGTCCGTGGCACGATGGTGATTTTCTGGACCGGCATGCCATTTTTTTGCAGAGCGCTGACCAGTGCATGCCCGACTTCATGATAGGCAACCATCTGACGCTCTTTGGGATTCATGACCCGGTCTTTTTTCTCCTTGCCGGCAATGACGACTTCCACTGCTTCCATGAGATCTCCCTGCGTTACAGCGGACCGCTTATCCCGAACGGCTACCAGGGCGCCTTCGTTGATCATGTTGGCCAGGTCTGCGCCGGTGGCGCCGGACGTTGCCAGAGCAATGTCGTGCAGGCTGACATCGGGATCCATCTTTACTTTGGCAGCATGAACCTTCAGGATGGCTTCGCGTCCTTTCAGATCCGGTCTTTCCACGATAATGCGCCGGTCAAACCGGCCAGGCCGCAGCAGTGCCGGATCCAGCACTTCCGGCCGGTTGGTGGCAGCCAGGACGACAATGCCCAAACCGCTTCCGAATCCGTCCATTTCCGCCAGAAGCTGATTCAGCGTCTGCTCCCGTTCATCATTGGAGCCAAGCTGGTTATCCCGACTCTTTCCGATGGCGTCAATTTCATCGATAAAGATAATGCAGGGTGCTTTTTTCTTGGCCTCTTCAAACAAATCCCGCACACGGGAAGCACCCACGCCAACAAACATCTCCACAAACTCACTTCCGGAGATGAAGAAAAACGGCACTCCGGCTTCTCCGGCCACGGCTTTTGCCAGCAGGGTTTTCCCCGTGCCGGGAGGGCCGACCAGCAGCGCACCTTTTGGCTGCTTCGCACCGATTTCCTGATATCGTCCTGGGTTATGCAGAATATCCACCATTTCCAGGAGACTCTCCTTGGCTTCATCCTGACCTGCCACATCACTGAATCGGACGCCGCTGTCCTTTTCCATATGATATTCCCTGGCTTTGCTTTTGCCTGCGCCGAAAATACCTCCGCCTGCTCCCGGGCCGCGGTCTCCGGCCCGTTTCATGAATCTCCGGATCACGAAGAAGTAAATCAGGTACAGGACCAGGGTGGGAAGGACCCATACGGTAATAAAGTACTGAAGCAGGGAAGGACCGGAGGAGGTATCGGTTTTATAAAACGCAACATGATTGTCGTTCAGGCGCTTTACCAGATCGGGATCCTGAACAGCCACGGTGACATATTTATCTCCGGCAGAAGGTGCTTCGCCTTTCTCCCGGCCTTCCGGATACAGGATTTTTTCCACTTCAGAAAGATCCGCATCTTTTGCCACGGTCATTTGTATTTCCTCTTCACTCAGTTCAGCTCGGCTGATATTGCCGCTTTCCACCAGCTGGATGAACTGGCTGTATGCGATTTCATATTTCGCTTTCTGCCCCCTGTTTGTGAAAAAAATATTGATCAGGGAGGCAATCAGAAACGCAATCAACAGGACGTTGAACAGGTTGGGGCCCTGTGGTGCCCTGGATCCGGGACCCTTGCCGGGATATCCGGTGTTTTTTTTCCCGTTGTCCGGCCCGGTCGATTTCAACTGGTTCGGGTGATCCTGTTTTTCATTCTCTTGTTTCCTGGAGAATTTCATTTTTTGCTCCTTTCTCAGAAGGATAATGCAACTCATCCCTTTCTGGATCCGCTTTTTTCGGATCTGTAAGGTACTGGTATTATACCATAAAATTGATGGATGCTAACATAAAAAAATGCCGGCAGGAAAGCCGGCCCAATTTATCGTATGAAATTCGGGGTGTTCTGGTATAGCGCAACAGCTGCCGAAGCACTCCAGGCAGTTGTTTTGTCACTGTCCCGGGTTTTCTCTGCCCACCGGGTGCCGGTGATCCCTGATTCACTTCGATTTTCCCATGCCGTGCGGGCGTTTCGCTGCAGCCACTGTGCGTATTGCGGGCCGGGATGAACCTCCAGGAAATAATTCAGCCATCTGGTCAGGATCCCCTTGAAACCAGGCAAATCCGGCCCGCCTTCCTCGTTGTTCATGACCTTGCCCCGGTACATGGTTTCCATTGCGTAATTGGCGGCCTTGTCCGCATCCTTTCTATACTGTTCGTTTCCGTCGTGTTCATACAGTAAAGTGCACATACCGATGAACGTTCCCTGATTATAGGTGGAAGCCCATGTATTCTTTTCTCCGCGTACCGGGTAAGCGTCGTCCACATGTCCCGTATCCGGCTCATAAAGGTTTGCCCTTTCCCACCCATAAAGATTTTCTGCCTTCTCAAAATAACTTTCCTCCCGCAAAGCGGTGCCGAGCAGACAGGCTGCAATGGCTCCCGGTCCGTTCACACAGGCGTTTTTGGTCCGGTTATCCGTTCTCCACCACAATCCACCGCCCAAATCGATGCTCCACGCCCTGGCAAATGTATTGTCGAAGTTTATTTTCGCGGTGTTCAGATATTTCCGGTCTCCGGTTTCCAGATACATTCTTGCACAGGCAATCACCATCCACATGATATCATCGTTATAGGCGTTTTTGACCCACCAGCCGTTTTTTTCCTGATGCCTCCAGTCCACCAGAAAACCTTCGTAAAGGTCATCCGCTATTTTCCTGTAACGATCCTCCCCGGTGCGGTGATACGCATCCACAACGATTTCAATCATCTCGGCTTCTGTCCAGAAATTCCTGGCGAACCGATGGATGTGTCTCCTGGAATCATAGGTATCGTATTGATTCATAAATGCGTCAAATCCATCACGGGCTGTTTTATCAAAGTCCAACTCATCTTCCGTTGCCCGGACAGGTTCTGTTTTCTGTTTCATCAAACCACTCCCTTGCTGTCAAATGCATCAACTTATATAACCTATTATAACATATATATAATCATACTTTATATGATATGTCAATATATTCTTTTAAGCTGAACAGGCGTATTGGCAGGGAAAAGGAGAGAAGAAGGCAGCAAGGGAAGAAGATGGACAGTAAGAGAATAAGGCGGCAAAGGAATAATATGGATAGCAAGAGAAGATGAAAGCAATGGAAAAAAGGGGGAAAGAGAAAAAGAAAGCTATGGAGAAGGAATGAGAGAGAAAAAGAAAGAGGGAGGAGTCCCAAAGGGACTCCTCCCTGGCATATGCACAGCTATTTGGCATACCGGCCTTTCGTGAGTTGTGTTCCGATTTTATCCACATTGGCCTGGTAGACAGCGTCTGCCTTTTCCTCCACGGCGGCGATCCCGTTGTCATCGGCAAACTTCAGGATGTCGTCAAACATGACTTCCGCTTCCTCTTTGGAATTTGCCATCATGGCTTTTGGCAGCTGTTCGCCGATATATTCCTCCACCAGGGTCCGGTTGATTCCTTCCGGGTCGGTGGGCTTGATATCGTCGGTCAGTCCGACAAATTCATCGGTGATCCACTTGATGGGCGTCTGCAGATTGGCCTGATTGCTGACGATCCAGCTTTGTTTGTCGGGAGGCATCTTTTCATTCATTGCATATTTCAGTTTATCGATGCTGTCGGCAAATCCCGGCTCCATCCAGAACCACGCGCCCAGCGCATTGACTTCATCTGCCGTCAGCTCGTTTTCTGCCTTTTTCAGGATGGGAAGACCGTTTTCATCCAGTTCATCCCACAGATGGCCCTGGGGGCCGTACATCAACAACTGTGCCGCCTCCGGTGTAAAGAAAAACGACCGGAGATCGAATATCCTCTGCGGTTTTTCCGCTTTTGTGGTAATGACGATTCCGCTTCCTCCCACCGTATTGCTCCATTCCCCGTAAATATCATCACGCGACAGCCCCTTTGCCGGCGGGAACAGATTGGGCAGGACCATCTCGTAGGAGTCTCCCGGATGATTTTGCATATAGATTTTACGGAATTTGTTGGTATCGTCCTTGGACTGATCATAGAACAACAGTCCGTTGCGCCCGGCGACCATTTTTTCCAGAACCTGATCGCCGCTGTCGGTAAACTGGGTTTCAGAGATCAGGCCGTCTCTCCACCATCTGTTGATTTCCAGAACAGCCTCCCGAAACAGGGAATCCCGGAAAAGCAGCTGATACTTGCCGTCCAGTACGGTATACCAGCCGTTCCGCATACCGCCAAAGGATCGGTAGAAAGCATCCAGCAGCACACCGCCGTCTCCGCCTTCTGCGAACTGTACCGGAGTTACGCTCAGGCCATCCGCTGTTTCGGGTACTTCATCCCGTACCTTGCATGCATATTGGTAGAGGTCGTCAAAAGTCTCCAGTCTGGGGCTGCCCAGCTTTTTATAGATGCTGTCCACATACATCCATGCCATGTTTCCCCCGGTGTGATCGGATCTGGCCCACTGCGGAATGATATAAAGCTTTCCGTCCACCTTCAGCATTTCACGGGTGGATTCCAGGAGATTCTGCTCCAGCGTTGGATTTTTTTCCATATAGGGCTCCAGTGGCTGCAGCAGGCCCAGCTCGATCATCTTCAGATAATCCTGGTTCCGGTCCATGAAAATGGAATCCGGCAAATCCCCGGAAGCGATCATGGTATTCAATTTTGCCTGCGCATCGGTATCCGGTTTGGAGAATTCAATATCGATCTGAAACTTATCCTTCAGATATTTGGATACTTCATCCTTGCCCCATTCTTTCAGATCCCACCAGTCATAGTTGTAATAATGGGTATAGGTGTAGGGTGTAAGGTCCTCCTCTGCTTTGTCCTTTGTGTTTGAATCCGGGGAATCCTTCGTTTTCGTCTTGCCGGTATTTTCCGGGGACTTCTGATCGGGCCCGCTTTTCCCGCAGGCAAACATCAGGACGGCAGCAAGAACAATGGCGATCAGACAAACCAATCGACTTTTTTTCATTTCCTTCACCTCCAGATTTTTTTGCAGAAATCACAGCATCGGCGATGCCGTTTTTTCGCCTACCCCTTCAGCGATCCAACCATGATTCCCTTGATAAAATAGCGCTGCAGGAATGGATACACCAGGATGATCGGCACTACGGTAACAATCATGGTTGCCATGGTAATGGACCGCACATTGACCTTTTTTCCTTTTGCCACATTGGAAAGATCCACGCCGCCGCCCTGGTTGGCTGCCTGTGCCAGCTGTTCGGCGAACTTTGCTTCATTGATGATGTTCATCAGAACGGACTGCATCGGCTTCAGTTCCTGTTTGGTAACATACATGGCGGCATCATACCAGGAATTCCAGTGAAAGACTCCCACAAAAAGCGCTATGGTTGCAACAATCGGAGTGGAAATGGGGAGGATAATCTTAAAAAACACCGTGATGTAATTGGCGCCGTCGATCCGGGCTGACTCCTCCAGGTCCTGAGGGATTCCCTGAAAATAGGACCGCATCAATATCATGTTCCAGATATTCACCAGGTTTGGAATGATGTAGACCCAAAAGGAATTCATCAGCCCCATGGAACGCAGCAGGAAATAAAAGGGAACCAGGCCGCCGCCGAAGTACATTGGAATGATGCACAGGACGGTATAGAACTTTCTCCCTTTCAGATTGCGATGGGCCATGCCAAATGCAAACAGGGAAGTCAGAAGCAGTCCGCCCAGGGTTCCGATTACCGTTCTGGCTATGGTCACCAGATACGCCGTATAGATTTTTTCATTGGTAAACACCAGTTCGTAGTTTCGTGTGGTCGGCACTCTCGGAAAAAAGGTGATTCCTCCTCTCACCGTATCATCCGCATCGTTCAGGGATATGACCAGGGAATTGACAAACGGATAAAGTGTGACCAGGAGGACCAGGATCATAAGAATGACGACAAGAATATCAAATAATGTGTACCATATATTGGTCTTTTTGATCACGCAAACCACCTTCCAATCTGTTATTTACAGCACACTGGTACCCGATATTTTTCCTGCGATTTTATTGGCAGCCAAAAGGAGCAGAATGTTCACGGCAGATTTGAACAAACCGGCTGCGGCACCGAAGGAATACCGGGATTCCCGTAATCCCACCCGGTACACATAAGTGTCCAGGACATCCGCATGGGAACGCAGGAGCGGATTCGTCATCTGATTGGTCAGCATCATGATCTGATCAAAGTTTGCATTCAGCAGGCCGCCGATATTGAAGACAAAGAGCAGTACAATGGTCGGTAAAATAGTTGCAATGGTAATGTGCCACATCCTGGTAAACCTTCCTGCACCATCTATTTCTGCTGCTTCATACAATTGCTCATCCACTGAGGAAATGGCGGCGAAATAGATTATGGAATTCCAGCCAAGCCCTTTCCATAAATCCGTAAGTACGGACATTCCCCAGAAGTATTCTGCTTTTCCAAAGAAATGGATGGGCTTTTGGAGGATGCCCATTCCAACCAGGGCGGAGTTGACGGCACCGTTGTCCATGGAAAAGAAGTCAAACATTAAAGTGGCCGCAACGACCCAGGAAATAAAATGCGGCAGGTAACTGATGGTCTGTACGGCTTTTTTAAAGTATTTCCCCACCAATTCGTTCAGCAGGACCGCAAAAAGAATGGGAGCAGGAAAATTGATTACGGTCTTCAAAAGGCTGATCACCAGCGTGTTTCGCATCACGACAGGAAAGTTCGGATCCTGGAACAGGGTCTTGAAATGCCGGAACCCCACCCAGGGACTGAGGCCCGGAAAATCCCCCAGCTGAAAATCCTGAAATCCCATCAATACGCCGTACATGGGAATATAGGAAAAAATCACAATAAGAAGGATCGCAGGAATTACCAGGATCTGAAGGTCTGCCTGTTTGAGAAAATCCCTGAAGAAGCTTCCTTTTTCTTTCGTGTCCCGGTTTCTGTTCTCCTTTCCGGTCAACGGATTTTGCAGGACGGATTGTTTGTCCGACATGGGAAACCTCCTTTCTTTCTGCTTTTATACGGAAATGATTTTTAATTGGAATAAATCATTGGTATCACCTCTCTTTAATATATATGTAGGAACTGCTATTATAGTACGTGAACGGAAAGCAACCTGTTCGTTATAAAAACGGATTGGAACGGCTGATATCCAACAACATTTGATGAATGGAAAGGAGGAAAGGGAACAGGAAAGACAGAAGACAAGAAACAGAGGAAAAATAAGGAACACAACGCCGGTATACAGGCCGGCATAATGAACCGGAAACAGGGTTATCCTATTTTAGGTCTTATCATTATGCCGACAACCCGGGAAAGGAAGGAATCAGGATGCGGATTGCCATCGTGACAGGTGCGTCCAGTGGTTTGGGACGTGAATTCATCCAACAGATTTGCGAAAGGGAAAAGCCGGATGGAATCTGGCTCATTGCCAGGAGGGAGAAACGCCTGCAGGAGATTGCGGAGGAATGCCCTTTGCCGGCACGCTCCCTGCCGCTGGACCTGACAAAGGACAGCGCTTTTGCCAACCTGAAGGCGCTGCTGGAGGAGGAGCAGCCGGACGTCCGGCTGCTGATCAACGCCGCAGGATTCGGCAAAATGGGGAATTATACGGAAATATCCGTTCAGGACAGCAACGATATGCTGGATCTGAACTGCCGTGCCCTGATGAACATGACGCTTACTGTTCTGCCTTACATGCAGAAAGGCGCCCGGATTCTGGAGATCTGTTCTTCCTCTGCCTTTCAGCCCCTTCCGGCTTTGAATGTGTACTCCGCCACAAAGGCATTTGTGCTGAACTACAGCCGTGCCCTGCGATGGGAGCTGTTTGGAAAAGGGATCCACGTGACAGCTGTCTGTCCGTATTGGATCAGGGATACGGAGTTCATCGGCATTGCCAAGGATTCCCGCAACCCTCAGGCCATCCGCCATTTTCCCCTTGCATCCCATGCTGCCTCCATAGCAGGAATTGCGCTGCGGGACAGCAAATGGAATCTTCCCGTATCCACACCGGGCGTCGTCAGTTTTCTGCAGCGACTGCTCTCAAAATTCATCCCCCGTGAGCTGATCATTGCCTGCTGGCAGGGCCTTCGCCGGATCTGAGAAACCGTTATCGGAAAATGTCGATTGCGGTGTGAATATTTGGAATTTTTGATTATTTTGCTCTTGTGCAGGCGGTGCTTTCTGTATTATAATAGACGTATCATTTATTCTGGTTTTTTAAACAAACAGAAAGTGAATAGCGTCAAACTCGGGATAAGGATTGCGTTTCTTCCGGAAATCTGATATGGACTTTTCTTTCATGGGTTTCTGTTGGATGGGGGGGTTCTATCCTTTTTCAGGGATCCAGCCGACTTATCACCGGTCTGACGAAGCAAGGGGGTTGTTATATGAAAGCAACGGTGATCGGTGCCGGAAACTCAGGGCTTGCCATGGCAGCACATCTGAGCAGAGGCGGGAACAGTGTTACACTTTGGAACCGGTCCGGTTCCACCATTTCCAGGATCAGCAGCACGCATGTGATTCATTGTGAAGGAGAGATTCAGGGAGACATCCGGATTGATACGATTACGGATGATATCCGTCTGGCACTGAAAGATCCGGATATTGTACTGGTTACCACACCGGCCAATTCCCACAGGGAGCTGGCGGAGTTAATCGCCGGAAACATCCGCAAATCAACGGTAATCGTCCTGAATCCCGGACGAACCCTGGGGGCCCTGGAGTTTCGCAGAACCTATGACAGGTATAACATGGAGTATCCACAGACCATTGCCGAGACCCAGACGATTATCTACACCTGCCGGAAGACTGCGGAGGACTCCGTTCATATCATGGCCATGAAGGATTCGGTCCTGATTTCAGCACTGGATGCCCGGATGAACAAGGATATTATCCGTTATCTGCCCGAGTGCATCCGGCCATATTTCATTCCCGCCGAATCCATCATTCAGACATCCATTGGAAACGTGGGCATGATACTGCACTGTGCTCCGCTCCTTTTGAATGTGGGAAGGATGGAAGGCGCCGCAAGCCACTACAAGTATTACCATGAAGGCATTACCCCGACGATAGCGCGGTTTCTGGAACGGCTGGATCAGGAAAGGGTCCGCGTTTCGGAGGCTCTGGGATACCGGGTGGAGTCGGCAAGGGAATGGATGATGCGGACATATCATGTTTCCGGGGGCAGTCTGTATGAATGCATTCAGAATAACGATGCCTATAAGGAGATTGATGCTCCCACCACATTGCATCACAGATACATTTTTGAAGATGTCTCCTATGGTCTGGTTCCCCTGGAAGCCATCGGAAAGAAGCTGGGACTGGATATGAAGAATACCACGCTGATTGTGGATCTGGCCTGCCGATTGCTGGAGGAGGATTACAGGGAGAAAGGGTATCAGTTGGATTATTCCGCAAGTGAGATCACCTGGCTGAAAGAGACTGCCGCCCATCTTGTTCCGGACAGGAGTGGTAAAAATGAATCTGAAATACCGTTTTCATGATGGTGAAATGAGATATGGTTTTATCAAGCCGGCCATTGACGCCCACACTCTGGGAATCAACGCTGCAGCAGAGCTGCTTCGCACATGTGGCTGTGATGTCATTATCGCCGAGGACTTCGTTGCGGAGGCAATGAATGATTATTTATATGAGGTAAAAAGGCAGGTCGTTGTCGACTGGATGATACGGGAGAGCATCAGCCGGCTGGGCATCAGTTATCGGCTGGACAAGAACGATGCGGTCCGCATGATGGGATATCTGCTGGAGGAGATGCGAAAGAACCGGCTGCTGCATTACCAGGGGGGACCCGTGGATGCCGTCTATTTTGCCGGCCTGCCGGAGGCTTGTCAGCTGATGGAGCAGGAATTCGACGGACTGGTGAGTGTGTTCCAGGGCGGGGAATCGGACCGTGAGACCCTTGGCATGCTGGGAGTGCCGGAGGAGAAAATCCCCATGGAAATCCGGGAAGGCAGCCGGTATGATGAGGCACGGATGGAGTTTGGCAGACAGATCTTTGCCTCCCAGGAATACCGGAAATGGAAACCGTCGGACCCGCCGGACTACCCGGATTACGGAACGGAACGGGATACCGTGGAAAAACGTTTGAATGCGCGGAAAAGCGTCCAGGGCGATTCGTCCGTACCGCTGACCAGGGCACATGTGGGTCCGTATTCCTCCGAAGTCAGCCGGGAGGAAAATGTGAAGGATTTTTTATCCTGGGTCAAAACACTGGCCGGCGATCGGTATCTGGATATCATATCCATAGGCAGCTCGCAGCTGACCCAGTCGGACTTTGGGGGCGACTGGGAAGGCAAGGTCAACGGAGGCGGAGTCCCCATCCATTCCCCGGAGGAATTCCGGATGGTCTGGGAGGCTTCCCGGCCGCTTTTTTTAAGGACCTATGCCGGGACAAGGGATATCCCGGCTTTGGCACGGATGTACGAGGAGACCATTCATATCTGCTGGCACGCCCTGTCCCTGTGGTGGTTCAACCGGCTGGACGGGAGAGGTCCCTACGATGTCTATACCAATTTAAAGCAGCATATGGAAACCATCCGGTATATTGCCGGGACGGACAAGCCTTTTGAGGCAAACGTCTCCCATCACTTTGCGTTCCGCGGCGCCGATGATGTGACCTATATCGTTTCTGCCTGTCTGGCGGCCAAACTGGCAAAAAAGCTGGGCATCCGGACGTTTGTTCTGCAAAACATGCTGAATACCCCCCGGTCCACCTGGGGCGTTCAGGATCTGGCAAAGTCCCGGGCCATGGTCAAACTGGTCCGAAGTCTGGAGGATCGGAACTTTCGGGTGATTCTTCAGCCACGGGCCGGTCTGGACTATTTCAAGCCGGACATGGAGGAGGCCAGGATGCAGCTGGCTGCCGTGACAGCGCTGATGGATGACATCGATCCGCACAATGAAGCGGATCCGCCCATTATTCACGTGGTAAGCTATTCGGAAGCTTCCCGGCTGGCGACGCCGGATATTATAAAGGAAAGCGTTCAGATTACCCAGCATTCCCTGCAGAAATACCGGGAGGCAAGGCGAATGGAAAAAGTGGAGGACATGAGCCGGAACCGGAATGTGGCGGAACGATCGGCAGAGCTTCTGCAGTCGGCAAAGAAACTGCTGACAGCAATGGAAGAAACCTTTGACGATCTTTATTCGGCGGAAGGATTCTATAAAGTACTGGCAGCCGGATTCCTGCCGGTGCCCTGGATCTGGGGAGAAACCGAAGAATTCCGGCACGCCAGGGAATGGACTGCCAAACCGGTAAAGGGCGGAGTTGCCGTAGTGGATGAGAATAACAAAGTGATGAGCATGGAGGATCGGATTGCCATTGCCCGGACCAACTGCGCGGATGCGGAATATCATCTGAAGCAGAGAACGCAGGGAGGCGGAATCCTTTATTAGGCAGCTTCATGCTTCCTCATTGCTTCCTCATTCAGACAGTTATCATGGCTCATTTGAAGGATAGAGGAGCCCGTGCAGGAAGATTTGATCTCTGAGGGAGGGAGAAGTGCTCAGAAGGGGAGAGCACCGCAGGATGGATTTGCGGGCATGCCCAAAATCTGTTATAATAAGGAAGCAGGTATTGAACTTACCTGCTTTTTTCATTGGGAAGAGAAGGTTACCAGACGAAATCCCGGGAGGCGTGATCAAAAAATGTGGGGAATGGATCTGTTAATCCTGTTGATATTCATGATTCCAACATTGGATATGGAAGTCCGAAGAAAGGGAAGCCTCGACAGCTACCTGGAACCCCGGCAGACAGGGCAGTTAAAAGGGTTGTTTGCTCTCTTTGTGATTGTGCATCATTTGGTGCACCGGACGGAAGACGGGATTGGGTTCCCTTATTTTGGAAATATCGGTTACCTTGCCGTCAGTTTTTTCTTTTTTATATCAGGCTATGGGCTTATGGTGCAGTACATGAAGAAGGAAGAAGGGTATCTTGAGACTTTTTTGTCCAACCGGCTGCCAAAGGTTGCGGCGCCCTTTGCCGTGGGACTGGTGATTTACTATGCGGCAAACCGGATTCTGAATTCGGATTTTTCCCTGGGTACGGCGCTGCAGTCCTTTGTAACCGGCAAGATATACGTTTCGTTTTCCTGGTATGTGATTGCCATCATTCTTTTTTATCTTGTCTTCTATGCGGCAGCCAGGATCAGCAAGGATCAATACAAACATCTGGCGTTCATGATAGCGGTCGGCCTTCTGGTCTACAGTCTTCTTTGCCATGGCCTGGGTTTTCAGAAACATTGGTATAAAACCTGTACGAATTTCCTGCTGGGAGTCGTATGGGGGATTTACAGCGAACCGATTTCCAAATGGCTGGATAAAAAATGGCTGCCGACGATATGCTTCAGTCTTCTCGGGTTTGTGTTCTTTTACGTTCAGGTTGTGCAGAACAAAGCACAGTCCATGGGGTATTTCCTTCTCATTCATTATCTGTCTTCCGCATTTTTCTGTATCACGGTTGCTGCCCTTGGGAAAAAAGTGCAGCTGAACAGCAGACTGCTCACATATCTGGGGGATATCTCCTATGAGGTCTACTTAAGCCAGGGACTGGCCATTCTGTTTTTTCGAAACGATCTTTGGTATCAGCGCAGCGATTATTTGTTTTCGGTCGGCGTCTTTCTGGGTTCTGTGCTGATCGCCGTTCTGTTCCATAAAATCAATATGTTTTTGCTGGAACCGAAAAAACATCACAGGTATGCAGTTTCCTTTGTCGAATTACTGAAGGACAAACAGTGAACAAGCTGAAAATTATCCGGCATCAAAAAGTGTGAATTGCCGGATCTCGGCAGGATGGAGGATCATATGGGAAAATCCGGTATTACTTTCAAAGAGAATGGAATGAATGTCGATTTCAGGATTCATGAGGATGGAGTTGTGGAGTTGGCTGATTTCTCTGCTGTGGAAAACAGTAAACCGGTGGAGCTTTCCGGACCAACGGGGTTTCCGATTGTGGAGGTACAGGTTACCGGAGAAACTTCCACTAAAATGCATGGCTATAAGCACAATGCCTGCAGTGCCAGTATGCAGCTGAAATATAGGAATCATAGAGTTTATGAAAATAACGCAGGCAAAAAACTGGAAATTGAATTGCTGTCCGATCAGGGACTTGCCGTTCAGTACAATATGCAGTTCTATAACGGCGTGGCGATCGCACAGGTATGGAATGTGTTACAGAACTGTGGCAAGGAAAGTATGGGGATTGAGTATGCATCTTCTTTTATTTATCAGGGACTTGCAAAAAATGGAGAAAAACTTTACTTTGACAAAACGGATATCTATATCCCTTATAACGGCTGGGACAGTGAGGCACGCTGGAAGAAAGCCGATATCGAAGATCTGAACCTTACCCGTATGCCGGTCGAAGGACCTATGGTACCTGGATTTGGGAATAACCGGTTTTCATACGGAAGCAACGGTTCCTGGTCCACCTGTGAATATCTGCCCATGGGCTTCACAAGGGACAGGGAAACGAATGAAATTTATTATTTCCAGATCGAAAATTCGGGAGAGTGGCTTGCGGAATATGGTTCAGGTGTGGACCGTCATCTTTATATCGCCCTGAGCGGCCCATCTGAGAATGAAAACGGTTGGTGGAAGAATTTGAAGCCCGGTGATTGTTTTGCAACCGTGAAAGCTGCCTTTGGTGTGATTCCCGGCAATGAAAGTGAAGCTGCAGCAGAGCTCACCAAATACAGAAGAAAAATGAGAAGGACGAATGAGGATGATGAAAAATGCAATGTGGTATTCAATGATTATATGAATTGTCTGATGGGAGATCCAACGGAGGAAAAAGAGCTTCGTATCATAGATAAAGCCGCAGAGCTTGGATGCGAATATTATTGCCTGGATTGTGGCTGGTATGATGACGGTGACTGGTGGGACAGCGTTGGAGCCTGGAAAGAGTCCAGGACGCGTTTTCCGAATGGACTGAAAAAGGTATTTGATTACGCTAAAAGCAAAGGCTTGAAAATGGGGCTTTGGCTTGAGATAGAAACCATGGGAATCAGATGCGAATTGGCAAATGCTCTTCCGGATGATTGGTTCTTCTGCAGACATGGGAAAAGACACGTGGATAACAAGCGTTATTTACTGGATTTCAGAAATCAGGAAGTCCGGGAATATTGTATGGATGTAATTGACAGAATGGTAAGGGATTATGGTGCGGAATATTTTAAGATGGATTACAATGTAACGACCGGGATCGGCAGCGATGTAAACTCGGACAGTTGTGCGGATGCACTGTTGGAGCATAATCGTTGCCTGTATCAGTGGTATGAGGATATTTACAGGAAGTATCCCGGACTCGTAATAGAGAATTGTGGTTCCGGCGGTCAGAGAATGGATTATGGAATGCTGAGACTGCAGAGCCTTCAATCCACCAGCGATCAGACAGATTACATTTTCAATTCCCATATCGCGGCAAATGTTTCCACTGCAGTAACACCGGAGCAGGCCGGAATGTGGGTATATCCTTATGAGGATGAGGAAGAGCATGTGATTTACAATATGGTAAATGGCATGCTGCTGCGGCCTTATATCAGCGGAATGGTTTGGAAACTCAGTGCGAATCATCTTGAGTTACTGAAGGAAGGGATTGATGTGTATAAGGGCATTCGTTCAGATGTCAAGGATTTTGTCCCATATTTCCCAATGGGCTTATCCGAAATCAGGGATGAGACATTGGCATATGGTCTGAAAGGTGAAAATAAGGCTTACTTATCTGTATTCCTGCCCGGAACGGATCAGGCGGAAATCCCTCTGGAATTTGGAAAGCAAATTAGGGAAGTAAAGGTTCTATATCCCAAAAAAGTAAATTGTAAATTCGAACTGAATGGTGAAAAATTAAAGGTTCAAATGCCGCAGAAGAAAGCAGCAAGGTTTTTTGAGATAACATTTTAGTCAGGAATATCAGGGAGGAAAAAATCAATGCAGAAGGAATATAAAGCAGATGTGGTGATTCTGGGCGGAAGCCTGGGAGGATGCGCAGCGGCGCTGGCTGCTGGCAGTATTGGAGGAAGAGTCCGGCCATGCGGGACGACAAGGCTGCCGAAAAATCGGCACAACCCATGTGACCAACGGAGCATACCGGCTTCATCCGGTGGAATGGAACATCGGGGAGGCGGCAGGATTGTTGGCCGCTTATGCCCTGGATCATCATACGACACCGCGGGCGGTACGGAACGAAAAAGAAAAACTTGCTGATTTTCAGAAGTTGCTTGTGAATCAGGGAATGGAACTGGAGTGGCCGAAAGTTTGACCCATTTGCCATGCCATGCCAGGACTTTGGGAGGATGCTCTGAAAGGATCTCAGAAATGCAGCAGTGCGGCCAGGGATTTCAATGCCTTGTCCCTGCGGCGCAGGGCCGTTTTGTAACAGACGCCCTGATTCCTTGCAATGGATTTCAGGCTCTTTCCCTGATAATAGTGGAGCAGGATGATCTGTTTCTGTACGGGATCCAGTTGATCCACCGCGGATCGGACTGCTGCCCTTTGCTCCCGTTGCAAAAGATCCCCCGGGGGATCGGCGGACTCGTCACTGATGCGGTCCAGGGGGTTCTGTCCGTCTTCCTCTTTTTCCATGGAGATATTCCGGGACCAGGCAACCCGCTGCTTTCTGGATTGATTGTAGATGTGAAAGGCCAGTCGGGCCTTTAGATAGGCAAGAAAAGGGACTCCCGTGGATTCCCGGTAATCCCGGACTGCTTCCAATACCTCCAGACTGGCCTCCTGCATCATTTCCTCCCAATCCATTCCCCATGCGTAGCGTTTCAGGGTAAAAAGGAGGAGCGGCTTCAACCGGTCCAGCAATTCCATCTGTGCAGCCGGACTTCCGTCTTTGGCAGCTTCGACCAGCTTCTTCAGTTTGTAATTCATGGGGTCCTCCTTTTCTCTTCTGCTGTTTTTTCCGTTTTTCATTTCCGGGGGAATATTTTAACAAATCGTTTCCGGTTGATTCTGCTTTCCCATGCTGTTATCATTACTTTATGCGAACACGCGTTCGCGTTTTCGCTTTTATTATAGCAATGGATTTACCGTTTGTCAAACATATTTCTAATATTTGCAAAATATTTGCCAAACGGTAAATTATCGGATATAATAGTCCTGAGGAGTGAGAAGTATGAAGTTCGGAGAATACCTGAAAGATCTGCGGAGAAAGAGCCATCTTTCCCAAAAGGAACTGGGAAAAATGGCTGGTT
>DAINCI010000011.1:0-29575 GCA_036732425.1 Bacillota bacterium
TCTGGCCCAGTTTGACAAATGTCGGACCCAGCTCTTCCAAAGCCATCCTCAGATGTTTTCCGGCAGAAGCTTCGGTATTGTCGGAATCTATGTCCGGATCGGACATTCCCCTTTTTTTCGCAAAAAAAGGACGGGAATCCACTCGCTGAAACAACATTCCAAATCCGTGCCTTGTAAAAACAGCGATAATCTCCTTGTATCTTTTGATGCGTACCTGCCTGTCATCCATTCCATCATCCCATCACTGCAAAGCTGCCATAGGTGGCGCCTGCTGCCCCGCTCCGTCAGATTCCCGGCGATTTATCCTTTCCTTTTTTTGCTCTTTTATTTGTCGTTTTCTTCCCGGGGTCCGCCCTGCTCCTGCAGAGCTTTTTGTATCTCTTCCCTTACAATCTCCCGGATTTCATCCTTTGTGATGATATCTTTCTTCTGAGCTACATTTAAGTGATCCAAAGCGTCTGCGGTTTCCTTCTGAATCATTTTTTTCAGCTCTTCCCGCTGTTCCTCGCCCTGCTTTATGAACTTACCTGCCAGCTGCCTCGCGTCCTTCTTTGCCACATCGCCTTTGTCAACCAATTCTTCCACCAGATTTTCAATCTTTTCCCTTGAGTACATCAAAAGGCCCAGTCCCAAATTCAAAGACTCTTCAATTGATTTTCCGATGGAATCGGATACATGGGACATATTATCCCCTCCTTTCCTTTCTTTTTAACGATCCTTTTTCTTCTGCTGCTCCTTTTGCTGTTTCTGTTGTTCCTTTTCCTCCAGAAGCTCCTTCCTTCTCTGCTGATATTGTTCCTCCGTTTTATGGTCTTCCATCCATTCCAGAACTTTTACTGCCTTTTCACTGTTCTTGCTATAAGCCGTAACGGCCAGGACAGCATCTTTGGTATCGAAAACGGATTTGCCCAGCGACTGGATATCCGAAGCAGGAACCCCATATATTCTGGGCGTTTTATCATCTTCCGTGGAAAAAGTATACTCGGCCAGCTGCTCCCCGGTAAAGCGCTTCGTCAGATCCGTGTATTCATCCAGCGGCAGGAAAGCACCGCCTTTTGCCATATCCTTGAATTCATCCTTCGGGAAAGAATAAATATCGCCGCTTTGGCTTCCCAGCATCACCATAAGCTTTTGCCTGCCGGCATATTCCATATCGCCTTCAATCCCAATGTTGAAAAGATTCACTTCACGAAGGCCCGGAAAATCCATGCATACGGTATCGCCATATTCCTTTGCAGCATCCTCCATCATATAGCCGCCCACCAAATAGACATCCACTTTCTTCTCCGGCGGCGTCTGTGGCTTCGTGACCGTTGCCAGCATGCTCCAGGAGAAAATGGTCAGAACAATTCCCAGCACATATTTCCACTTGTCATAATGAAAATGGTTCCTTATGGTTTCCTTATCGATTCGTACGCGATACATCCATTCATCCCCGCCATTCTTATACTGCAATATGATTTCAGCTTATTGATTCCCTGGTGAAAAGAAATTTATTTTGTTATGATTATTATAGAGTATCGATATAAAAAAGGCAAGCAGCCGGGTGTTCCCGGCTGCAAGATTAACAGATTATTCATAATTGCCTTTCTCCTGTACGGAGTCTTACTCTTTTTCTTTTGGTTTCATCGTCGGGAAGAGAATCACATCCCGGATGGAATAGGAATCCGTCAGCAGCATCACCAGCCGGTCAATACCAATTCCCAGGCCGCCGGTAGGAGGCATGCCAACCTCCAGGGCGTTGACAAAGTCCTCATCCATCCTCTCCGCTTCCTCGTTTCCGGCCGCTCTCTGCCTTGCCTGCTCCATAAACCGTTCTCTCTGATCAATGGGGTCATTTAATTCAGAAAACGCATTGCCAAGCTCCCGACCGTTGATAAATATTTCAAAACGATAGGTGAGCCTGGGGTCCTCTTTCTTTCTCTTTGCCAGCGGCGATATCTCAATGGGGTAATCCATTACAAAGGTGGGTTTCCGCAGCTGTTCCTCCACCTTTTCGTCAAATATGGCATATAGTACCTCACCCCAGGTTGTTTTCCCTTCTGTCGAAACACCAATCCCTTCCGCAGCCTTTCGTGCTTCTTCATCGTTTTGGATTGCCGACATATCCACTCCGGTATACTTCCGAACCGCATCGATCATGGTAATCCGGTCCCATGGAGGGGTCAGGTTCACTTCCTCTCCCTGATAGGTCAGGGCATCCGATCCGAGTACCTTTTCTGCTACAGTGGATACCATGTTTTCCGTCAGGCTCATCATATCCTGGTAATCCGCATACGCCTCATACAGTTCAATGGTGGTAAACTCCGGATTATGCTTGATGTCCATGCCTTCATTGCGGAAGATACGTCCTATTTCATATACCTTGTCAAAACCGCCTACCACCAGCCGTTTCAAATGAAGCTCCGTGGCAATTCGCATGTACATATCAATATCCAGGGCGTTATGATGAGTCACAAAGGGACGCGCAGCAGCCCCTCCGGCGGAATTATGCAATACGGGAGTCTCCACCTCCAGATAGCCCCTGCCATCCAGATACTTCCGGATTTCCTGCAGGATCCTGGAGCGGGTCACGAAGGTATGGCGCACCTCCGGGTTGACAATCATATCCACATATCTTTGCCGGTATCTCAGATCCGGATCCTTGAGACCATGCCATTTTTCCGGCAGCGGCTGCAGGGATTTGGACAGAAGGGTGAGTTCCTGTGCACGAACCGTGATCTCTCCCCGGCGTGTACGAAAGACGCTTCCCGTTACCCCTACAATATCTCCTATGTCATAAGCCTTAAAGTCATCATACGCTTCTTTGCCCAATGCATTGATCTGAACATACATCTGAATCTTTCCCCGGGAATCCAGAATATGCGCGAAACTCGCTTTCCCCATGATCCTCTTGGACATCATGCGGCCGGCCAGTGTAACTTCCTGATCCTCCAGCTGATCAAAATGGTTTAAAACATCCACGGAATAATGGGTCGGACAAAATTTCGTGATCTTATAAGGATCATTTCCTTCTTCTTTCAGAATATCTAGCTTTTCCCTTCTCACCTGAAGAATTTCGTTGAGATCTTCCTCCGTCTGCACTTGTCCCGCTTGTTTCCTGTCCCTCTGGTCCTTATTGCTTTGGTTCACTGATTTTTCACCCTTTATTTTTATTAATTTCCAGTATCTTGAGTTTAATAACCCCGTCCGGAACGTCTACCTCCACCTCCGAACCGATGGATTTCCCAAGCAACGCTCTGCCCACCGGAGATTCATTGGAAATTTTATTTTTGCCCGGGTTGGCCTCCGCAGAACCTACAATGGTATATTCGATGACATCATCGAATTCAATATCGAGAACTTTCACGGCAGCCCCTACACTGACCACATCCGTGGAAATATCATCATCATCAATAACCTTGGCATTTCTCAGCAGTTTCTCAAGAGTCACAATGCGTCCCTCGATAAAAGCCTGTTCATTTTTTGCTTCATCGTATTCGGAGTTCTCGCTCAGGTCGCCAAATGCCAGGGCCTGTTTGATTCGGTCAGCAACTTCCCTGCGACGCACCGTTTTGAGTTTTTGGAGCTCCTGCTCCAGTTTTCGCACTCCTTCCGAAGTCAGAACCGTTTCCTTGTTGGTCATAATTCCATTCTCCCCTTCAAATATTATATACCAAAAAATAATATGACGCTACTATACTCCCATCGAATCATTTTTATTCTCTGGCAATCCATGGAAATCCAATTATGTTAAAGAAGCACTGCATGCCCTTCCTTTTCTGCAGTGCCTGAATTCTTCGATTTTAAACACACCTATTATAAGTGGCAACCCTCCATTTTGTCAAGATATATCTTCGTTATTTCTGGAAAAATACTCCTTTCGAAAGCGATTGAAATGGATCTTCCTCCCGCTTTGTACAAAGCCCTGCAGTCTGACAGGATATCTTTCATACAGCTGCTGTATCCTTTCGACTTGCCGCAGGGAAAATCTGCTCCTGCGGATATCGTTCCGGTATATTTTGCTGCCAATCGTGATCAGGCCCTCCAGTACACCCAGTTCATCCCATGGACCCAGTTCCTGCTCCATGACAATGTCCCGGGGAAATGCCATCCATCCCATTTCAATCCAATAAACCCCTGGGCTTTCATACGGTACCCCATCCTGCTGGGAGACGGGAAAGATGCTTTCCGGACAGGACAGAAAATGGAAGGAAGGCTGACAGATTGTATAGGGAACGGGAACCGGCTCGGCAAGTACGGTGAGTTGCTTGTCGCTCAGGCAGGTATCCGGATCCTGGGTAATCTGACAGGACAGCCCGGTCGTATTCAGAACCTCCCTGCCTGTCTCCTCCAGCACTTTCCGATCCTGTCCTCCAAGGCACATATGATTCACCACGCCAACTATGGATTCCACCCAAATCCTTCCAATATCAGTGTCCGCACCCCAGATGCCGACTTCGAAAAAAGGGAGTTCCTTTTCCAGAATAATAAGCAGTTCCTTCCATACAAGAAGCAGGCCTGCCAATAAGGGGTAAAACCCGTCCAGCACAGCAATACCCCGGTTTTCCAGGCAGGATATCCCTTCCGGATCCAAAAAATCATATGCAAATGGAAGGGAAAGGTAGCGGATGCCTCTCTTTTTCAATTTCCGTGCCATCCCTTTCAGAAGATGGAGCCGACTTCCGGTTTCCCCTTCCTCCGCCTGAAGGAACAAGGCAGGAACCTTCATCGTACAACCCAGCCTGTCATTGTCCCCCCTGTCCAGTATGAATCCGGTCGCCCGGGCAGGCAGACGGGAAAGACAACGCTTTGCGTATTTTTCGGGAAAATGCTTCAGAACCGGATGGGATGCCAGGATTCCTTCCCCTTCGCCCGGCTGCAGTACCACTGCAAATTTATCCATGAATACCATACTCCTGTTTTGCCATACTGCAGTTATATTCCCATTGCGAGAAAAGTATGCCATCCGGCTTCACTCATTGTGGCTTTCCTCTGCTTCATCCTTCTTTCGTTCCGCCGCATAGGCATTCAGCAATGCCCGCACCTCCGCCTCCGTATTCAGGGTATTCACCTGACTCCGGATCCGGCCGGAATCCTTCATCCCCTTCAGATACCACGCAATATGTTTCCTCATCTCTGGTACAGCTGCCTTTTCTCCCTTTTGATCCATCAGCATCCCCAGATGACGGAGAGCAGTGTGGATTCTTTCTTCCGCGCAGGGCGGAGGAGGTACCGTCCCGGTATTCCACAGGGAAACAATGTCCCGGAACAGCCACGGATTGCCGCGGGCACCCCGGGCTGCCATGATTCCGTCGCAGTTCGTCTGCCGTTTCATTTCGAGGGCCGCCTGCGCAGTGAAAACATCACCGTTTCCGATGACGGGAATCGAAACGCTGGATTTGACTTTCCTTATAATATCCCAATCTGCCGAACCAGAGTAATATTGTTCCCTTGTCCTGCCGTGCACGGTCACGGCAGCTGCACCTTCTTTCTCGGCAATCCGGGCAATTTCCACCGCATTGACGCTTTCTTCATCCCAGCCCTTTCGGATTTTCACCGTGACCGGTTTGGAAGATGCCCTGGACACCTCACGCACGATATTACCCACCAGAGAGGGATTTCTCATCAATGCACTGCCCTCTCCATTTCTTACGATCTTGGGCGCAGGGCAGCCCATATTGATATCAATCAGATCCGCTTCGGTTTCCGATAATTTCTCCGCCATTCCTGCCATGATCAGCGGATCGGATCCAAATATCTGTATTCCAACAGGATGTTCTTTTCTGTCGATCTTCATCAAATCCCTGGTGTGGCTGCTTCCATAATACAAGCCCTTTGCACTGATCATTTCCGTGTATACCATGCCGCATCCCTGTTCCTTGCACAGCTTTCGGAACGCAAGGTCCGTAACCCCCGCCATAGGGGCCAGAAACAGGGGCGTTTCAATCGACAGGCAACCGATCCGAAAACCGGTCATCTTCATCCGTTCCAGCCTCCATCCATGAAAAATACCGGCCTGAAGCCGGCAATCCCTGATTTTATGATTCCCCGGAATCCTTTTTTGTATCCTGTTTCGATCCCGGGCTGTTGGAAAGGGCAATGCGATTGATCTTCCACTGCCCTTTCACCTTTCGGAATTCCACAGTCTTTTTTCCGTTCTGCCATTTGGGCTTTGGAATATTCAATTTCACCTTTTTGGCTCCCTTGGAGGGCGCCTCCGCGGCCTCCTTTGTGGTTTCCCCGTTCTTTGCATTGGGGCCGTCTTCCTTTTCCGCGTCCTGCGGGATGCCCTGCTCCTCGGTCAGCTTTTCCCGCATTTCATCAGTAATGGAAAACTTCCAGGAAGACTCCGGTATGGATTCCTCCACCAAAACATTTGTCCTGGACTGCCATGGCCAGACCCATATTCTGCGGATCTTCAGTTCATAACCATAATCCGATATCTGATAGCCCTGATACGGATGGCTGCGGAGAAAAGAATCCGAATTCAGGAATTTCTTTGTGAAAAACCGATTCAGGCTGTCCGTATCCTCCTCGTTGATAATGGTTTCTGCTCTTTGGGAAAGCCCATCCTTAGCCATAACATATATATTGGCCACATCATATGCAAAAAAAGTTGCCAGAACAATCAACAGCAGCACAACAACCATGATGGTCAGTTTCCGAAGGAAAAAGGATGCCAATTTCAAGCCGGTATTCAAATATATTCACCTACTCCCCATCATTCTTTACCGTCTTACATTTTAAAATTATATTAGCATAAAACACGAACTTTGTAAATTTACAACCTGCACGATTCTTTCCCATGTTTCCAAATAATTCTTGCGCAACCAATGCTGCTGTGATATTATAATAATATCATTTTAATATTAAGGAGACGAAATTATGAAAGAAAAAACTCTAAAAGCAAGGCCAGGGATGCCCATGTTGATTCTTTTCCTGCTGCTCTACCTAGCAGCCATTGGCCTGACAATCATGGGAGGGCTTCTCCTGGAGAGCAGTCCGGGGAATATAGGCGCACTGCCCCTGACTGTAGGGATCGTCTGGCTGGCAGTTGGCATCATTCCCTTTTTCGGATTCAAAATCATCAAGCCACAGGAAGCTCTGGTCCTGACCTTATTCGGTAAGTATATTGGCACCCTGAAAGAAGACGGCTTCTATTTTGTCCACCCCTTCTCCTCAGCAGTGAACCCCGCTTCCAGGACTCGTCTTGGTCAAAGCGGCGATGTGGATAACGATTCCGGTTCCAAAATTACCATTTCCCCGGAAGGAAATGCCATACAAGCCAACGCAGGTGTGAATAAAAAAATCTCCCTTAAAATTATGACACTAAACAATAACAAACAAAAAGTAAATGATGTTCTGGGGAATCCTGTAGAGATTGGCATTGCAGTAATGTGGAGAGTCGTTGATACGGCAAGGGCTGTCTTCAATGTGGACAATTTCAAAGAATATCTGTCTCTGCAGTGCGATAGCGCACTCAGGGATATCGTTCGCATCTATCCCTATGATGTGGCACCCGGGATCGACACCACCGGTGATGGTGAGCCCGACGAAGGCAGTCTGCGGGGTTCCAGCGCTTTGGTAGCTGAGCGGATTCACGAGCATATTCAGGAAAAAGTAAAGGAAGCAGGTCTTGAGATCATAGAAGCCCGCATTACCTACCTTGCCTATGCTCAGGAGATTGCTGCAGTCATGCTTCAGAGGCAACAGGCCAGCGCCATCATTGATGCCAGAAAGATGATCGTTGATGGGGCTGTCGGTATGGTGGAGATGGCTTTGGATAAGCTCAATGAAAATGACGTAGTAAAACTTGATGAGGAGCGTAAGGCCGCCATGGTATCCAATTTACTGGTTGTCCTGTGTGGCAATAAAGATACCCAGCCCATTGTAAACAGCGGCAGTCTCTATTAAAAAATGAGTCAAACCAAAAAGCAAATTCCTCTTCGTATATCTAAAAAGCTGTATGAACAGATTGCTGCCTGGGCTAAGGATGATTTTCGATCCATCAATGGGCAGATCGAATATCTTCTATCCGAATGTGTACGAAAGAGAAAAAAGGCCGGCAAAGATAAAGACGATAAAAGAGGGACGAAATGAAAAACGAACTGTTCCTGTGCGGCGGCCCCAATGGAATTGGGGAAGCAGCGTATTTTCCTTCATTCAATGCTGCCGAAAGTATGATTAAGAAAGCCGGCAGGACACAACGCAAATTCTGTGTTTATGTTGGGCCCACAGGGGTATAGATAACAAGTGTGAGTAAAACATGCAAAACTAAGCAAGGAGGTTTTTTACATTGAAAAGTTTAGTTGGAACCAAAACCCGTGAGAACCTGTTGAAATCCTTTGCCGGGGAATCCCAGGCAAGAAACAGGTACGTATTTTATGCTGCCGCTGCAGAAGAGGAAGGATATATGCAGATCGGCAGAATTTTTCGTGAAACTGCCGATAATGAGGAGCAGCACGCCAGGAGATTCTTCAATTTCCTTGTGGAAGGCCTGAAAGAGGAACTGCCCACCTCTGTGGAAATCAAGAATGCCGGCTATCCCGTTGCCAAAGGGTCCACCCTTGAGAATCTGAAAGCCGGAGCCGCAGGGGAAAAGGAAGAATGGGACGAGCTGTATCCTGCCTTTGCAAAAACTGCGAAGGAGGAAGGCTTCCCGGAGGTCGCAGCCGCTTATATGAAGATTATCGAGGTGGAAAAGAGACACGAAACCCGCTACAACAAGCTGGCTGAAAATGTTGCCAACAGCAGGGTGTTTGAGAGAGAACAACCTGTACAGTGGATTTGCATGAAATGCGGATATGTATACACCGGAAAAACACCGCCGAAAGTATGCCCCGCCTGCCTGAATCCCCAGTCTTATTTCGAATTGTTTATGGAAAACTATTAACCCGACGAAAAAAGCTTTATATCCAGCCGCATGGTGGCCGGATCCGTTTTATCAGAGACTCTCATGGAGAGTCTCTTTGATTTCTCGATTGAAAATGTACAGCATTCAAAAAGAGCGGCGCCGATTTTATCATTGCTGTCGGGGGAGGATCCTCCATGGATACCGCCAAGGCCATTGGCATCATCATTACCAATCCGGAATTTTCCGATGTCCGTTCCCTGGAAGGCACCGCGGCCACCAAAAACCCCAGCGTTCCCATTGTTGCGGTTCCGACTACATCCGGCACGGCGGCTGAAGTGACCATAAACTATGTGATTACGGATATGGAAAAGCAGCGAAAGTTTGTATGCGTGAATCCTCACGATATTCCTGTGCTCGCTGTGATTGATCCCGCCATGATGACAACCATGCCAAAGAACCTTGCGGAATGGTTGCCCTCACTCATGCCATCAAAGGCTATACCACAAAAAACGCATGGGAACTCTCGGATATGTTTGAACTGAAAGCAATTGAAATGATAAACCGTGACCTGCGGAGCTCCGCACACAATGGGGATATGGAGGTAAGGGAAGGCATGAGTGTGGCTCAGTATGTGGCGGGCATGGCGTTCTCCAATGTCGGGCTTGGAATCGCACACAGCATGGCGCATACCCTGAGCGCTTACTATGATACTCCTCACGGTCTGGCATGTGCACTGCTGCTGCCTTACGTCATGGAATACAATGCCGATGCAACCGGTGATAAATTCAAATATATCGCACAGGCAATGGATATCGATGTTTCCGGAATGGATCCGCAGCAATACCGAAAAGCAGCGGTGGATGCCGTACGGCAGCTTTCCGTGGATGTTGCCATTCCGCAAAAGCTGCACGAAATCGGCGTAAAAGAAGAAGACATTCCAAAGCTTGCAGCTTCCGCAGTCCAGGATGCATGCGCCCCCGGGAACCCGAAAGATGCAACAGAAGCGGATATAGAAGCTCTGTTCCGAAAAGCATTTTAAGAAACTCCACAGGCGTTCTGCTTCAGCGGCGGAACGCCTTCTCTTTCTGAGAAAATAACCGGTTCAGCAATCGGTTTTTGGGTCAAAGGTTTGGAAAAACCACTTGCATTTTTTTACCGGATATAGTATTATAATAGTTGTTTCTTCAACTGGGTGTGGCGCAGTTTGGTAGCGTGCTTGAATGGGGTTCAAGAGGCCGAAGGTTCAAATCCTTTCACCCAGACCAGTAAAACCCGCTTGTCCGTAAGGATTGAGCGGGCTTTTGCTTTTTGGATATTCAAAATACGCAGTAACCCCGCTTTATTCCAATGGTCTTACTGAACTTTGAATTCTATGTTTTAACTGCTTATGCAAATCATCCAATCCATAAAACTCATCCGGCCTTCCAATATGTCGTTCCAAAATATCCCCGCCGAAATCGTGAATCAATAAGCCGTCAAAACATATCTCCGTCAGCTCGTCAGCAGAGAGAGCCCCGAAATATCCCTGCAGCAATGCCGGATCAAAGTCGAATAATTCAACCGCCACAAGCGCGTGCTCATAGACTTTCGGGGCCCGCACAGCATCGGCAAAGTCGATAATATAGAGTTCGCCCTGCGAAGCAAGCAGGATATTATCCCCGCACAAATCGCCATGAACAAATACTTTCTCACTATAATTATGGGAATGAATATACTCCAGCCGCTCAGATTTAAAGTGCTCCGAATATCTTTTATCCCAGCGACGGCTGCGATCTTTGTCGTTTATTACGTCGATTCCGTTGAAAGGTCTGCAGGGGGTATTCATCTTATCCGTCACGATCCGCAGTTTTCTGCCGGCAGAGGTCTTCTCCGCATCGGTCATGTTCCTGATGGCATCTGCAAATGCCACACCCTCTATATACCTGGTTATTATATAGGCGAAGCGATATCTGTCTTCCACGAAACCATGGGCAACCATTTTCGGAACAGAAACACCTGATCTGTTTGCCCTTTGTGCGGCAAAAAGTTCTGTCTGGAGGTCCATCGTCTGGTCTATCCCGCTCTCAGCCGGGGCGAATATCTTGACAACATAGTCTCCGACCTTGAACACAGCATTCGTCCCCGGCGTGAGATTCTCGATTTTTCCTGATGGCAGATTTTCCTTTTTCAAGATATATTCCACCAGAGGCGTAAAAGCCGGAATGGACTGGAACACCTTGCCCCAATCTTTCCAGGATTCAATTTGTTTTGTGAACAAATTCATGGATTACCCTCCTTATTCGACAACACAGAGTCTGTTACCCCAACGAAATCAATAATTTCCTCCCGTGCCTGGTTCTTTCTTTGATAAATACGAAGTTGTCCTGACCGGAAAGCTCTCTCTGGTATGTATACCCCAGGCGGTCAAAGCCTTTAATCGCCTCAGGATGAGTTATATTCTGTCCGGCCAGCCAGCGAACCATCTCACCACGGGCCATCTTGCACATCGTGCCCTTTTCGATCACCTTGTCACCTTTCCACTCTCCAAAGGTACATCTCAAAAAACGAACGGACTTCGGCAGGTGCACTGAAACAGCTTTACTGTACTCCCTGGAAGCAAGATTTAAAATAAGATCGGTCCCGATGCAAAGTTGTTGTGCCAGCTTTTCCCCCCAAAAGGCATAAAGGTCCTTTTTTCCGTCCACCGGGAGCTTTGCCCGCATTTCCAGGCGATAAGGCGTTACCCCGTCGAAAGGTCGCAACAGGCCATAAAAGCCCGACAGAATACGCAGATGCTCCTGAATATACGCGAACTGTCCGTCCTCAAACACACCAGGAGCCATATATTGAAATTGAATGCCCTCGTAGGATAAAATAGCCGGAGTCAGATTACGTCTCAGATCCATCGTCTGTACACGTTCGTAATTGAGGTTGGCAATGGAATCGTTGCATTGCCACAATGTCTTCAGTTCCCCATAATTCATATTCTGCAGGCAGTGCAGCAGCCTTTCCGCCTCGTCTGAAAACTGCGGCAAACTCTTCCAGGGCAAGCTGTCCGTTTCCGTATTCATTTTCTTCGCAGGAGAGATGATAATTCGCACAAACTCCCTTCCCTTCCTGATCCATCCCTATTTTAACATGTTTTATTCGTTCCGTACAACGCTAAAAGGGTATGTGAAAGGTTTTGAGGCTCCGTTTTCACTTATATTCCCTTGAAAAGCCCGCCTCGGCCTCCTCCCTTGTTATTTCTCCTGCATTGGCGCGCATCATCAGCGCCACGTCGTTGCTGCGCAGCCTGTACCCGGACAGGACAAGGGCGAAAGCCAGAATACCGGTCACAAGCGGCACCACGGTGTACATCCGCCATATCCAGACAATGGTCCCGCTCGATTGCGCCGCGCCCGACCCCTCAACGAAGCCCACTGCACCCAGCATGAACATACCGATGGCACTGGATAGTGCAGCGGTAATCTTGGCAGTGAAAGTCTGAACGGAAAAAGCCATGCCCTGGGCGCGCTCACCGGTTACAAAGTGGCCATACTCGGCGCAGTCCGCGGTGAACAGGACCAGCAGTACTGTGCCGGCGCTGCCAAAGACGGAACGCAATGCGATGATTCCGAGGAACAATGTGATATTGGAGTAACCCACAAAGAACAGTACCACACAAAGCAGCATATTGACTGCCTGACAGATAAGGAAGACAGTGAACTTATCCACCTTCCTGATGATCTGCTGGGTAAGCAGAATAGAGAGGAGCATCGGCAGGGAAGCCACCAGACCCAGGATAGATATCCATTTGGTGCTGCCCAGGCAGTAAATGGCCACATAGTTACTCACCGCTCCGCTGGTGTTGGAAAGAGAGGCAAGGATAAGAGCGCCGTTGAAAATGAGCAAATACTTGTTTTTGCCAATGTAACGGAACAGTTGCCCAATGGTTGGATTTTTTTCGTCATCCACAAAGTACCGTTCCCTTGCCTTGAAGCTTATTGGCAGCATGGTGGCCAAAGCCATGACAGACATGATGATGATGGTGGCCGTCCATCCGATGTTGGGGAATAACAATGGCACCAGTATTGTCGTAAGCAGCGAGCCCACAAAC
The DNA here is from genome assembly GCA_036732425.1 of Bacillota bacterium. Taxonomy (GTDB): domain Bacteria; phylum Bacillota; class Clostridia; order Caldicoprobacterales; family DTU083; genus UBA4874. The sequence continues at coordinate 12,915 of DAINCI010000011.1, forward strand.
ATGAAGAACCGGTTGGCGAGAAACAGCCAGTTCCTTTCCTTCAAATTGTCCGTCATACTGGTGGCCAGGGCAAAGATGGGCACATCGCACATGGTATAACTGGTGTCCCACAATACATATCCGGCAGTGACCCATATTGCCTTAACCTGCACACTGACATCCATCGGCACTGAAAACAGAAAAATGGTTGCTACAGGAATAAGAAAGGTGGACAGCCGCACCCAGGGAATGTACTTTCCCGATTTCAGGTTTGTCTTGTCCACAATTACGCCGAAGAGCGGGTCATTCACGGCATCCCATATTTTTGCTATGATGAAGATGGTGCCCACCAGGTTGGCAGGAATACCGGATTCTGTCATGTACAGTTGTAAAAAGCCCATAACAATCGCGTAATAAATAAGTTGACCAAAAAAATAGAAACCATAGGAGTATCGCTCGAGTTTCCCGGTCCTGAAGTCTGTCCCGCTTTTTGGCTTTGCCTGTATGTCTTTAACTGTCTGTGCCAATTGAATCACCCTTTCTTTCATTATCCATTATCATCCATTATCTTTTGATTGTCTGTTATCCGTAAAAAATCAACGCAAAATAAATTTGTATATCAACCATCCTCGAAAGTTCCCATTCCCCATCATCATGGCGAAGCGCAGCCACTTGTCCTTCAGCAAACCATTTTTAGGCTCCACGTCCGCCAGATTCTTTACCCGCAGCCTTTTTTCAAGCTCCGCCGCATTCATTCCTTCGGGCACTGTAACCTGTAAAGTAACACTTTCTCCTGCCGGGATGTCAAAAAAATTGTCAGACCACGGCGCGGTTACACCATCGGCCTCCACATACACATAGCGGGCGTAGGCAGCACTGGTGAGGGTGACGGCAGCTGTACAGTCCTCCACCGCGCAGGTAGCCTTCACCCGCGTCTTAGGCAGAGCGGCCTTTTTATCCGGCACCAGCAGCCAGTATTTTCGGTCCTGTACTTCATCACCATCCAACAGCCGCACCTCCAGCGCAGCCTCGGTCTTTTTCCTGCCATTCAGGATATCGGCAAAGCACAGTGTTACCACCCGCTTTGAGGCAACCGCTCCCACCTCTGCTGTTTGGCTGCCGCTGCTTATCCTCCCACCCACGAAATCCAGCAGGGACCACTCCAGTCGGCCGGTAAACGCCCGGGGATATTCGTTTACAACGTACAACTCGGCCCGATCGTTGAAATAATCGTTGGAAAGGCAGAGCATCTTATTGAAATGTCGCGCCTGGTAGGTGACAGCCTTTAGTTGGCGGCCATAGTCGATGCCTGCCCAGGAGACAACTGGCCAGCAATCGTTCATTTGCCAATAAAGCGCACCATTCTGTCTGCCTATATTGCGGCGCCAGCAGTCGGTCGCAAAGCGCACCGTGTTTGCCTGTACCAGCTGCGACAGGTAGATGAAATCCTCGAATTCAGCCGGATTTCGGTACTTAGCCAATAAGTAATACAGCATCTTGGCGTTACCGCTTCCACACTTTTGATGCAGCATCATTACCGGATCAAACAGTCCTGGTGCAGATTCGTCCGTGAAGCTGCGTATGGTGTGCATTGAGGGCATGGACTCCATGCCGTATTCCGAACAGAAGCGGGTGGGAAACTCGCGAAAGGTCTCAATGGAGCACATGCCGTGCCAAATGTGCCACAAATGAGTGTCTCCCCATGTCGCTCCTTCCTTCATGCTGTGCAGCCGCTTGTCCGGTGAACCAGAGGAAGGAGAACCGGGCCAGTAAGGCGTCACGCCATCCAGCTCCTCCATCCATTTCCGAAGAGTACGGTGGTAAAAAGCCGGGTTGCTTTCTCTTTCTTTGCTGCCCTTCTTCCACAGCCCCGTGAAAACTTCGCATTCGTTGTTACCACACCACAGCGCGAGGCTGGCCCGATGACGCAGTCGGCGGACGTTATCCTCAACCTCGGCATGTACGCCGGCAACAAAGGTTTCATCGTGCAGGGGATAGGGGTTGCAGGCGAAGAGGAAATCCTGCCACACCAGAATGCCACATCTGTCGCAGGCATCGTAAAAATCCTCATTTTCATACATGCCCCCGCCCCATACCCGAATCATGTTCATGTTGGCGCGTTGGGCTGCCTCAATGTAAAAATTCATGGTCTCCCGATCCGCTCGGGTGATGAAGGAATCAGGAGGTATCCAGTTGGCACCTTTGGCGAAGATAGGCACGTTGTTTACCAGAAAACGGAACTGGTTTCCGTAAGCATCGGGAGCCGTATCAAGCTCAATGGTGCGCAAACCGATCTGCCGGTGCAGTCTGTCAACCTCCCTGTCGTTTTGCGTTACTGCAACCTCCAGTTGATACAGGGGATGATCCCCCAGGCCGTTGCACCACCAAAGCTGCGGATCTTTCACCTGTATTTTCCAGATCAGTCTCCCGTCCTGTGCCGTGACGGCGTAGGTATGCTTGCTGCCGTCCGGTGCCATCAGGGTCAGGCGGCCCTGGATATCGTCATCATTGGCGCCAGCACTCAGCACTGCCGCCACATGCAGGAATACCTCGCCATTTTTATGCAATTGTGTAATGCGCAGATCCTCCACCCGTATGTTCCAGGCCTCCAGCCTTATGCTGCGGGCAACGCCAGCCGGAGGCAGTTCAGGTCCCCAGTCCCATCCGAAATGACAGGGGGTTTTACGCAAGTGTCCCATGCCGTCCATCGGAGTCATGGGGGAAGGCAAAGGATCTGCCGCCTGCATTGCCTCTGTAACAGGATATGGATTGGCAAAATCCAAAGCGATGGCGTTTTCGCCCGGCTTGCACTGCGCTTTGATATCCAGTCGCCATATCCGGTTGATGTTGTTGGTGTTTCCCACCTGCTTGCCATTTACAATGATGGTACATAAAGTGTCCAACCCGTCTGCCACCAACTCCAGATGCCGCGCTTTCAGCATCTTTTCGGGTAATTCAAACATGCGGCTATAGCAGTAGTCGTGCCGTGCCAACTCCTTGGCAGCGGTCTCATTTTCACCCCAAAAGGGATCATCCATGCCGTTTGCCATGTAGTCCAGGTAGGTGCTGCCTGGCAATTGGCCGGGAATGACCGCCCCGCCATCCTGGCCAAGCTGCCACTCCCCTGCAAGATCATATTTTTCCATTTATCCGCCTCTTTCCATGCATTTCCTATCGTCAGATCACTGTCCGGCAAAACAAAAGCGGTTTACAATTGCCTGGATCACTAAAAATATTGAATATTCACTGTGTAATATCACTTGTATTTTACTATCCTGTATGCTATTCTGTATGTATAAAAGTATGATTACTTGGATGGATGTGTGTATAATGTCCCGATTACAGGCAGAGCAGGCCGCAAAACATATGATCATGAGCGGTTACCGGCATCACACCTTCGAAGACGAACGCTGCGTCAATCATCTCCTTTTCAGTATGAAGCGTGAGGAACTTGTGACATTCCTGTATGCTCCCGGTACCGATGAATTGCTTTTGCGTTACGCCGATGTACTGGGCCCCACCCGACTGCGTTCGATCCGCAATTCCTTCATCTGTCTTATTACCCAGATATGCCGCAACGCCATTGATTTTGGAGTCGATACGGAGTTCAGCTTCGCCCTGAGCGATTATTACATAAATCTGCTGGAGACAAAAGACAGGGAAAAAGAGCTGCTGGAGCTGGCAAAACAAATCTATCTTCACTATTTCGACCTCATACAAATGAAAAAGCAGCAGCAATACTCCAAACCAATTGCCAGTGCAGTGCGTTACATCGGGCGGAACCTTTATGATACCTGTCAGGTGTCAGCGGTGGCCGCTTACGCAGGGCTGGAGCAGCACTACTTTTCCACCCTGTTCACAAAACAGGTAGGTATCTCTCCGGCTAAATATATTTTGGCGCGCAAACTGGATGAAGGGCGTCGTATGCTGAGTCAGCTGAACATCACAGTTACAGAGGTGGCAGAATCCCTGGGATTTTATGATGTGGCACATTTTTCGCGACGTTTTAAAGAAGCCTACGGTTTGCCTCCCTCCCAGGCGGCCCGACGGGACACACCGAGAAAAGCAAGCAGCCTTCCGCTTTGAGAACTGTATGGAAGCATATCAGGGAACATGCCAACGATTCCCTGATATGCTTCATGAACCCCGGCTTGCAACTTTTTTCCATAAGCGTTATAATAATTTTTATAGTGCTTTTTGAAAAATCTCCTGAAAAGAAAATCATTATAATAGGAGGGGACAAGCATTGAAAATCATTTTTATTACGCCTGCCAGCGATGTGCGCCGAATGAAGCTTTATCGGATCGGTAATCTGATGTACGGTCATCCCAATGCCGTAACAGGGCCTTTAATCCTTGGTCACATTCTGAAAAATGCAGGGCATGATGTTGCGGTATACGAAGAACTCTATGCCAATGTTGATTATTCGAAGCTGTTGGGCGCAGATGTTTTCTGCCTCTACACGATGACTTCAAATGCCCCGAGAGCTTATGAAATTGCTGATATGCTTCATCAGAAATCCAAAGCACGTGTCCTGATCGGAGGAATGCATGCCAGCACACTTCCGGAGGAAGCAGCCCGGCACGCAGATCAGGTCATTGTGGGAGAAGGGGAAATGACAATCCTTGATGTAGTGGAAGGCCGCCGTCCGGAAAAAATCGTCTATGCCCAATGCCTGAAGAATCTGGACGATGCGCCATTCCCGGATTACTCCATTTTGAAAACCCGCTGCGATTGTGCAAATGTCGTATCCACACGTGGCTGCCCGTTTTGTTGTCCGTTCTGCACGACTTCCCGTATGTTTCATCCTTACAGGGAGCGCAGTGTGGACAATGTAATCGAGGAACTTCGATATTACAAGAGCATTGGATTCAAATACATGAATTTCGAGGATGACAACTTCACTGCAAATAAGGAGCGGGCCAAGGAGATTTGCCGACGAATGATCCAGGAAGGCCTGATATTCAAGGAAACGTTTTTCTTCGGGCGAACCGATATGGCAGATGATGAAGAGCTTCTCACCCTGCTGCAGCAGGCGCATCTGAGCCGTGTGTTGGTCGGGATTGAATCCCTGAACCAGAAATCACTGGACGAGATCAACAAGCATCAGAAAATTTCCGATATTGAGCGGTGTGCCGAAGCACTCACAAGGCATAAAATCCGTCTGATTTCCAGCGTTGTGCTGGGAATTGACACGGATCAGAAAGAGGACATGCTTCACGGTGTTGAATTCTCCAAAAAGGTCAACGCCTATCAGCTGCAGCCTGCCATTATGACGCCGTTTCCGGGAACGGTCGTGTACCAGCAATATAAAAAGGAAAACAGGATACTCACAGAGGATTGGTCCCTGTACGATATGATGAATGTTACATTCGTTCCAAAAACAATGACACCATGGGAACTGCAGGAAATATTTCTTCAGGCGGTAAAGAAATTTTATACATTTTCGTCCTCTTTTCAGATATGGAAGATCTTCGGTGCCAACTATGGTTTAAGGCGAATTGCACTTTCCCTTGTAATTAAAGTTGGTGTCTTCGGTCTGAGACTGATCGCCCGCTTTGGCAAAAATACAAATTTATATCGTCTGAAACACCTTCCGGACAATGCTTTATACGAAAAGGCGAACCCGGAACACGCTTCTGAATCAAATGCCTAGAAGCTATTACCGTAAGTGTGAAATGTCTTACTTCATCAAATAAGTTTATTTTATATTTAACCGGTGTTATAATGGGATGTGAAAGAATTAATAACATCTAACGATTACCAAGGAGAACAGTGAAACATGACAACAAACGATAATACGCCTTCTTTGAAATCCCGGAACATTATGTTGATTCTTAATCCGGTTGCCGGCCGCGGACAAGCTATCCGGCAGCTGCCGGATCTGATTCACGCCTTTGAAAGTGCCGGATGCCAGGTTACTTCCTTCATGACCAACGGAAGGGGAGACGCCACACGGATTGTGATGGAATATGCGAATAACTTTGACCGGATCGTTTGTCTGGGCGGAGACGGGACCCTCAATGAAGTGGCTACAGGCATGATACAGGCAAACTGCAAAGTCCCTGTCGGGTACATTCCTACCGGAAGCACCAACGACTTTGCACGAAGTCACAAGCTTTCGCATAATGTATCCCTGGCTGTAAAGGAAATTCTGGAAGCAACCGGACGTCCAATGGATGTAGGAAAAATGAATGATCAGTATTTCGTTTATGTGGCAGCTTTTGGCGCCTTTACGCGGGCCTCTTATGCCACCCCCCAGGAGATGAAAAACATACTTGGATATGCAGCGTATGTTCTCAGCGGCATTCGGGATGTATCCAATATCAAGCCCCTGCATCTCCGGCTGACATCGGACAAGGAGGTTCATGAAGGGGATTATTGCTTCGGCGCGGTTTGCAATACCCTGTCCATGGCTGGCTTCATGTCCCTGCCAACCGATTCCGTTACCATGGACGACGGGATCTTTGAAGTGCTGCTGTGCCGTATACCGGAGAATGTTCTGGAATGGCCACCTCTGCTGCATGCACTGGCAAATCAGGATTACTCCTATAAAGGAATTGAATTTTTCCACTCCGGGGAATTTGTCATTGAAGCAGAAAAGCCCATGGAATGGTCCCTGGATGGCGAATATGCCTGCGAAGGACCAACCATTCAGGTGAAAAACCTTCACCGTGTTCTGGCATTGGCTGCAGACGATCCTTCTTCCCAGCAGGATTCCGCCGTAAAATAAAAACCGGAACGAGAATATCTTTTCTCAATAAATGAAAACAATCCATGACTGAAATATCTCCTGCCAAAAACAAAAGCGGCTGTTTTCTCAACAGCCGCTTTTGGGAGCTTTGGGGCGCATCAGACCGGCAGGAGATTCCCTCAGGGAAGCCAATCCGGCAAATACGGCAGCTCCGAGAAAGGAAATCAGGTAATGGAATCAAAACAGGACATGGTGCTCTTTATGGCGCGATGCGAATTTTTCTGAAAAGAGCTAGGAACAGCCGAACGTGGTCTTATTTCCATGCCTCCAACGCCCCGGAGGAATGGATGCCTTTCAGAAGGATCACGATCAGGGGAAGCAGCAGCATGCCCACCACTCCAAACAAATGCAGTCCCAGATACATGGCAATCAGGGTCACCAGAGGATGCAGCCCGATCCGTGCTCCAATGATCCGGGGCTCTATGATATTGCGTACCACGGTAATGATGGCATAGAGAACCAGCAGGCCAATTCCCTTCGGGATTTCTCCCAGCAAAATGGAAATCAGGGCCCATGGAATCAGAACCGTCCCGGTGCCAAGCACCGGCAAAACATCCACCAATGAAGTGACGGCCGCAATGAGAATGGAATAGTCAACCCACAGCAGGGAAAATCCAATGGCAAGTTCCACAAACGTAATCAACAGTATCAGAAGATATCCCTGCATCATTTTGACAAACGTCCGCCCACTGGTATTCCATACATTGGACACCAGCTTCCGGTATTTAATCGGAATATGGTGCTTGAAAGAGTCCTTGATCGAATCATATCCCACGCTGATAAAAAACAATGCCACAATGCTGATGATCGTACTCATCAGCATCCCAGGCAGCTTGGTGGCCATGCCCGCAACCCATCTCACCGCCTTGCCGGAAATACTGGTCAGACTGCCCTCTATGGTATGAAGCACGTTATTCAATCCCGTATTGATCTGTCCTTCCCACTCGGGAGGCAATCCTTCCAGCAATCCCTGAAGCTGGTCTTCCAGTGCCCGGACTACAGAAGGTGCCTTTTCCTGAAACCATACAGGAAGGGTTTTGAAAAAATCAACAATGCTGTTGATCCCATTATAGGCCAAAAGCCAAATCAGCGTCATAAAGACCAGCACAGTCAGCAGAGTGATCAAAACTGCCACGATGCTTTTCTTCACCCGTATCTTCCTGCTGATCCAGCTGATGGGCTTTTGCAGAATCGTCGCTGCAAGAAACGCGATAACAAACGGCATCAGCCAGGCCAACAAATACTTGATGGCCAAATAACCCAGTATAACAAGAACAGCGATAAAAACCACATTGATAATAAACGTCTTTTTTTGTCCGATATCCAAACCTTACCCTCTTTCCCGCTTCTGCTTCCGGCGATGGATTCTTTCAACCTTTATGACTCCGGCTCCGATAGATTCTTTCAACCTTTATGACTCCGACTCCCTGTCCTGAGCTGTCTCCTCCTGTACTTCCTGTGTCTCTTTTTGCCGATTCCCGGAAAGCTTCCTGCAGACGCAGATACCGATCAGACTGATGACTCCGGTAATCACATAAACAATCACGGCTATTTTATAGTGCTTTACTCCCAATGCATTGCCCGTAATGGTGGAGGTAACGATGGAAGGAATCCGGGCGACAGAGGAAAGTCCAAGGAAAGTCGTCAGCTTGATGGGAGTCAATCCAACAAAGTATGTAATCACATCTTTCGGCGTGCCCGGAATAAAAAACAGAAAAAAAACCAGAAGATTCAAATGATTGCTGGACCTCATAAACCACATGGAATCTATTTTCTCTTTCCCGACGATGGCTTCCGCCATTTTCAACCCGAATCGCCTCGTAAACAGGAAGATCATGACCGAACCCAGTGCCACGCCCACCAGACACAGCAACGTGCCTTCCAAAGTACCAAAGGCATACCCTGCGCCAACTTCCAGTGGTTCCCCCGGAATCAGGGCAAACAGCACCTGTAAAATCACCATGCCGACAAAGACCACTCTTCCCAGCACACCATGCTGGTCAACCCAGCTGCGAAACTGCTTTGGATCGGAAAAAGTGCTGGTAATCGGCTTCCACAGCAGTATGGTAAATACCACAAAAAAGGCAATCACTGCTGCTGCCGAAACAATTCGGGCAGCCTTTCTGTGGTTTCTGTATTGCATTTTGTCCAACGTATCCAAGACTTTCCTTTCCTCCCGTTGCGGCTTCCTCTTATTATAACTGAAAACCTGAAATATCGCCAGAGATTCCTGGAATCTCTCCTTACTTTTAGTCTTTACGTGGGTCGTTCCACTATGCCCCATTATGCAAATTTTCTTAAAATGCAAGAGGCTGTCCTATGCAGGCAGGCTCGCAGCCCGTCTGCCAATAACGATTACAGTATACCGGAAACCAGTTGCCTGTGCAGAAGATTTCCCTTATCAAATTATTAATATTTTCTGAATACAGATAAAATTTAATCCTGCAGGTTTCGCGGCTCCGGAAGGTTGTGTATTGATTAAATGCTGAATTTTGAGTATAATATTCTTTAATGGCATTATGTCCGGGAAGGCGTTTCTTCAGCTGGCTCTGCCACTGATTTTTAAAGCGTATCCTGTCAATATTGTGATACGTTGCGTTCATACATAGGGGAGAATGTAGAGAAGGCAGCGACTTTTCCGATGCAAAAAAAAGCAAAAGGAGCGAAATCTACCTTATGTTGGAACTCAAAAACATCAAAAAGGATTACCCTGCCGGAGACGGTGCAGTGCATGCGCTGAAGGGGATTTCATTAAAATTCCGCGAAAATGAATTTGTTTGTATTCTCGGACCATCCGGCTGCGGGAAAACCACCATGCTGAATATTATTGGCGGCCTCGACCAATATACCGAGGGGGATTTGATCATCAACGGGAAATCCACCGGGGACTTTACCGACCGGGACTGGGACTCCTACCGAAACGAATCCATCGGTTTTGTATTTCAGAACTATAATCTGATCCCGCATCAAACGGTCCTGCAGAATGTGGAACTGGCACTGACACTGTCCGGGGTTTCCAGGGAGGAGCGAAAGGACCGCGCCACAAAGGTCCTGAGTGATGTCGGCCTGGGCGATCAATTGAACAAAAAACCCAATGAGCTGTCCGGAGGGCAGATGCAGCGTGTGGCCATTGCCCGCGCCCTGGTCAACAACCCGGATATTATTCTCGCAGATGAGCCCACCGGTGCTCTCGATACCGCCACAAGCGTCCAGGTGATGGATTTGCTGAAGGAGATATCGGAGAACCGGCTGGTTATCATGGTTACGCACAATGCAAGCCTTGCCGATCGGTATGCCTCCCGCATTATCCGGATGCTGGACGGGAAAATTACTGACGACAATGTCCCGGTTACGGAAGACGAACACCATTTCGCACAGACAAAAGACGAAAAAAAGAGGAAAAAGGCAGCCGGGAAGAAAAAGAAGAAAACTTCCATGTCGCTGGGAACTTCTTTTTCCCTGTCCCTGAAAAATCTGATGACAAAAAAAGGCCGGACGACCCTGACTTCGTTTGCCGGCAGCATCGGCATTATCGGCATCGCATTGATTCTGGCCTTGTCCCAGGGATTTACCGCTTACATTGATTATGTACAGGAGAATACGCTTTCTTCCTATCCGCTGACCATTGAATCCTCTGTGGCAGATTTGGGCTCCCTGATGGATACCGTCATCAAGGCAAAGGACAAAAAGCCCAATCATAAACTGGATGCGGTCTATCCCAATCCCATCACATATGATCTGGTCAATTCCCTCAGTGATATGGAGACAAGGGAAAATGACCTGAAATCCTTTCGATCCTGGCTGGAAAAGGAAAAATCCGACACAGAAAGTACATCCGGCCTCCACGATGCGGTCAACGGGATCAAGTACACATACGATATGGATTTCCTGACGTATACAAAAGAACCGGACAGCACCATCCTCCGTTCCGATCCGACCGAACTGCTGAATAATCTGATGGAAGAGAACATGAACATCGATATGTCTTCCATGATAGAAAGCAGGGAAAATATACCGATGGCCCAGATGGGTTCCATGCCCGGCGGAAGACTGAACATGTGGGAAGAAATGCTTCCTGGTGAAAACGGCAAACTGACCAGCGATCTTCTGGAAAGCCAGTATGATCTGGTCTACGGTTCCTGGCCAAAGCACTACAATGAAATTGTGCTTGTCCTGGACAGGAATAATGAACTGGACGACCTGACACTGTATGCCCTTGGCCTGGAGTCCACTGAAAACATGACGAAGATCATGAAAGCCGCCATGAACGGGGAAAAAGTGAAATCCGAGAGCAGGAAATGGACATACAAGGATATTTGCAATATGGATTTCAAGGTGGTGCTGAACGCCGACCGCTACGGCTATGATGACGCAACCGGCCTGTACCAGGACCTCTCGGATACCGATACCGGTATGAACTATCTGTATGACAACGGTATCGACCTGAAAGTCTGCGGCATTATCCGCCCGGATGAGGATGCTCTGGTCTCCATGCTGACAGGGTCCATCGGTTATACGAATGAGCTTACGAAGTATGTCATTGAGCATTCCAATGCCACCGACGCCGTAAAAGCGCAGCTGGGGGACAAAACCAAAGATATTTTCACCGGCCTTCCTTTTAAGACAGAGGAGACGGAACTGACAAGCGAGGAAAAGGATACCAAGTTCCGGGAGTATGCCGGGGCTTTGCCCACAGCGGAAAAAGCCAAACTCTATACCAGTATCAAGAGTACCCCGACCGATGAATATCTGCAGTCTCAGACAGACCAGTTCATGCAGGACAAGACACGCGAAGATCTGGAAAAGATCATGGTGGATGCATATTCCCAGCAGGCAGGCATGAACCAGGAAAAAGCACAGGACTACATCCATTCCATGGACGAGGAAACGCTGAACAAATATTTCAGGGAAGCTATGGAAAAACAGATCTCCGAGCAATATGCCAGTGGGGTTGAACAAAAGCTGGCGGCTATGACACCCGAACAGCTTGCCGTGGCTCTGGATGCCGCGCTGCCTTCCTATAAGCCGGCTCAGACCACTGCCTATTACGATAAGTTTCTGCCTGCGGAATTTTCGGATTCCACACTGGACGATAATCTGAAGATGCTCGGATACGTGAATCTGGATACCCCGTCCTCCATCAACCTGTATGCCTCCACCTTTGAAGCGAAGGATACCATTGCGGACGCAATCAAGGCATACAATAAATCCGTGGATGAAATGAAGCAGATCACTTATACGGATATTGTCGGTTTGATGATGTCCTCCGTAACCACCATCATCAATACCATCTCGTATGTCCTGATTGCTTTCGTTGCCATTTCCCTGATTGTTTCCTCCATCATGATCGGCGTCATTACGCTGATTTCCGTTCAGGAACGGACCAAGGAGATCGGTATCCTCCGCGCCATTGGAGCATCAAAGCGGAACGTGTCCGGCCTGTTCAATGCGGAAACCATGATCATCGGATTCTCCTCAGGAGTCCTGGGAGTTCTGGTAACCTATGCCCTTTGCATCCCGATCAATCTGATTTTGCACAAGGTAACCGGCATTATGGAGCTGAATGCGTTCCTGCCCTGGCAGGCAGCCCTGATTCTCATCGCCATCAGCGTGGTGCTGACGCTGTTCTCCGGTCTGATTCCTTCCCGAAGCGCTGCGAAGAAGGATCCGGTGGTTGCACTGCGCACCGAATAAATAAATTCAAAAGAACCAATCTGAACTTCAAATGGGCAGAAGACAGATAAAATCTGTTTCCTGCCCATTATTTATTATTTCTCTTCCATTGCTCTTCAACTTATAGCAGATACCATAATTGTAATCTACTGATGAAAGCGATGATCCGTCCAAAATGTAATATTTAATTATGTTTCAAAATCAGTAAAAATTCATAAGTATTGGGGACAAGCATGTAAACAGTAACGATCTCCTATTTCTTGTTTTTTTCAATTTTGGTTTTGATTTCTTCCACTAGATGCGATACCGCAGTTGCCGGGCACATCTTTGATGGGACATTTTTATAAGTCCGCTTTTGTTCCTTGTACTTGCATTTTGCTATAGCAAATGCCTGTTTCTCATCTCCGAACTGGCATAGCTTTGAATAAATATCAGCATCAGATTTTCGGTAACACTGTTTGGTTATATTATGATATTTTTCTTCAAATCCTTTACAGCATGACACCGAATCCTGATATGCAGGCATTTTACCGAAATACGCGTTAAACCATATCTCGATGCAAGGATTAGACCATCCGACTTTTATACCCTTTTCTTTCGCCAAAGATATAATTTGATCAAACCCCTTTACCTGATCTCTGTCAAATACAATCCATATTTCTCCATATTGTGGCTGCAATGAAGCCATATTAAGAGCTTCGTTGACCAATTCAACTGTTTTAGCTCGATTTACTTTAATTACTTATTTTCCCTGAAGTTCTTTAGGTATTGAATCTCGCAATCCATTCATATAATTTTTTTCAGTTTCTTTGGTATCCGTAACAATGAAATAATACCCAAGCTCAGGAACTCGACGTTTTGATAGCTGCTCACGTGTCTTTCTCTTTCCGTTTCTTTCTGCCATGATTATTCCCACGCTCCCCTGAACAGATCAAAATATTTCATAGTGGGGATGGCCCCGTATTTACCGAGTAAATAATTCTTTTCATAATTTTCATCTTTTCTGATTTTTACACCATCTTCATCTACAAAATCAGCTAACGAATAGAGCGTGGAAACGCCTGTATCATCCTTATCCGTAAACCATACTTCGTCACGTCGCATGCTGTTGTTATCAAGCTGCCATGCGTCATGGGATGTAAAGATGAGTTGGGCATGTTTTTTATTCGTTTCCGGATTCAAGAATGTAATGATGAAAGAACGAACAAGTAAAGGATGCAGCCTGGCACTCAATTCATCTATAAACAAAACATTGCCTGACTCCAAAACGTCCCGCAACATTGGATAAAGTGCAAACATTTTTAATGTTCCTGCTGATTCCTGCTTTAGTGGGATCGCAGCCGTTTTATCAGAATCTATCATTTTATGGACTGCATCAATTCTTACTTTTGAAGACTTTTTATCATCACTGGTTTCAAGAGTTTCAACTTCAAAGCCAATAATGGAAGGATCAAACGCAGAAAAATAGTTTACAACCTTCTCCTGAACTTCCTTACTTTCAACAAATCCATCGGGCAATTGTTCTGATAAAAAATAGTTTTCTATCGGTTGGCCAAAATCGGCAAACTCATTCTCCTGAAACCAATCACGGATCAGCTTTAATTTTTCGATTTTCAGCTTTGCACCAAGGGAAACAATCAAAGCTTCTTTTTCAAGAGCTATCCTGATATTCTCCCGGCTTTCGGATGGAATGCCTGGTAAATCGAGCTCTTCTCCCTTCCTGTAAAAAATCCTCTTGTAACCTTCGCGGGAGGACTTTGACTTATAATTAAGCCATTCCTCGTTTATACCGATCTGATTCACAGTGAAACCATAATTGTATGATTTCGCTCCGGTCTCCTCTGAAGAAATAAAATAAACTTCAAAAGAAGATTCGGCTTCCTTGCTGCTGGTGTCAAACAAAAAAGGAGTAGGCTTCCGGAACTCTGATTTGCTTTGTTTCCCTGAATCATCGCCGCCAAAACCAAATGAAGCAATGACATAATACGACATATATTTAAATGCTTCTTCAACATTTGACTTTCCGCTTGCGTTCGCCCCAAAAATGGCTGTAATGGGAAGAATCTTTTCATTTCCCACAGAAACAACGTGATTACTGTATTCAGAAATTTTTGTAGCAGTTAAATCCAATGTTGTATCATCACGGAAGGATTTAAAATTATTAAAAATAAATTGCATAAGCATATTTAATACTCTCCTTTATACCATCTTATCCTCTATTATACTCAAAATTATAGGAAAGTAAACGCCCAAATGAGAAAAAATCTCATTTGGGCGTAATTCTGTTTTAGTTACGCAATGATATAAAAATGTTACCAGGATTATAAAAGTAATCGTAATTCCTTTGGAAACCAAAGAAAATCGTATTTTAAATTGTTGTTGATCAGTTTTATAATCTTCATGGACACCTTTTCACCTCCTGAAAAAACAAAAAACCAAATCCCACAGAAAACGTTCCTTTCTGCAGAATTTGGTTTTGCCTGTTCCAACACAGTAACAATCCAACTTCCATTGAATTATTCAACTTTTACTGAATATAATATAACATTCTTATTACAAACTGTCAACAGGTTTGCGATAGCGCCATGGGCAATTCAATGAACTGACAGCGATCACCATCACGTAATTGAAAAGCCTCCGTCCACAACAATGGCCTGTCCGGTAACATAACTGGATGCCTCCGAAGACAGGAACAGAATCGTTCCGGACAGTTCCCCTTTTCGTCCCGGCCTGGAAGCAGGACAAAGGGAATTGTACATTTTCATAAAGTCTTCCGCTTTAAACAGGGTATTCTCTGTCATCTCCGATTCAAACAGTCCCGGGCACACTGCGTTTACTGTAATGCCATACTGCATCAGGGACGCTGCCATGCCTATCGTCAGTCCCATCACGGAACCCTTTGATGCGTTATAGGAATGCCGGACCAGCGCAGCTGGCTTGTCTCCCAGGATTGCATTTACAGAGGCAACATTGACGATTTTGCCATATTTTCTTTCCTTCATGCCGGGAATCACATATTTACTCATCAGATAAGGACCTTTTGCGTTGATGCTCATCACACGATCCCACTGCTCGGCCGGAAGATCTTCCACAGACCCGCCTACAGCGATTCCGGCATCGTTCAGCAGAATATCGATTTTGCCGAAATGATCCAGTACCGTTTTCACTGCATTTTTAACATTCTCCTCATTGGAAACATCACATGGCACGGCAATCGCCTTTCCATTGGCCGCTTCAATTTCTGCCACGACGGATTCCAGCTTTTCCTTCCTTCTGGCCAAAAGAGCCACCTGCGCTCCCTGAGCCGCGTAGGCTCTCGCTGCATCAGCTCCCAATCCGCTGGATGCCCCGGTAATGACGGCTACCTTCCCTGTCAGATCAAACAAATTCATTTTCACACCATCCTTCATCTTTTTATTTCCATACAGACTTTTTCTTAAAAAAAGCCAGGAAATCCAATGATTCCTGACTTTTTGGTGGACCTGAAGAGATTCGAACTCTCCACCTCTCGGATGCGAACCGAACGCTCTGCCAAATGAGCTACAGGCCCGTAACAATCTCTGTGACTCTCACATTATACCGCAGGGAAACCCAAAAGTCCACCCCAAAATCGTCCTTCCCCTGCTGACAGGCACCGGATTGTCCGATTGTCCGGATATCAACACTTTAAAAGGCCGGAAGTTTCCTTCCGGCCATTGGTGAACTTATTCGGCATCCACTTTGGCCATATGAACGATCAGGTCCACAACCTTGTTGGAATAGCCCCATTCATTGTCATACCAGGCAACCAGTTTGACAAAATTGGAATTCAGCGCAATACCGGCCTCTGCATCAAAGATAGAGGTCCTGGGATCCGTCAGGAAGTCGGAAGAAACCACCTGATCCTCCGTGTAACCCAGAATCCCCTTCATCTCATTTTCCGAAGCATGCTTCATGGCAGCTTTGATTTCATCGTAAGCAGCAGCCTTTTCCAACCGGCAGGTCAGATCCACAACGGATACATCGACAGTCGGAACACGGAAAGACATACCGGTCAGCTTGCCGTTCAGTTCGGGGATGACCTTGCCGACTGCCTTGGCTGCACCGGTGGAAGACGGAATGATATTGGCAGAAGCGGCACGTCCGCCTCTCCAGTCCTTCTTGGACGGACCATCCACGGTCTTCTGGGTTGCTGTAGTGGAATGTACGGTGGTCATCAGACCTTCGGCAATGCCGAAATTGTCCTGCAGAACCTTCGCCAGAGGCGCCAGGCAGT
>DAINCI010000012.1:0-29039 GCA_036732425.1 Bacillota bacterium
ACGTGCTTCAGGCGGTTCTTCTCACCGAGGGGGAAAAGATGCTGCGGACCCCGACTTATTATGTCTTTGATCTTTATAAGAATCATCAGAACGCGGAACTGCTGGAAAGCTGTCTGGAAATACAACAGGATGGCGGTATCCCTCAGCTTCATGAGTCTGCCTCCGTGGAGGAAGACGGACAGGTTCATATCACCGTTGCCAATCTTTCCGGGAAACAGGATGCCGCGATTTCCTGCGAGCTGCCTGGGAAGAAGGCGGAGCAGATCCGGGGGAGAATCCTGCACAGCGGTATTACGTCCCATAATACCTTTGAAGCGCCGGAGACGGTACATCCGGAGACTTTTACAGATTATACGGTAAAGGGAACCGGGGAAGAACAGGAAAAATCCGTACTGGAATTTCACATGCCGCCCTGCAGCATCGTGGAGTTGACGGTAAAATAATGTCATCCATAAGCAGGAAACCATGTCGCTGTCTGCTTCGTGAAATGGATGACCAGAAAGAGTTCTGGGCTGTGGTCCGGGACCGGCTGGACAGTATGCCGGCGGAACAGTGCACGGAGAATGGAGTGTACCGGGAAAGACTGAAAAGCTGCAGGAAGTGTACCCATCTGGTGAATGGGTTTTGTGCTCTTTGCGGCTGTGTGGTGGAACTGCGGGCAGCCAGGCAATTAATGGGCTGCCCGGATTCTCCGCCTAGATGGAATGGTTCTCCCACTTCTGCTGGCTGAAGGGCTGTACAAAGGTATGATAACTGAGGATTTCGCTCCTCTCCGGATTCATTCGATATTCACTGGGGGTCATTCTTGTCAGCCGCTTGAATTCCCTGGCGAAGTAAAACTGATTGGCATATCCCACGGACTCAGCAATTTCCGAAATGGGCTGATTGGATTGTTTCAGACGTTTGCAGGCCTTCTCAATCCGATAGTAGATAAGATATTTTTTGGGAGGAATTCCGAACAGTTCATGAAAGAAATTGTAGAGTTGCTTTCGTGAAATACCGGAAGCCAGGGCGATATCGTCCACGGATATGTTTTTGGAATAGTTTTGTTCAATAAAATTCAGGGCATAGGCAACGTAGAAATTGGCATTGTCCACATATTGATCCGGTTGCAGGGCAGGGTGGGCGTCCAACAGGTTGGCGAAAATATCGTATAAAACAGCCATCATCTTACAGTAACGATTGGGAAAGGTCTGGGCTGCCGTGTAGAGGTTATTTAGTTTATGTCCTATGGTGCCTGCGGCATCTGAAAAAACGGGCTTCGATTGATAAATATTGGCCCGGTTCAGATAATGCTCGATCATATAACCGGAAAATTCCAGCCAGGTTATATCCAGAGGCTTTTTTCCACTGTTACCCAGGCTGTAATGGCAGTCTGGAAACGTGAAGATGCCGGAAGGAGAGTCAATCCGATAGGCAATGTTTTCTGATTCCAACAAAGCACGTCCATCGTTCAGGTAGAAGAAAGTAAAAATATCACAGGCAGGGATTTGAATGGATTCCTCCGACTTCAGCTGAAAGTTGCCGCATTGAAGAAGGTTAAAGGTTAAATTCAGATGAGATTTGGTACTGATGTGCAATTTTTTTCCTCTGCAGATGCTCTTCATATCACTTTTCCTTTCTCTCTTGTAATTGTGGATGGCCGAAAGATGAAAGCTATATTAAAGGGTGATTTCTGTTCAGAATTTTACGGTTTTGGAGTTGCTGATCCAGTACCCCCAGCAACGGAGGAATTTC
This sequence comes from Bacillota bacterium, assembly GCA_036732425.1. GTDB lineage: Bacteria > Bacillota > Clostridia > Caldicoprobacterales > DTU083 > UBA4874. Next base: position 1,738 of record DAINCI010000012.1, read on the forward strand.
CCGCGGGAAGGCAACCACATAATCCGGAATTTCCTCTCTTGTCTCCGGATGCATGTCATAACGGGGAGAATAGCTGAGAAGAATCGATGTAATGCCCATCCGATTCGCGCCGGCAATGTCTCTTTTCAGGTTATTTCCGATCATGACAATGCGGTCCCGGTCGTCATCGGTAAGGTTCATAGCCTTCATGGCAGTACGAAACATACGTTCATGGGGCTTCTGAAAGCCCACCGATTCCGAAACGGTTTTCGCCTCAAAAACATTTTCAATCCCAAGGATACGAAAAACATTTGTAAAGGATTGTAAATTTCCGTCTGCTACCAGGCAGATTCGAAAGCCTTCATTTGCCAGGGATAAGAGGGCTTCCACCGCTCCTTCTATCGCTTCGGCAGTCTGAACAATACCATGTTTCACGATTTCCGTCGATTCATCCACAATTGTGTCGCCGCTGTCTATAAATACAATCAGTCTTCTTTTCATATGATTCCATTCCTATCTGTTGGATTGCCTGTAATAAGCAGGTGCTTTTGTGCTGTTTTATGATCGGGAAACTTCGGCTTGAATGCCCTGTAGTGGAAGTTTTCCTGCAAAATGGCAGGAAACCAGTCTGCCATCGTCCAGCCTGGTCAGGGAAGTCCGCTCCCGTATGCAGCGTTCCTGACAGTAAGGACATCGGGTGTGGAAGAAACAACCGCTTGGTACGTTGGAGGGATTGGGTATTTCCCCTTTTAAGGGGATGTGCTCCATGGGAGTGTCGGGGTCTGCCAGAGGAATTGCAGACAGCAGTGCTTCGGTGTAAGGGTGACAAGGATTATGAAACAGGGAATCCGTGGAAGCGTATTCCACTATCTGTCCCAGATACATGACTCCCACCTGATTGGAAATATGCTCCACTACGGACAGGTCATGGCTGATAAACAAATAGGTCAGATTCATCTTTTCCTGAAGATCCATAAGAAGATTGATCACCTGGGACTGAACAGATACATCCAGAGCGGACACAGGCTCATCACAGATGATTACCCTTGGATATAATATCAATGCACGGGCAATTCCAATTCTTTGTCGCTGGCCACCGGAGAAGGCATGGGGATAACGCTTGAGATAGCTTGGATTCAGACCTACTTTTTTTGCCACATCCTGGACCCGATACTCCATCTCTTCTTTTGGCATTTTTTTGTTATTGGCCCGGAGAGGTTCCGAGATGATATCGAAGACCGTCATTCTTGGATCCAGGGAGGAATAAGGATCCTGAAAAATCATCTGTATCTCTTTGCGGATAGAGCGAAGTTTTTGTTTCGAAATGGCTTGGATATTATACTCCTTACCATCTGCAGCATGATAGAGAACCTGTCCGGATGTGGCCTTGTACGCCAGAGCGATGCAACGCCCCAAAGTAGTTTTGCCACATCCTGATTCCCCTACAATTCCTACTGTTTCCCCCTGTTTTATCCGAAAGCTGACGTTATCGACGGCGTGAACTTTTGATTTTCCAGAGGAAAACACCATATTCAAATTTTTGATTTCCAAAATTGTTTCATCCATCCGTTTCTTTTACCTCCTTAAGGGAAGTCCGGGGAAAATAACAGGCAGAGTAATGGTTTTCAGCCACCGGCGTCAATTGTGGTTCGGGACCATTGCATAAATCGGTTTTCCGGTAAATGCACCGGTCATAAAAACTGCAGCGGTTTTTCAGGTTCATAGCCAGCGGTACGGAGCCTTTGATGGAAAAGAGGCGATTTTTATTGCCGCCGATTTTATGGATGGAACCCATAAGTCCTATTGTATAGGGATGAACAGGATTATGGAAAATTTCCTGCACAGAAGCAGTTTCCACGATTCTGCCCAGATACATAACAGCCACCCTGTCGCACAACTGTGCTACCGTCCCCAGATCATGGGTGATATAGAGAATGGACATACCGGAAGTCCTTTGCAATTGGTTGAGAAGGTCCAGAATTTGTGCCTGTATCGTTACATCCAGTGCTGTAGTGGGCTCATCGGCAATCAGGATTCCGGGACTGCACACCAACCCCATACAGATTAAAGCCCGTTGAAGCATTCCGCCGGAAAACTCATGGGGATACTGGTGGTATCGCTTTTCCGGGTTGGCAATGCCTGCCTTGTTCATGGTTTTAATGATCAGATCTTTGGCAGCTTTTTTATCTTTGGTAACGTGAAGAAGTACAATTTCCTGCAATTGATGACCAACAGTGAACAGGGGGGAGAAAGCACTCATGGGTTCCTGAAAGATCATGGAAATATCTTTCCCCCTTATCGCCCGAATTTCCTTGCCTCCGTATGGCATGCGCTGCAGATCTTTTCTTTCTCCGTTTTTTCCGGTAAAGAATATCTGACCGGTGGTTTTGCAGTTTTGGCTGTTTATTCCCAGGATTGCTTTACAGGTCAGGGATTTTCCACAGCCGGATTCCCCTACAAGGCCCAGCGTTTCATTTTCCTGCAGTTCAAGATTGACGCCCCGGACCGGAGTGAGTATTCCCTCTTCCAAATGGATATCAATATTCAGGTTCTCTATATCCAGCACAGTTTTTGCATTGCTTGTCATGATTATCAAGACATCTCCTTTGCTCATTTGTAAGGGCCCGCCGCATCCCGTAAGCCATCACCCAGAAAATTAAATGCCAGCACCGTAACTCCCACGTAAATCAAAGGGATCAGCTTCCATGGACAGTTGGAGATGCTGCCTATGTTCTGGCATTCCTGCAATAATACACCCCAGCTGGTAGCCGGGGCACGCATGCCAAGACCCAAAAAGCTCATGGAGGTTTCACCGAGAATCATATTTGGAATGCCCAAAGTCAGGTTGACGATGAGGTAGCTCATAAATCCGGGAACCAGATGCTTTCGGATGATATTTGCATTGCTGACACCAGCCAATCGGGCAGCCATAACATAATCTGTTTTTTTTAGTGACAGGAATTTGCCCCGCACTGTCCTTGCCATACCTGGCCAGCTGAGAAGGGACATGATAATGGTAATCAGGATATAGACGGCAGTGACGGGAACGCCGGCTGGAATCGCCGCAGACAATGCCATCCATAATGGTATTGTGGGAAATGAGGACAGGACTTCAATGATTCGCTGAATCATTGTATCGATGATACCGCCATAGTATCCTGATATGCCTCCGATAATGATTGCCAGTACAAAGGAAATAGCAGTGCCCAAAAGAGGAACGGTCAGGGAAATCTGGCTTCCGATCAGGGTACGGGAGAACAGGTCACGTCCCAGACTGTCCGCTCCAAAAAGAAGAATTTGTGGCGGATCCTCACCAGCTTTCGGATTGGTATCTTCCACCCCAAACAGATGGATGTTGGTCTGAATCATTCCCAACAGCTTATATTCTTTGCCCTGAGTAAAGAAACGGATTGAATAGGGATGTGATTGGTCTTCTGTAAAAATCTTATTTTCGAAAACATCCCTTTCCACCTTGTATCGGTAAACAAAAGGTCCAATCCATTTTCCTTTATGATATAAGTGAACTTTAGTGGGAGGAGCGTCAGAGTAAGAACCGGAGTATTCTTCCAGGCCTTTTGGAGCTAAAAAAGGGGCAAAGACAGCCCCAAAATAAAGGACTCCCAGGATGACAAAACTGATAATGGCCAGTTTATGATGTGTAAGTTTGCGCCGGATCAGCTGCCATTGAGATGCCATGAAATACTTTTCCTGCTCAGCTTGCTTTCCCTTTGGATGTTTTTGCCCACTGTTGGTGTGGGGGGTTGGCATTTCGATACTACCTTCCGTGTTCATCAATGATCTTCCTCCTCCAGTTTGATGCGGGGATCCAATACAGACAGAAGGATATCGGAAATCAGGTTGCCAATCACCACTAAAAAGGCAGATATCAGCAAAATTCCTCCGGATAAATAGATATCCTGTGTTTGAAGGGCTTTCAGCAGAATCGGACCTAACGTAGGCATCATGAGGACAATAGCGGTGATGGTGCTCCCGTTGAATATGCTGGATATCATGTTTCCAAGACCACTGACGATGGGGTTCAGTACTGCCCACATCAGGTATTTATAGGTTATCGTGGATTCCTTGACGCCTTTGGATCGGATGCAGAGGACATAGGGCTGACCCATTTCATCCAACATTTGTCCCCGAATTGTTCGAATCAGGCTGCATGTACCGCTGGTGCCAATAACAATAACAGGGATGATAAAACTTTTTACCCATTCCATAAAGGTTCTCCAGGAGGTAATCCTGACTTCCGGAAGTCCCATGATGGGCTTGCCCCAGATTTTCAGCGAAGCGTACATCAGTAAAATAGCGAACAGGAAGTGGGGGATCGCCATGCCTATGAAACCGATAAAGGTGAAGAGGTAATCTCCCACAGAATATTGGTGCTTTGCGGAATAGATGGCGATAGGGATGGAAACGAGATAAGTAAACAGCATGGTTGACAGGGAGAGAGCCATGGTTACCCCCAAAGTTTCCTTGATTTTTGACAGTACATTTTCATGGTAGTAAAAAGATGTGCCCCAGTTCCCGGTAAAAACCCCTTTCAGCCAGGAGAAGTATCGGACAATAAAAGGGCGATCCATCCCATAATCATGTTTCATTTCGCTGATTTGCTGCTCTGTTACGACTTCTCCCTCGGCAGCCCTGTTTGCCACCAGAGAATCGACATAATCCCCTGGAGGAAGCTGAATGACGAAGAACACCACAAATGTGATAAGAAGCATAGTGATTGCGGCTATTCCAAGCCGGCGAAGCAAATATTCCAGTTTATCCATTGCAATATGCTATCCTCCTTGTCCTCCTGAAAAGACCCGTTTTGGGGATTCCTCTTTGTGGATTCCTCCTCAGAACGGATTCCTCCATTGTTTATTGCTTTTGTTTATTACTTTGTGTCGTCCACCCACCATTGTTCCGGGCGGGCCAGGTTATTGTAACGGAATTCATCGGCGCTCATAAGGCCTTCCGGAAAATTGTGAAGCCGGTTACCGACCAGATTGCGGACTGGCCTTGGTGACAGGTAGCCGATCACCCAGATGTTTTCTTTGTGCAGATCATAGATTTTCCGGACGTTTTCCTTCACGATATCCTCCCGGTCAGGGCCGTTGGCAGCTTTAATGGCATCATAGGCCTTTACCAGTTCCAGTACATCACCTTCCGGCGCAATGCCACCGCTGGCTTCGGTTTTGCCGTCTTCATACCATTTGCCATAAGCGGAATACCAGAACTGCACATTACGGACGGGCACAACGGCGTCCGGACGCAGAGCCGGTGTGACGGTACCGACCGTCTCCAGAGCGGATTCCACATCATTGGTCAACAGTGTGGTGCGTACATCTGCATCCACTTTGTCGGAAAGTTTCACGCCAATGGCTTTATAGGCGGTCTTCAGCAAGGAGACAAAGTCACCGCTGGCAGATGGTTCCCGAACGGACAGAATGATCTCCACATCTTTGTCCATGCCTTTCATTTTTCGATAGGTGCCTTCTTTCTGATCCCATGGTTCTGTTATTTCATCAAGAAGCTGGTTGGCGCGGTCTGCGTCATATTCCGTCCATTTTTTTGACCATTCCGGGTCATATCCGAAGGCTCCTTCCGGAACAGATGCCTGCCAGGGAGTTGCCATGTCATTGCGTAGCGTTTTGTTTAAAAGATTGCGATCCACACAGATGGATAAGGCCTCCCGGAATCGTTTGTCCTGAAAGAGAGCCCGTTTGTCCGGGTCCTTAACGGTCTGATTGAGCTGAATTCCTTCCTCATCCCATCCGGAAGTGATCCATTCTTTTAAACTATGGGTGTTTTTGAGGGCGGAAGCAACGGTGGAATAATCAGCAGGATTAATTATGTCGAATTCGCCGCCGCTGGCTGCCAAAGTGATTTGTTCCTCATCATTGATGATTCGGAATTTAATACTGTCCAAATAAGGAAGCTGACGTCCTTCCTTGTCGGTTTTCCAGAAATATGGATTCCGTACCAGCTCATATGTCTCGCCAACAGTATCCCAATTATCCTTGGTGGCAATAAAGCTCCGAAGCTGAGGTACAATATGATAATCCCAATGGTAATAGCCAATATCCTTGCTCATGGTGGAATAGGATTCCCAATTTTTCTTAAAATCACGGTTGGCATTGTCCAGAGCTTCCTGTTCTGTAATAAATGGAAAATCCGGATCGTCCTTTACATCGTTTTTGCGGGAGACATAGTTGATGTAAAAATGCCTGGGAAGAAACATCCACTTGTTATCAATGGCAACATTTTCGGGAAATGCCGGTGCAGGGGCAGCAAAAGTCACAGTAAATTCATAGTCATTTTCCTTTTTGAACTCGGCCCAGTATTGCTCGCCATCCACTTCAACCTGATAGCAGCTGTAAGGGCGGGAAGTATAGGCAGGATAATATCCATCTGATTCGGGATCCATTGCCGACCGATCTTCGTTCAGAGCTGGTGTGGACATGTGATCGTAGTAAAAGATGACATCATCAGCGGTAAAAGGTTCCCCATCCGACCAACGCATTCCTTCTCTCAGTTTGATCGTCCATACTGTGGAATCGTCATTGGAGGTAAATTCTTTACAGACGTTAGGTTCCACTTTGCCGGAGCCGTCCTGCTCGAAACGGAACATGCTTTGTTCCGAGTAGGGGCCAAAGGTCCAATGACCGCTGTCTGCGCACTGGAGAGTGATGCTGTCCCCATATTCCCCCAAGCTTATCACATCTGGTTCTATCATGATATCATCGGAGGCAGGAAGGCGTTTTTCAAGGGGAGGAAGGTCGCCGGAAGCCACTTGATCTGCGAGCATAGGTGCCTCTGTATCGGAAAGGTCTTCCGGTTCAGATTCAGACGCCTTGGAGGATGTTTTGTCAGGATTTTCGGAGGTGGCTGGAGGTGGACTTATCTTCGTTCCTGTACCTGAGGATTTCGTGCCATTGCCACAACCAGCAATCAGAGAGACAGCCATTGCAAGGACCAATATCAGGGACAATCTTTTTTTCATGAACAATCCTTCCTTTCGGCATTTGATAAATTGAATATGGAATATATAAAAATGTGCCATGATATTCATATTTTGACGCACCTGCTGCTGTAAAATATCCTGGTTCCAGTTAATATTGTTAAATACAGACAATAACAGCTGCATATTCAATATCACTATATATAGTGTAACAACGGTCTGCATAATTGGCCATTCACTATCGTGTCTGTAATATATACATTTTGCCTGAATCAGAGGAGAAAATTCATAGCCGTTTCCCGAAAGTATCATAAAAAGGGCCTGGCTGTCCTCAAATGAATCAGGACAGCGATAGCCCTCTATATGGTTTCCGGCTAACGTTCCACACTGCCTTCCCATGTATCTACTTTTTTTGCGCCTGAGGCATCATCAAACCAATGTGTTGTAACTGTTTTTGCTCTTGTAAAGAAGTGATATCCGTCTTTTCCAAGAACATGAAGATCGCCAAAGAAGGATTCTTTATTTCCGGAGAATGGGTAATAGGCTGTTGGAACCGGGATTCCAACATTAATACCTACCATTCCGCCATCTGTATCCATCACAAACCTTCGACTGTAATATCCACTTTGCGTAAAGATACCTGATCCGTTTGCGAATGGATTGGCATTCATTATTTTAATACCTTCCTCATAATTTTTTACACGTTTTATACATGTCACAGGCCCAAAAATCTCACGGTCGCCCACGCTCATTCCTGGCTTTACATGATCCAGAATTGTTGGCCCCACAAAATAGCCTTTCTCATATCCCGGAACAACAACATCGCGTCCATCCAGAACCAGTTCGGCACCCTCGTCGACACCTTTTTGAATCCATCCGCAAATTTTATCTTTATGTGCCTGACTTACTACCGGGCCCAGGTCCGTATCTTCCTTATATGCACATCCTACCTTCATTTCTTCTGCTTTTTTCTTCAGCAGTGCTGCGAATTCATCTGCTATGCTATCCTGTACACAAACAACGGGAAGAGCCATGCATCTCATGCCTGCACATCCATATGTGGAATTTATAACCGCATTTGCTGTGGCCTCAAGATTACAGTCCTCCAATACAAGGGCATGGTTTTTTGCTTCTGTCTGTGCCTGTACGCGCTTTCCGTGAGCAGCGGCTTTTGAATATATTTTCTTTCCTGCACCTGTTGTGCCGACAAATGTCACTGCTTTTACACGTTCATCCGTCAAAAGAATATCTGCTTCCACTCTGCTGCAGGTTATCAGGTTTACCACGCCTTTCGGAAAGCCTGCCTCCTTATAAAACAAATCCATTATCTTCATTGCAGTCAATGGAGTCTGAGAACTTGCTTTCAGAACAACCGTATTGCCACATGCCAATGAAAGAGGAGTCATCCATCCCCAGGGAATCATCGCAGGAAAATTCATAGGCACAATACCAGCGGTTACTCCCAATGGGAAACGATAAGTCGCGCAGTCATAATAAGTTGTTACCTGCATTGCCGTATTTCCCTGGATCATTGCAGGAAGTGCACACGCTTCTTCCGTTGGTTCAATTGCTTTTTGCACATCCCCTCTGGCTTCTTTGATGTTTTTTCCCAGTTCTTTTGCACACAGTTCTGCCAACTCTTCTTTATGGGCATAAAGAACGTCCCTCCATTTAAACATATACTGTTGTCTTTTGGAAAGTGACAGCCCTGACCACTCCGGAAATGCTGCCTGTGCCGATGCGATTGCCTCATCCACCTCTTCTGGTGTACAACGGGGTGCCTGAGCAATTATCTCTCCTGTACTGGAATCTGTAATGTCCACATATTGATCGCTTTTGGACTCTCTCCACTCTCCATATACGCAATATCCTTTTTTTTCGACCATATTCATATATTCCTCCTTAACGTTTCCGAATTGTGTTTTGGAAAAACTCTCAGGTTCAGGTGTATGCATTCTCCTTTCCAATCCTTATTTCTTTTTTGACCATATTGCGGCATAAATTTCTAATATGTATGGCAATGTATTGGATATATTGTGGACTTGTTTTTATTATAGCTGCGACATATATAAAAATCAAGTCAAAAATATCAAAGATCTATCCATGCATTTTTAAATCAGCTGACTCAGCTGACTATCAGCTGATTTATGAAGAACTGTTATCCACTCTCTTATCTATGATTGACTATATATTGAATTCCACTTGACAAGGGTTGCAGGGCGGTACTATTGCGCAATCAAAATCTGTTTGCCGTTCTGTTCCAAATAGTCCCTTATGTCTGAGGTGGGTTCTTTTTCGGTAATCAGCAGATCAATTTGGTTTAAATCACAGTACGTAACCAATGAAACAGCGTTGAATTTACTGCTGTCGGCCAGAAGATAGACATGCTGGCTGCGCTGAACCGCGGTGCGTTTGATCTCGGATTCCACGGGGGAAGAGTTGGTAACCCCATTGGAGACGGAAAACCCGGTGGTGGCCATAAAAGCCTTACTGATGTTATAGTGCTGTAAAACCTGTTCAGCAGTTGCACCGGTAAAGGAAAGCGTTTTTCGGCTGAGCGTCCCTGAGAGGGAAATAATGTTGATGTTTTCATACGGAATCGCCCGCAGGATGATTTCCACGTTATTGGTTAATATGGTGACCCTTTTTTTCTTTGTGATGAAATCAATGACAGGCAGTGTTGTGGTGCCGGAGTCCAGGAAGATAATATCACCTTCCTTTACCAGATCTGCAGCAGCGGAAGCAATTTTTCGCTTTGCTTCGGGATTCGCTATATTTCGTTCTTTAAAAGAAATAAGCTGTCTTTGTGGCAGTACTGTTACCCCGCCATATATTTTCTTGATGTCACCTGATTGCAGGATCTCTTCAAGATCCCTGCGTAATGTGCTTTTTGAAATATCAAACTGTTCACAGATCCTATCCAATGTGACAGTTTTGTTCAGGTAAATATAATCTCGGATTTTTTCGATTCGTTTTGATCGCATTGTACACCGGCTCCCAACTTAAGTAATATAGGTCATAGAACTTTCTTTCCCAATTATAATGAATGTAATCAGATTATTCAACTCAAATATAATTATTCAGCAAATAATGATATTAATATGATCAGTATATGATATAACATCACCAACTATGCAGAATGATAATTTTTATAGTGTTTTATATCCTTACTTCCATATCACAATATTAAACAAAATAATAGTACTATATCTTGTTAATTATGTTGAATATCATAATAATTTAGGAAATATATAAAATTACTATTGAAAGTATTTATAGAAAGTGCTAATATAGTTTCAACAGTTAATCAACACTTAACAGAAAGAAGTGTTAACATGTCAATTAGTTCCATGAAACAATTGGTTCAGGATGCTGCTCTGCAGGACAAGGCAGTCGGGGCTTTCAATGTGGGAAACATGGAGATGATACTTGCTGTGGTGACAGCCGCCAATGAATTGAATACACCTGTCATTTTGCAGATCGCGCAGAGTCGTCTGCGGCATTCGCCGTTATATTTGATGGGACCCATGATGATAAGCGCTGCCCGAAATGCCCATGTGGACATCGCAGTTCAACTGGATCATGGGCAGACGGAGGAAACCGTGCAGGAAGCACTGAGCCTTGGCTTTTCTTCAATCATGTTCGATGGATCCGGATACGAATATTCCAAAAATGTGAGACTGACCTCTCACGTAGCGACAATGGTCCGGGATGCCGGAGTATCCATGGAGGGGGAACTCGGCGCTATCGGAGAGAGCAGGGAAAAAGAAGACGATAAAATTATCTGCACCGACCCGGACCTTGCTCAGGAGTTCGTACAGAAAACCGGGGTGGATGCACTGGCAGTTGCCATCGGGAATGCGCATGGTCATTATGTTTCCGATCCTAAACTTCAGTTCGGCGTTCTTGAAGAGATACATAACAAAGTAGATATTCCATTGGTACTGCATGGAGGGACAGGAATCCATCCGGTAGATTTCAGGAAATGCATTTATCATGGCGTACGAAAAATCAATATTGCGACATCAAATTTTGACGCTGCGACGCGGGGAGCAGAAAATTACTTTAAAGACGAAGAACATTACAATTATTTTGGATTGAACGAAGCAATGGTACATGAGGTTTATGAAACCGTTAAGAAACTTATTTTGATATTCAACAATCAGATTTCGCTGGAACAGATCTTTAAGAATTGAGGGAGGGGAAAAGGATGAAATACATACCGTTTGATACAGATCGGAAGTTTGATATGGTCCTGCTTGGGAGAGTTGCCATTGATTTTAATCCACTGGATTATAACAGAACGCTGGCTGAGAGTACCACATTCAAGAAATATCTCGGAGGTTCCCCTGCCAATATTGCAGTTGGTCTTTCCCGGCTTGGAAAAAAGTGCGGTTTTTTTGCCCGCGTATCAGACGATCGTTTTGGAGATTATGTAATCGATTATTTCAGGAAAGATCATATAGACACGTCTCACATCCATCGCTGTGAGCATGGTGAGAAGCTTGGACTTACGTTTACGGAGATCCTCAGTGAACAGGAAAGCAGTATTTTGATGTATCGTAACCAGATTGCGGATCTGCAGCTTTCCATGAATGATATCGATGAGGAGTATATCCGTCAGAGCAAGGCGCTTCTGATCTCCGGTACAGCGTTAGCGGAAAGTCCTTCACGGGAAGCTGCCCTGAAAGCTGTATTTCTTGCCAAAAAGGCGAATACTCCCGTGATTTTTGACATCGATTATCGGGAATACAACTGGAAATCAAAGGAGGAAATTGGTGTATATTACGGAATCATGGCAGGGCAGGCAGATGTGATTCTGGGTTCACGGATGGAATACGACCTGGCAGAGCAATTAATCCGACCGGGAATGAAGGATGAGGAAAGCGCTGCGTATTGGCATGGCTGTGGAGCAAAGATTGTAGTGATCAAGCATGGGAAGGAAGGTTCCACCGCCTATACCAACGATGGACAAAGCTTTTCCATCAAGCCATTTCCAATAAAAAAGCTGAAGGGTTTTGGAGGTGGGGACGGGTATGCATCTGCTTTCCTGTATGGACTGCTGGAGGGCTGGGATATCATCGATTGCCTGGAATTTGGCAGCGCATCGGCTTCCCTTTTAATCGCCGGCCATTCCTGTTCCGATAGTATGCCGGACGTTGCCACCATCCAGAACTACATAAAGGATTGTAAACAAAAATACGGAGAAATGGTCGCCAGGGATTAGAAAGGCATCATTAAGAAAGCTGTCCGATCAATATGGTCAATATGGAAGGCAAGGAAAGGGAGGGCTTAGTTTGAGAACAGTTCAAATGACGATGGCACAGGCACTGGTACGTTTCCTTGATAACCAGTACATCCGTATGGATGGCAGGGAAAGTAAGTTTGTAGAAGGAATTATTACAATTTTCGGGCATGGAAATGTGTGTGGCCTGGGGCAGGCATTGGACGCAGATCCAGGTGGGCTTAAATATTATCAGGGAAAAAATGAACAGGGTATGGCACACATCGCTACTGCTTTTGCAAGGCAGAGCAATCGAAAAAAGATCATTGCATGTTCCTCTTCCATTGGACCTGGGGGTACAAACATGGTAACCGCTGCCGCTTGTGCCTCGGTCAATAACATCCCACTGCTCCTTTTTCCGGGGGACACATTTGCCACGCGACAGCCGGACCCCGTTTTGCAGCAGGTGGAGCAGTCATACAGCCTGCAGACTACAACCAATGATGCTTTCAAAGCTGTTTGTAAATATTGGGACAGAGTGGAACGCCCGGAGCAGCTTATGACGGCCATGCTGAATGCCATGCGTGTCCTGACCGACCCAGCGGAAACTGGTGCAGTTTGTGTGGCAATTCCGCAGGACGTTCAGGGCGAAACCTATGATTATCCGGATTATTTCTTTCAGAAACGGGTATACGGAATTCCCCGGCATCTTCCTGCTCCGGAAGAGCTTCAGGATGCAGCGGATGCCCTGCTTGCCAGCTGCAAGCCGGTCGTCATTTGTGGCGGCGGTGTGAAATATTCGGTAGCGGGGGAGGAATTGGAAGAATTTTGCAGACTGTTTCATCTGCCATTCTGCGAAACACAGGCGGGAAAGAGTGCATGTTCCTCCAGTTCTCCATATAATCTTGGTGGAATCGGAGCAACCGGCAATCTTGCAGCAAATTCGATTGCAAGGGACGCAGACCTGGTCCTGGCAGTCGGTTCCCGTCTCTCCGACTTTACAACCTCTTCCAAATGGCTGTTTCAAAACCCCAATGTAAAAATCATTTCGATCAATGTATCCAGGTTTCATGCCTATAAAATGGATGCCATTCCGGTCGTCGGAGATGCAAGGGAAACTCTGAAAGCCTTGGCTGTGATTCTTAGGGAAAAGGGTTATCGTTCAGCATATGTTGACGAAATCTCCAATGCAAAAACAGCCTGGAAGAAAGAAATGAAGAAGCTGGCAGCCTATTCCTATGGAAAAGATTTTAAGCCGATGATTGAAGCCCGGAATCCATCCAGTATTGATGATTTTGTGAAAACGACCGGTGGCCGGCTGACGCAAACGGCTGCGATCTGCATCATACGGAAGTGGATGGATCCGGATGCAATTATCGTTGGCGCTGCCGGCAGCCTGCCAGGCGATCTGCAGCGGATGTGGACGACGGATGTACGTGATTCCTACCATATGGAATATGGCTATTCCTGCATGGGCTATGAAATTGCAGGTGCAGTTGGCGTGAAGCTGGCGGAGCCGGAACGGGAAGTTTACGCCATGTGCGGCGATGGAAGTTTTCTCATGCTGCATACGGAACTGGTCACTTCCATTCAGGAACATCAAAAAATCAACGTTCTATTGTTTGATAATGCCTCAAATGGCTGCATCAATAATTTGGAAATGTCAAACGGGATTGGAAACCTGGGAACAGAATTTCGTTTCCGTGATTCGGAAACATCCGGACAAACGGGCAGTTTTCTTCCTGTAAGCTATGCCGCTGTTGCTGCAGGTTATGGTGCGAAAGCCTATACGGTGCACACACCGGAAGAATTGAAAGCTGCACTGACGGAAAGCAAAAAGCAAACCGTATCCACATTGATTGATCTGAAGGTTCTGCCCAAGACAATGACGCATGATTACGGTTCCTGGTGGCACGTTGGCGTTGCAGGCATCCCGGGAAGTCAGGCACAGAAAGAAGCGTTCGAGCAAAAGGAGCGTCATCGAAAAGCCGCCAGGAGATATTGAATGGGCTTTTATATTCATTGATTATTGATTCCGGTTACGATTTCACAAAATCAAATAATTCGTCATTAAATACATGAAATGAGGAGGAGAAGTGAAATGTTCAACGCGGAAAAAGTTTTTCCGGGTATTGCTCCCATTGCCTGGACAAACGATGACATGCCGGACCTTGGCAAGGAAAACACTTTTGAACAGTGTATCAGTGAAGCTGCTCTCGCGGGATTCCGCGGGACAGAGGTGGGCAACAAATATCCGCATGATGCATCTGTTCTGAAAGGCTATCTTGAAATCAGGGGTTTGCGTATCGCAAGTGCCTGGTTCAGTGCTTTTCTCACTACTCAGCCTTACGGGGAAACCGAAAGGGCTTTTTTGAAACACCGTGATTTTCTGCATGAACTTGGCGCAAAGGTAATTGTTGTATCGGAGCAGGGACACAGTATCCAGGGTAAAATGAACATACCAATTTTTGAAGGCAAATATATTATGAATGACGACGAATGGAACATGTTGACGACAGGGCTGAATAAGCTGGGAGATCTGGCCAATGAAAAGGGGATGAAACTCGTTTATCATCATCATATGGGGACGGTTGTCCAGACATCTGAGGAAATTGACCGGCTCATGGAGGAAACCGATCCAAACAAGGTCTGCTTGCTGTTCGATTCCGGGCATTTGGCATTTTCCGGAGAAGATGAGATTGCCATACTGAAGAAATATGTGGATCGCATCAAGCATGTTCACTTAAAAGATGTGCGTCCTGAAAAGGTGGAGCAGGTCAGAAGGGAAAAACTGAGTTTTCTCCAGGCAGTACGTCTTGGTGCTTTTACCGTGCCAGGGGATGGCGCAATTGATTTCAAGCCTATCTTTCAGATTCTTTCGGAACACGATTACGAGGGATGGCTTCTGGTGGAAGCGGAGCAGGATCCAGCAAAAGCGAATCCGTTTGTTTACGCCAAAAAGGCCCGTGATTATATCCGCAGGGCGGCAGGAATTTGAAATATATTGTTGTGGGAATGCAAGGCTTTAATAAAATGTTATAAAATTGTATTAACTGGTTGCGCTATGAATTGAAGACCAGCTAGGATGATCAGGGGGAATTATCATGATGAATATTGGTGTGATAGGAGCAGGACGTATTGGAAAAGTACACTGTGAAAGCATTGCCTATCATGTAAAGGATGCGAGTGTTACTGCCATTGCTGATCCGGTATGGACAGAAGACTCGAAGAAATGGGCCAGGGATATGGGGATTTGTGCATGTATTGATTACCACGAGATTTTGAATAATCCAACGATTGATGCAGTCACCATCTGTTCTCCGACTCAAACGCATGCAAAAATTTCCAAAGAAGCGATCCACGCCGGGAAACATATATTTTGCGAAAAACCCGTTTCGCAGGATGTTTCTGAGATCAAAGCGGTTATGAAGGAATTGAAAAATTCGAATGTAAAATATCAGGTCGGTTTCAACAGACGATTCGACCATAATTTCCGTGCAGTACGCAATGCTGCGCAGGATGGCCGGATTGGGGATGTTCATTTGTTAAAAATCACCTCCCGGGATCCTGATGCTCCGCCGATTGCATATGTAAAGGGATCAGGCGGTATGTTTATGGATATGACAATTCATGATTTTGACATGGTTCGTTACCTTACCGGCAGTGAAGTGGAGGAGGTTTATGCCAACGCAGCTGTATTGGTGGATCCGGAGATCGGGAAAGCAGGGGATGTCGACACGGCTATCGTGAGTTTGAAACTTAGGAACGGAGCTTTGGCGGTTATCGATAATTCCCGAAGAGCGGTTTATGGTTATGATCAACGCGCAGAAGTTTTTGGGTCCATGGGCCAGGTGGAAATCGGGAATGATTCGCCTTCCAGATCTGTCATCAGCACAGTTCATGGAGTTACAGCTGAAAAGCCGCTTCATTTCTTCCTGGAACGGTATATGGAGGCTTATACCAATGAAATAAAAGAATTTGTGGATGCGGTACAGAATGATACGGATGTTCCGGTTACGATAGAGGATGGGCTTCAGGCAGTTTTGATTGCCAAAGCGGCAAATCGATCCATTAAGGAACATCGGCCGGTTGCGTTGACAGAAATGCAAAATTAAAAGCCATTTTATGGACCAATGACTATTTCACTTACTTTGTTGTTTTGATGCTCAAAACATTTTATTATAAAAGGAGAGAAAATCATGCAAAAGAAAAAGCGATTATTTTTATGTTTGACCATGTCCCTGTTACTTCTGGCGCTGCCTGCTTGCTCAGGTTCTTCAGGCAATACAAAATCTGCTGGCGCTCCGAAAAAAAGTAATGGCAATACTACTAAGGCAAAGTCCAACGATAAAGTAAAAATAGAGTTCTGGATGCTGCCTGTGGCAGATGAAAGCATCATGCAAAATATGGTGGATGAATTTAATACTGATAGTACCGATGTAAACGTTAATATGACTTTGTTGGATTGGTCATCCGGCCGTGAGCAGATCAAGCAGGGGGTGGCTGCTGGCAGTGGTCCGGATGTGTTCTATTTAGGCGCCGGTTTGACTGCTGACTATATAAACGGTGATCTATTGCTTCCTTTGAAAAAGGCTGGTTATACTGCTGATGATATAGAAATGTATGGTCCCTTAATCGAGGCCAGTTGCGTGGACGGAGAGTTGTATGCAGCTCCTATAGTGTATGATACCTACATTTTGTATTATCGTACCGATATTTTAAAAGAATATGGATTTGATGCACCTCCCTCTACATGGGAAGAGATGAAGGATATGGCAAAAAAGATTACGGAAGATTCCGGTGGTAAAATAATGGGCTATCAGCACAAAGGCGCCGATGACCAGTTAAATGCCATCAATTATACATGGCAGACCTTATTGCAACAAAATGGTGGAAACCTGATGGATCTTGATAATATGAAGTCAACGGAAAATACTCCGGAAGCTGTGGAGGCCTTGGAATATCTGGCGAGTTACTATAAAGAAAATATCAGCAAAATGGGTACCAGTGCCAACAATGGCTTTCGTGAGGGTAAGGTGGCAATGTTCACTTTTACTCAAGGCCCCATTACCACGGAGGGATATGTAGATGATGCTAATATGAAAGGGAAATGGGCAATTGCCCAGCTTCCTACAGGCAAAAATGGGAATAGTGGACATTTGGATGGCCATGCGGTGTGTGTCAATGCCAAGACCAAGCATCCCAAGGAAGCTGGACAATTTGTAAAGAGCTTTACTGGTCCAGGAAATGTTGCCAAGTGGATGGGTGGATATTATGGTATTCAGCCTTATGACCTAAACAAGATTGATGCCGGAGATAAGGCCGCAATCGAAAAAGTCATTAATAGCGCTCCTGAACTGTGGAATCCCATAATTGATCAAGGCAATGTCTGCAGCCCTGACTTTATGATTCAAACCCGTTATGGTTATACCGCTCGCTGGGATGGTCAGAAACGTCTGATCATTGCGGCACTGAATGGAGAAATGACTCCGCAAGAAGCTTTGAAACAGTTGGATACCGAAATCGATCAAGCTCTATAAAGTAATTAACTGACAATATCATAAATAATAGCGTAGCTTTATTACCAGCTGGAAGCAGTAGCTACGCTATTCCTTATGTTTTTGAAGGAGAGAAGCAACATGTCCAAACGAAAAAGGCAAGAAATGTTAAGTGCATATGCCCTTCTGTTTCCTGCAATCCTATTATTGCTTGTTTTTATGTTGATACCAATGATTAATTCTGCCTGGTACAGCCTGTTTAAATGGAACCTTGTGGGTGAAAAGAAGTTTGTTGGATTATCAAATTTTAGTTTTATGTTTGTAAAAGATGCCAGTTTTAAAAAAGCACTGCTGAACACTTGCGTGTACACGATCATTAATATGGTGTCTACTCTTATTTTAGCTCTGGGGTGCGCCTTATTGTTTCAGAAGCAGAGTCGGGTGAACAGCATCTGGCGTGCTATCATCTTTGTACCAGTCGTGGTGCCTATGACTGTAATGGGCATGGTTTGGAAGATGTTGTATGAGCCGCAGTATGGTGCCATCAACCAAATTCTATCCGCAATTGGTATCTCTGGGCCGAAGTGGTTATTTGATTCAAAGGTTGCTATGCTTGCTGTGATACTATTTAATGTATGGAAAGAATTTGGCCTCTATTCCATTATTCTAGTAGGGGGACTTCAAAAGATTCCGGCAGAATTGTATGAAGCAGCTTCTGTGGAGGGAGCAAATTGGTGGCAATCTTTTCGTAGAATTACTATGCCTATGCTGCGGCCCATCATGTTTTTTACTACCACGATCCTGCTCATCAATTCTTTCAAGGCATTTGATCATATTTGGGTGATGACCAACGGTGGGCCTGGTAACTCCACCACCACACTGGTCACCTATATCTATACAAAGGTCTTTGATTCAGTTGGGCTTGCTTCTGCTGCTTCGGTAGTTTTGTTTGTAATGGTATTTCTTGTAACCATGGTGAAAAATTACATAGGAAGGGATGGTGCAATCGATGAATAATGCAGGCAAAAAAAACATATTGACTCTCGCTTTGTTATTGTTGTATGTCCTGATTGCCCTGTTTGCTCTGATGCCCTTTGGTATTATGTTAAAAAGCTCTCTTGAGCCTTATTCTTCCATTGTATCGTTGGACTTTCATTTTCTTCCCAATCCGTTTACCATTGAAAACTATATCGAGGTAATGACACAATATGAGTTGCCGCGTTGGTTCCTGAATTCAGTTGTTGTGGCCGTAGTGGCTATTCTACTTAATTTGGTAGTGGATACGTTGTCGGCTTATGCATTGCAGCGATTGGAATACCCAGGGAAAAAGCTAATGAATGTTCTCGTGATTAGTGCTCAGATTATTCCTGTGCAGGTCACAGTGGTACCTCTATATCTGATGATGGTCAAATTAGATTGGATTGATACCTATAAGGGTTTGATTCTGCCTGTAGCCATCAGTCCATTTATCATTTTCTTTTTGCGGCAGAGCTTTATGCAGATTCCGAAAGCTTTGGACGAAGCAGCCATAATCGACGGATGTAGTCGCATTTCAGTTCTGTGGCACATTATTCTACCCAACTCAATTCCAGCTCTTGGTACTTCTGTGGTACTTAAGTTCATGTGGGTGTGGGGGGATTATATGTGGCCCAGCCTGGTTACAAAAAACAATGCCATGCGTACATTGCCAGTAGGAATTGCCACATTTCAACGTGCAGGTGGCACCATTCCATGGGAGCTGGTAATGCCATCAGCTGTTTTATCTTCAATACCAATCGTTTTACTGTTTCTCTTTCTGCAAAAATATTTTATTACTGGTCTTACTGAGGGAGCTATAAAAGGATGAGTGCAATATGTCGGCGCATAGATAAAGCTAGTCTTGAAACGCTTGGCACGACTGTGTTTCAGGTATAGCATAAATTTTTATACCTGGTCTGAAGGTTAGAGTAAAAGGGAGGCAAATCATGGAGTATTACGAACAATCTGTACGTAAGATCCCCATCAGGGATCACGTAGACGTGTTAGTGGCTGGTGGAGGTCCGGCGGGTTTTGGAGCTGCACTGTCGGCAGCCCGTATGGGTAAAAAAACGCTGCTTATTGAACAAAGTGGCAGCATTGGCGGGATGGCAACCAACGGGTTAATGAGTCATTGGACAGGCTACCAGGAAGGAGGAATCTTTGCTGAGCTTCGTCAAAAAGCCCGGGACTGTGAATCTCCGGAAGTGATTAACCCTGAAAAGGTGAAATTTTTAATGCTGGATATGCTTCGTGAGGCTAAAGTTTCCGTTCAGTTACAAAGTATGATTACTGATGTTGTAATGGATGGAAGTCGGCTGAGTGGTGTGGTATGCGAAAGTAAATCCGGGCCGGAAGTATACATTTCCAAAATCATAATTGATTCCACCGGTGATGGGGATATTGCGTTCAAGTCTGGTGTACCCTTTGAAAAAGGTCGTGAGGATGGTCGTATGCAGCCAGTCACTATTATGTTTAAAGTAGCTGGTGTGGATATGGATCGGGCAATGTTCTTCTGGGGCTTTGAGGACACCGTAAGGTTGCCTGAGGGCGACTTGCAGACCTTAGCACAGGAGAAGCTGCCCTCCCCGGCAGGTCATGTACTGCTTTATCCTTCTTCGATCCCCGGTCTTACCACTGTCAATATGACCAATATGATCGATGTGGATGGTACCGATGTTCATCAGCTGAGTCAAGCAGAATATCAGCTACGAGGTCAAATAGAACCAATTGTACAGTTTTTGCGTGATTATGTTCCGGGTTACGAAATGTGCTATGTGATTGATTCTGCCAGCTCTGTCGGAGTGCGGGAAACCCGAAGATTCATCGGCGATTATCAGCTCACAAGTCAGGATATTAAAAGAGCTACGAAATTTGATGATTGGGTAGTAACCAGAAGTCACTTTTTCTTTGACATGCACAATGTGAAAGGGTCTGGATTGGACGCAGCAGGAGTTTATAAAGGATTTCATCAGACAAGAACATACACCATTCCTTATAGGTGCTTTATTCCAAAAAAGATTGATGGTCTATTGTTGAATGGACGTAATATCAGTGGGGATCATCTGGCTCATTCCAGCTATCGCGTAATGCCCATTTGTGTCAACATGGGTCATGCTATGGGTGTTGCAGCTGCCAAATGTATTGATTTGGATATTCAGCCAAGGAAATTGAACGTGACGAAGATACAAAAGGTGTTGCGAACTCAAAATGTTGAACCGGAGGAGGAATAGACATGTTTGATTTTATATTACAGCCTCATATCAGGTCAAATGATTTTTCTGGACAGCTCACATTACTTGCTGAAAATGCTGCAATATCATATGGACCAGCTTATTCCAATGCTGCATTTCTTCTGGCAAAAGAAAAAGCTGGTGATGTAGCTAAAGAACTTAATAATTTGAAAGATGGTCAAAAAACAGCAGTAATCCTTGCAAACGCCTGGGTAAATAATGTTGCTGCTTCAGTTTCTGAACCCATTGATAGAGCTGTTAAGGCCGTGGATCAACGTATTGACAAGTATCTTGACAAGGTTCAATCAGAGGGTGAAGTTTTACCAGGAAGTGGTTTATGGGAACTGGGTCTTGCACGTCCCCTGGAACAGTTGGCGGAGAAGCAAAACAAAAGTGCTGAAATAATTCGAGCACTTATTATTGCCTTAAAACAACCTTTTCTGTGTCTTGTGCAAAGTGCCGGACTGGATACTTATGATGCATATGCACAGGTTAAATGTAATTTGCCTAATCAATTCTACAGCCTGCACCATTTTGGCCTAAGTGGTTCTGTAGCAGTGGATAGTCCCTATATTGATTTACCTAGATATGGGCTGGATGTTATGACAAGACGATTTTGTAATGTAAAAAATTGCGGAATAACGCAAACTGTAGATGAGGTTCGTCAAATATGGGAAAGTACAGCACGTTTATGTGAACAAGCTATAATATAAAACCTTTCTTTCGGTTTAGAAGGGAGAGGTTCAGGAGGAGCGTTATGAAAATTTTTGATTACCCGGAATTTGACCGGACAGGCAAGAAAATATTAACCCGTGCCAAAGGGTCCTTTTCAAATACAATGATGAATATTACGGTATATCAGATGGCTAAGGGACAGGCTCTGTCTTTCACCTCAAATTCGGAAGAAATAGCTGTTTTGCTGGTACAGGGAGCAATCTCCTATTCCTGGCTGAAAAACAAGGCTTCCGTTTTACGCAGAAGTTTTATAACAGATGATGCATTTTGTCTGCATGCCTGCAGGGATACTAAAATTACAGTGACTGCAATCCAATCCAGTGAGATTTTGGTTCAGAGTACTGAGAATTCCAAAGCGTTCAAAAGCAAATTCTACACTCCTGAAAATTGTGTGGAAGAAACTTTTGGAGAAAATCAGTTTGAAGGAAAAGCGCAGCGAACTGTTCGAACTTTTTTCGATTATCACACGGCGCCTTATTCCAATATGGTGATGGGGGAGATCATTGTTCCGCAGGGAGGCTGGTCAAGCTATCCGCCTCATCAGCATCCGCAGCCGGAAGTGTATTACTATCGCTTTGAAAAGCCACAGGGCTTTGGCGCCTGTTTTATAGGGAACGATGTCAATAAGATAAGGGATGGGAGCTTTTGTGCGATCCCCGGTGGCCTGACCCATCCACAGGTGAATGCACCTGGTTACCCGATGTATTATGTCTGGATGATCCGTCATCTGAAAGGAAATCCATGGACAGATCGTATATACGATCCGGCACACACCTGGCTGTTGGATGAAACATAATTCAAGGAGAATGATGAATTGCTGTTGGAGAGCATCCATAAGATAGATGAGAAGAGATGCTCTCCAATATGAGTTTTAGGCGGCAGCTCAATATGCCAACCGGATCATTGTAATGGAAGACGGAAGGATTATATAAGAGGGGACGCATCCGGATCTGCTGGCAAAAAGCGGCGTTTATGCCGCTATATGGGCAATGCAGGCGGCTGATTCACGGAATCCATCTCTGTCGGGATCGCAATTCATTTATGATGGTATCACAATGTTGGAGAGCCATAAACAGTTTATATAGTCCGTCTCTGTTAGGATTCCATGATTCATTTATAATTTGAATATCGCTGCTCAATAGAATATAATAGGAATGATTGCAAAATTATCGACAGGAAATAAACAGGAGGATGAATGGATGAATAAGATTGACCAGCTATGCATCAATTCCATACGTATTCTATCGGCAGAAGCAGTGGAAAAGGCAAAGTCCGGCCATCCGGGACTGCCGATGGGATCGGCACCCATGGCTTATACCCTCTGGGCAAAGGTTTTGAAACATAATCCAAAAGATCCATCGTGGGCAGACCGGGATCGGTTCGTTCTTTCCGCAGGGCATGGATCCATGATGCTTTATTCCCTCCTTCATTTATTTGGATACGGTCTGACAATGGAGGATCTGAAGAATTTCCGGCAATGGGGAAGCAGGACTCCCGGACATCCGGAATACGGCCATACAGCCGGAGTGGAGGTGACCACGGGACCATTGGGACAGGGGATCGCCAATGCAGTGGGCATGGCAATGGCGGAAGCCCATTTGGCGGCGAAGTTCAACCGACCCGGATATGAGATCGTAAACCATTACACCTATGCCTTGTGTGGGGACGGCTGCCTGATGGAGGGTATTTCCGGGGAAGCCTCTTCCCTGGCCGGTACCCTGAAGCTTGGAAAACTGATTCTTCTGTATGATTCCAATTCCATCAGCATTGAGGGAAGCACGGACATCGCTTTTACGGAGGATGTGGGCAAGCGTTATGAAGCATATGGATGGCAGGTGCTGCGGGTGGAGGACGGAAACGATACGGATGCCATTGAGGCAGCGCTGAAGAAAGCCAGACAGGAGACGGAAAAGCCCAGCATGATTATCGTACGTACCGTGATTGGGTATGGAGCGCCTGCAAAGCAGGGTACTGCTGCTGCCCACGGCGCGCCCCTCGGTGCAGAGAATGTTCAGGCTGCCAAGGAATTTCTGCATTATTTCCCGGATAAATCTTTTTATGTACCGAATGAGATAAGGGACCATATGAAGGAACTTGCGGCTCAGGGGCAAAAGGCGGAAGACGATTGGAACGAACTGTGGGATTCCTATCAGGAGCACTACCCGGATCTGGCTGCCCGGTGGGATGCCTGGCATCAGCCCTGCCGGACGGAGGATCTGCTCCATGACGGGGAGTTCTGGCATTTTGAAGGAGATACGGCTACCCGTTCTGCCTCCGGAGAGATTCTCAATCGTCTGATCAAAAAGGTTCCCAATCTGATCGGTGGTTCCGCAGATCTTGCTCCTTCCAACAAGACGGAAATAAAAAAGATGGGGGATTTCTCTGCCCTGGATTACGCCGGTTCCAATCTGCATTTCGGCGTCCGGGAGCACGCAATGGCAGCCATTGCCAACGGCATGACCGCTCACGGCGGGTTAACCGTCTATGTTGCCACTTTCTTTGTATTCAGTGACTACATGAAAGGCGCCATGCGGTTGTCTGCCATGATGAAGCTGCCGGTACTTTATGTTCTGACTCATGACAGCATCGGAGTGGGAGAGGACGGGCCTACCCATGAACCTATCGAGCAGCTGGCTTCCCTGCGCAGCATTCCGAATTTTACGGTGATCCGTCCCGCAGATTCCAGGGAAACTGCAGCAGCTTATGTATCCGCACTGTCCCGGACCGACGGCCCCACTGCTTTGGCGCTGACCCGTCAGAACCTGCCCCTGCTGGATGGTTCAGGCAAGGGTGCACTGAAGGGCGCCTATATCCTGAAGGATTCCGAAAAGGAAATACCGGATATGATACTGATGGCTTCCGGTTCCGAAGTACAGTTGATTGTGCAGGCACAGAAGGTTCTGAAAGAGCAGGGAATCAATGCCCGTGTCGTCAGCATGCCTTCCTGGGAGATATTTGAAGAACAGACGGCAGACTATAAGGAAAGTGTACTGCCGAAAGGGGTACGGGCCAGACTTGCTGTGGAAGCAGGGACTTCCTTTGGCTGGCAGAAATATACCGGACTGGACGGAGATGTCATTGCTATAGATCACTTTGGAGCATCCGGCAAATATAACATTCTGTTTGAAGAATTCGGCTTTACTGTGGAGAATATTGTAAAAAAGGCAAAGGAAATAGTCGAAAAGGAGAACGCCTGATGATGGCTTCCCGATTTCCGGACCGTCCTTTGATCTGACCCAGGGCAGGGTTGAAAGATAGAATTTGATGAAAACATCAACCGGGTATCACGGAAACTGCGTGGTATCCGGTTGATTGCGTCTGGATGCCTGCAATACCTGCTTCCGGCAACGTTTGGATGTATTTGACAGTGCTTCTGCAGATTTCATTTTTTATCGGATGAATGCCTGCTTTATATTTTTACAAACTTCGGCTGCCTGTCGGTAAAGATTGTTACGTATTCAAATCCGGCCTGTTTCAGCCATTCCAGTGCCCTCTTGTTTTCGTATCCCACATACTTCACGGTATGGGCATCGGATCCGATGGTGACGATCTCTCCTCCCAGATCCCGGTACCATTTTAAAATGTCGGGATGCGGATGAGGCTGCTTCGAGCTGTGTTTGTAACCTGCTGTATTCAATTCCAGGCCTTTGCCTCTTTCCACCAGCAGTTTAAAAATGGATTCTACGATTTCCATGCCGATTTTATGATCTCCCGGGGTGTAGGGATAAGGCATATAGCGCCTTACGTAGTCCAGATGTCCCAGAACGCAGTAATCGTCATATTGGCGAAGAAGATCGTAAATCTTCTGATAGTAATCGGTATAACTTTTTATCTTGTCCCGATTCTCATAGTATTCCGACCGGGCAGGATCCAGCCCGTCCACCAGGTGGACCGAGGCAATGACAAAGTCAAAGGGATATTTCCTGACAAGCAATGCGGCATCTTTCAGAGTCCAGTCCTGAAGGCCGATCTCTATGCCGGTTTTTATGGAGAGCTTTCCCTTGTATTTTTCCCGAACGGATGCAATGGATTGGATATATTGATCCATATCCTTGATTTGGAAGGCGTTTTTGTTGTCCGGCAGGTCCATGTCCATATGATCCGTAAAGGCAATTTCTTTCAGCCCCACGGACACGGCTTTTTTACATGCTTCTTCCATGGTCATTTTCCCATCCGGAGAAAAGAACGTATGCATATGATAATCGAGCAAAACGAGTCCCCTTCATTCTATATTTATTTTCGGATCTATATTTATTTTCGGGCGCATGGTTTCAGCGATCCCAAACCGTATTGTAGTATCCCCGCCTGGGTAAGTCAACTGCGCAGAACATATTTCACGGACTGGAAGGAAACAGCCGTATCCATGCAGAATAATACAGGATAGGACATAATTCTGTTTTTTCTGTTTTCTTTGCTTCAATACGGTTCATGGGAAGAGAGGCGGAAGAATGAAGGAATATCTGCGTGAAGATCTCCGATCGTTGAAACCTTATCGTCCTGTCAGGGGAGAGTTTTCCCTGAAAATGGATGTCAATGAAACCCCTTTCCCAATCCCTTTGGAAATACGGGCACAGCTGGCTTCTGAGCTGCTCGAAGGAAACAACTATCATCGATATCCCGATCCGGATGCAGATTCCCTGCGTGAGAAGCTGGCAGAGGATCTGAAGATCAGCCGGGACAGTATCCTGATTGGCAATGGGTCGGATGAGTTGATCCGGATGATTACCAATGCCTTTGTGGACTGGGGGGATGCAGTGCTGTCTCCTTCCCCTTCTTTTCCTGTGTACTCCCAATGTACGCGGATTGCAGGAGGCATTGCGGCGGAATATCCGCTGGATGAGGAGTTCTGCTATGATTTGGGAGAGATGGAGCAGTCGATACAGGAATATGAGCCGAAAGTGATTTATATCGGTTCTCCCAATAATCCGACCGGAAATACCATGCCGATTCCGGATATTCAGAAGCTGGTCCGGAGCTTTGACGGGATTGTGGTGGTGGATGAGGCTTATTGTGAGTTCTGCGGAGAGTCCGTGATTCCACTCATTGATCAATATCCCAATCTGGTGGTTCTGCGAACCTTTTCCCATGCCATGGGGATTGCAGGACTGCGGGTCGGATATCTGGCATGCGACAAAAACCTGGCATATGAGATTCAAAAAGTAAAGCCTGTGTTCAATGTCAACTGCTTTTCCCAACGGGCTGCGGAGCTCATATGGCAGTGCAGGGAGGATCGGGAGAAACAGGTACGGGAGATCCGGGATGCCAGGGAGTGGCTTTTTCAGGCATTGGATGGGCTCCGGGGAGTTCATCCCTATCCCACCAGGGCAAATTTCATCCTGGTCAGGGTGAAAAACGGTGCTTTGGTTTACCAGCGCCTGCTGAAAAAGGGCATTCTGGTAAGACGGTTTACCGGGGATCCGATATTGAAGGATTGTCTGCGGGTAACGATCGGCCGGATGGAGGAGAACCGGTATTTTCTTCACAGCCTGGCAGAAATACTGGTGGACATGGAGGAATGGTGAGTGGACAGGGAGAATTGGTGAAAAGTATATACCGGTTGACAGGAAATTATTTTACGAAATTTTGACAACAAGTGGTTGACTTCTCTGCCCGGATATATTATAATCTTACTTGCTGCTGAAACAGAGCGGCGTTTGGGAGCA
>DAINCI010000013.1:0-28141 GCA_036732425.1 Bacillota bacterium
CAATTATATCCATTCCTCCTTTCAGAATCAAATTCTTTTGTCAAATCACAGCAACCAAAAAAACGGGCAGAGCCCCGGCATTATTGATTGGCCAGAGCTCTGCCCACTATGTTTCCTTTATTCATTTTTGCTGTTTTGTGATATAAATTTCAGATATCAGTCGAAGGAAAACCCTTGGCGATAAGCGCTGCGCAGTACACCAGTACTGATTCGAGAAATGGCAGTATATTCGTCGGACAGGCCTTCTATGAAATCACCCTCGATTTTATCCAGTACCGATCAATAAACCTCTGGTAATTCTGCCTGCGGAGCAATCCCCCACACCAGCCAACAGTCGGTATCTTTCTGCCTGCCCGTACCACAACATCATGAGCATGGCTTATCCCTCAGCAATTACAAAAGCAGTTGCGAAATCGTCCTGCGTGGTTATGGAGATGTGCAGAGTATCCACTTCTGCAAGCTTAAGTAAAGCTCGAAGTTCAGCATTTGGGCTTATAAACGGGCTGCCATCATCATGGCTCAGGGTTTCAACAATGCGCAGATCAAAGATTTTGTCCGGCAGCAGATGTGCAATCGCCTTGAATACAGCTTCCTTTGCCGCAAAGCGGGTAGCAAAATATTCCTCAAGATGAGGACGTTCTTTGGCAGACTCTCTCTCTGCCTGTGTGAATGTGTGCCTGATAAATGCATCGGACAATGTATCCGACCTCAAATATCGTCTTATTTCTCTTATATTTGTGGTATCAATTCCTATGCCTTTTATCATGCCAACCACTCCCTAGAAGCATCACTGGAAAATTTGGGTGCAAATCGTAACTTCGATACTCAATGATTGTACCCTTTTTCCGTGACATATTTCGCCCTCCTGTGATACCTTATATCATCCATGATATCTGTTATGAAATCATAGCATATTGGAATCCCGGCTATCATCCAGGATCCCCTCCAATATTGCCAATGCCAGTGCCTTGCCGTTTGTCGTTACTTCAGCAGCAGGTCCGATGCATGCGGGACAGCCATTTTCGCATCCGCAGCCGGTCAGAACTTCACAGGCCTTCCGGAACAGCTCCAGATGCATTTCATACAGCCG
Source organism: Bacillota bacterium (assembly GCA_036732425.1). Taxonomy (GTDB): domain Bacteria; phylum Bacillota; class Clostridia; order Caldicoprobacterales; family DTU083; genus UBA4874. The sequence goes on from DAINCI010000013.1 coordinate 1,091, forward strand.
TTTGCTGAAGCCGATTCCTCCGGGACAGCTGTCATAAATATAGATAGTAGGCTTTTTCGTAAAAGGGGACTTTACATGATAAATCACATGAATATCACCGGGATCGCACATAAGATAAAGCGGCGCAATCTGACCCAGCACATTGGCAATGCCCATCAGTGCATTCTGCAGATCATCCTGGCTTTTGATCCCGGCAGGAATCTCATTCCATGTTGCCCAATAGGCCGTTGTCTGCAGTTCCAGTTCGGGCAGCCGCACCGGTCCCCATCCCAGGTTTTCATGGGTATCAAATTTGATCTTCTTGAACATGGTCACCAGGGAAGTCACCATGACATCTCCGTAGTTTCTGCCTGTCTTTCCATCCTCCTCAGATTGAAAGACATCCAGCACCTTCAGGGTAACAGCCAGGTTGGCATCGGTATAATAATCCACATCCACCTTCCGGACATAGGCTTTTTTCTCCTCAAAGTCCAGCTTTTCCACCTGATACTGCGTTCCTTCATGAAGATAGATCGCCTCTTCATGAAGCAGCTGAGGCGCACTGAACCGGTCCATCTCCCCGATGACCCGGCGTTTTGGCTGCGTGATATCAATAATAACAAAATTTTCATCGGCAGCACTGCGGAGGCTTACGGCATTGGCAGGGAATTGATCGGCCACCCAATGCCACCGGCCGCCTACATGGTGAAGCACCTTTTCCTCCTCCAGATAAGCGAGAATGGGATCCAGCGTGTCCGTTCCAAAGGTCTCCCCATCTTCGAACGGCAGCTCAAAGGCAGCACACTTGATATGGGACATCAGGATATACAGGTTATCCGGATTGATGAGCCCATGCTCCGGGCTGGACTCCAGAAAGAACTCCGGATGCCGGATGATGTACTGATCCAGGGGATTGCCGGAGGCAACCATCAGGGCAACGGAAGTATCGCTTCTGCGCCCCGCACGTCCGGCTTGCTGCCAACTGCTGGCTATGGTGCCGGGATAACCGCACATAATGCATACCTGAAGTCTTCCGATATCGATCCCCAGCTCCAGCGCATTGGTGCTGACCACTCCCAGTATCCGGCCGGCACGAAGACCCTGCTCAATCTCCCGTCGTTCCTTCGGCAGATAACCGCTGCGATATCCGCGGATGCGGCTGGACGAACCGGGCTTGTCCCGTACCAGCTTCTTCAGATACGTCACCAATACTTCCACGGACAAGCGGCTCCTCGTAAAAACAATGGTCTGTATACCATTTTTCAGAAAATCAGCTGCAAGATTCCGCGTTTCCAGAAGAGAGCTTCTGCGGATACCCAGCTGCCTGTTCACGACCGGAGGATTGTAAAAAATCAGATGCTTCCTGCCGGAAGGCGCACCGTTCTCCTCCACCAGTTCTGCTTCCTGTCCGATGATCCTCTCCGTCAGTTCCTTTGGATTGGCTATGGTGGCAGAGCAGCAGATATATCGGGGATGTGAGCCATAAAAACGGCAGATGCGGTTCAGGCGACGAAGAACATTGGCCATGTGGCTCCCAAATACGCCGCGATAGGAATGGATTTCATCAATGACAATATACTTCAGATTTTCAAACAGCTTTACCCACTTGGTGTGATGAGGCATGATCCCGGTATGAAGCATATCGGGATTGGTTACGACAATGTGCCCTGCCTGCCGGATGGCCTTCCGTGCACCGACAGGGGTATCCCCGTCATAAGTATAGGTTTTGATGGGATGATCCAGCATATCCAGCATCCCGTGCAGTTCACTGACCTGATCCTGGGAAAGTGCTTTTGTGGGAAACAAATACAACGCCCTGGTATCGTCATTCTGCAAGATCCCATTGACGACAGGGAGGTTATAGCAAAGGGTTTTCCCGGACGCCGTAGGGGTAACCACCACGACATTCTTTCCCTGCAGCACCAGGTCGATCGCCCTGGATTGATGAGAGTACAGCTGATGGATCCCTCTCTTCTTCAGAACCTCCAGTAATTCCGGCTGCAGGCCCCCGGGAAAGGGACCATAGGTTGCTTCCCTGGGCGGAATCTCCTTCCACCCGGTAACGTTCTTCATAACAGCCGGATTACTGCGTATCTGATCCACCAATTGATCGATATTCATGATGGCATCCCCTCATTCCCCCAAGTCATCTTCCTGTCATGTCATTATATCCATTTTTCCTGCGGGAATCAAACCCTTTTTGCGTTATTCCGTGTTACCATCATGGTTATTGCACCATCCGCAGCTTATCGTGGGTTACGCGGCTCAAAAACTGCTTTGTCCGGTCCTCCTGCGGATGATCGATCACTTCGGAAGGCCGTCCCTCCTCCACGATCACTCCGCCGTCCATGAACAGGACATGGCTTGCCACTTCCTTTGCAAATTCAATTTCGTGAGTAACTACGATCATGGTACGCCCATCCCGGGCAACGGATTTCATGACATCCAGAACCTCTCCGACCAATTCCGGATCCAGCGCGGAAGTGGGCTCATCAAACATAATCACACCCGGATCCAGTGCCATTGCCCGTGCAATTCCCACCCTTTGCTGCTGTCCGCCGGACAGCTGGCAGGGGTAGTAGTTCAGTCTGTCCTCCAGTCCGACCTTTTCCAGGTAGGATACGCTCTTCTCATAGGCTTCCTTTTTATCCATTTTTTGAGCAGTAACCAGCCCTTCCATCACATTTTCCACCGATGTCTTATTGCGGAACAGGTTATAGTGCTGGAATACCATTGCCGTTCTTTTTCGAAGCTCAGTAATCTGTTTTCGATTCGTTTTGCCGACTTCCACCGTGAGCCCGCCGATTTGAATTCTTCCTTTGTCCGGCTTTTCCAAAAAATTGATGCAGCGCAGCAAGGTGGATTTTCCGGAACCGCTGGGCCCGAGGATGACATAAACTTCCCCTTTTTTGATATGAAATCCAATTCCCTTCAGAACTTCGTTTTTATAAAAAGACTTGTGCATATTATTTATTTCGATCATGCTGCCATTCCTCCTTCATATTTATTCGCTCTTTTCTCCATAACGGAAACTCCCTTTCCTACCACCAGACAGATCAGCCAGTAAATAATTGCCGAGTCAATATAGACTTCAAAAAACCGTAAACTTCTCGCGCCGACGATTTTGGCCTGGCCCATAATATCCACCACAGCGATGATGAAGGCCAGAGAAGTATCCTTCAGTAAACTGATAAAGGAATTTCCAAAATTGGGTAATGCGATGGTCAATGCCTGTGGAAACACAATGCGGACCATTCCCTGAAACCGGCTCATTCCAACGGAATAGGCGGCTTCCAGCTGGCCTTTGTCCACGGCCTGAATCGCGGAACGAATCGTTTCGGAAAGATAGGCTCCGGTATTCAGGGAAAATGAAATATATACAAAAACGATGGCAGGAATATTGCTCACATCAGCATTCCACTGATAATGGCTTTGCATAAATCCCAGTATCTTCGGAATTCCATAATAGGACAGATACATCTGCACCAGCAACGGAGTCCCCCGGACAAAGGAAACATAAAAGGATGCGATCCATTTCAGCACCGGAACACGGTAGATCTTGACCAGTGCCGTGATCAGACCAATAATCAGACCAACAAGCATGGAAACAAGCGCTATCATCAGGGTAACAGGAGCGTAGCGAAGTATTTCCGGAAAGGATTTTACCATATACTTTATATCCAGTAATTCACTCACACTTTCCTTCTTTCCTTCTCCGGCTTGTTGTTGATCCTGCTCCTCCACTGCTGTAAAGTCCTCCCCGAACCATTTAACGGAGATTTCCGACAAGGTTCCGTCGGACCTCATTTCCGATAACGCTTCATCCACTTCGGACTGCAGCTCCTCCGAATCGCTTCCCTTCCGGAATACAAAATAGGACGGAACGGTTGTAACCGGTTCCCCGGTCGTCTTCAGCTTCAATCCAAGCTCCTTGATATGTTCCTTTGCAATGACTTTGTCATTGATGGTTGCGTCCAGCCGGCCGGCTTCAATATCCTGCAGCACGGAAGAAATATTGCCCTCATAGTATTCAATGGAAATGGGACTGTCATGTTCCTCATTATATTTCTCCAGTATCTGGGCAAAGGTAGTCCCCACCGATACCCCTACCTTCCTGCCTTTCAGATCATCCATGGTCTTTATGATGTCATTATCATCCCGGACGATCAGGCTGGCGACGGAGTTAAAATAACTGTTGTCCGGGAAAGAATATTTTCCTTCCCTTTCCTCATCCTTCGAAATCTGATCTGCGATCATATCGTATTTTTTGGATTCCAATCCCAGAAAAAGACTGTCCCACTGAGCGGCAACATAGTCAAACTCCATATCGTCCAGGCGCTTATCGATTTCCTTTACCACATCAATGTCATATCCTGTAAGTTGATTCTTTTCATCCTTATAATTAAATGGCTGATACGTTCCTTCCGTCCCGACGACGACCTTTCTCACCCCCTTGTTCTCTTTTTCAGAAGAACCGTTTGATGAAGAAGGATTTTCTTGTGACGTACATCCTGTCAGTACCGTACATAAAAGCAAAAATAGAATGACTGCTTTTTGCAAACGGCTTTTTTTGTACACGAATGAAGCCCCCTATAAAATATTTCATTTATTTCGTGCAATGTCTCACGGGATGTAAAAATGGATCAACCCGGTCAAAAAACGCTGAAACAAGTCTTGCTGTCCAAAAAATATTAAAGTATTCATCTGAATTTTTCTTCCCGCTCTGCCACAGGGTACACAGGAAGATATTATGCGGTCGGGTGCAGCAGGAGCAGACGGAACGCCGTAAGCAAATAGAGTAAAGACATAGGCAAAAAACAATCATATGAACAGAAAAAGGCTGCCGAGAAGTCTCTGCAGCCTTTTTGATATAAAAATAAAAGCTTCATGTAAACCTGTCACTTCTCTATCAACGCTTACGAGGTTAGCTGACGGATTCGGATCGATTGAATTGACCCTACCCGGATATCATCAGACTGGTACCCGGGATTCACCCCATGTTCGGTTTCCCCGTTCTTGCGATTCAGCGGTTCAAGTAGGATTACCTGCAATTAACCATTCTTATTCATTGGAAATATACCCGGAAAGCCCCTTTTGCTCAGGTATTTTTGTAAACTGCCTGACACGGCTGGTTTCATTCCTGACACTCCAGGATACATTTCACGCTGAGTTAATCCTTTCGCACTGCAACGTTTAGTATATAATAACACTTGATTACAAAATTGTCAAATTCGCAAATTCAATCCTGTTTTCCAGGCTCAGATAAGATCTGCCAGGCGGATTTCCATTACTTTTCTCAGATCATTCAGGCTCATTTCCACCTGATACCCAATCTTTCCGGCACTGAAAAAAACAGTATCAAAGTTGGCAGCCGTCCCGTGGATGGCTGTCGGAAACTTTTTCTTCATGCCAATGGGGGAACATCCTCCATGTATATAGCCGGTAACCGGCAGCAGGTCCCTGGATTTGATCATCCGGACCGATTTTTCCCCCACACATTCTGCAGCCTTTTTCAGGTCCAGTTCCTTTGCTGCCGGAATCATGAAAACATAGTGATTTCCCGATTTCCCGACGGTAACCAGAGTCTTGAACACCCGATCGGGATCCTGGTTCAAGGCCTTCACAATTTCCATGCCGCTGACTGCATCGGTATCTGCATAACAGTGGCTTTGGTAGCGGATCTTCAGGGTATCCAGAATTCTCATGGCATTTGTTTTTTCATTTGATCTGCTTTTTGTTCTGTGCATTACGATCGATTTTTCATCTCTTTCATCGAATACTATTTCCGTTGGATTTTATTCAAAAGCCAGTATGCCCAGTGCCTGATAGGTTTCCCTATCCACATAGTGGGACAGCGGCATGTTATGGTCTTTTTTAAACTTCAACAGCGCAGCCTTCAATCCTTCTCCATAAATCCCATCAATGGACCCTTTATAATAGCCCAGCTTCTCCAGACGCAGCTGCACTTCGACTACCTGAGACTTCCGATCCCCCGGCTCCAGCCGGTCAAAGGAGCTTCCCATATTGCCGTAAGGGCCTCCATATACGACGACACGGGTTTGGAACGGCACGATGCTGTACAGCTCTTCCACATCCCTGTTCCTCATCCGGAAGCATCCGTGGGAAGCCCGGTAGCCGATGGAACCCGGTTTGTTTGTACCATGGATGCCGTAAATCCCCCATGGCACATTCAATCCCATCCAACGGGTGCCGAATCCTGTCCCCCAATGCCGCGCCTTGCTGGTAATATACCAGGTCCCGATGGGGGACGGAGTACCTGATTTTCCCTGGGCAACCGGGTATTTTTTGATCAGTTTATTGTTTTCAAAAAGATAAAGTGTGGACTGCGTTAAATCAATCCATATATCATATGGATCTTCCACCTTCCCCTCCGCCGCCTCCGGCTCTGCCACAGCAGATTCCCCCGCGGGAAGCGCCGGCTTTCCGACAGGAAACAAAATATCCGTCCGGGGGGCTGGTAAATCCAGCCCCCAATAAAAAAGGAAGATGGCAAGGATATAAAAGACCGCAGGTATTTTTCCCGGCCGTATCTTTTTGGGCATAATCCGCACCTCCATACACCTCCTGCTATATATCCATTCTATTCGCAGGAGGGAAGAGGTTAGAACCGGTTCCGGTCCGGCTGGATCCCGATCACTTCAATATTGGCAACTGCTTCCTGTATCAGCTCTTCCCCGTTGATTCGTTTTTCCGATTCCAGAATTTTTTCCAGCCGGGGATGGGTCACCGGATGCCTGGGTGTGAAAACCGTACAGCAGTCTTCATAAGGAAGAATGGACGTCTCATAGGTCTCGATTTTTTTGGAGACATTTACGATGTCAACCTTGTCAAAACCAATCAGAGGACGGAACACCGGCATGGAAACCGCAGCATTGGTAACTGCCAAACTATCCATCGTCTGACTTGCCACCTGTCCGATGCTCTCCCCGGTCACCAGGGCAGCCGCTTCCTCCTTACGGGCAACTGCCTCTGCGATTTTCATCATATAGCATCGCATCAGAACCGTTAACTGGCTGTCCGGACATTTTTTATACAGCTCCTGTTGTATTTTGGTAAAGGGTACCACATGCAGCCGGATCGGTCCGCAGTAACGGGTAAGAATCCGGCACAAATCGATAACCTTTTCCCTGGAACGATCGCTGGTATAGGGAAAGCTGTGAAAGTGCACCGCTGAAAGGGCGACTCCCCGCTTTGCAATCATATAACCGGCAACGGGACTGTCAATCCCGCCGGACAGCAAAAGAACCGCCTTTCCGCTGGTCCCGACGGGCATGCCCCCTGCACAGGGAAGAATTTCATGATACAAATAACCGGATTCCCGGATTTCAATATTCAGAACCACGTCCGGATGATGAACGTCCACTTTCAGTCCCGGCACAGCCTCCAGAAGCCTGCCGCCCATCTCCCGGTTGATTTCCATGGAATTCATGGGATACTTCTTATCCGACCGTCTGGACTCCACCTTGAAGGTAAGGGAGTCCTTACCCTGCAGACGGGACAGCTGATCCGTCATGATCTTTATGGAATATTCGAAAAGAGTCTCAAAATCCTTGCCCACTTTATAGGCGGGACTGACGGAAACCAAACCGAATACCTTCTGCAGCGCCCGCAGAACAGCTGCTTCGTCTTCATAATTTTCCGCATAAAACCGTCCCTGCGCCCTGGTCACCTGTATGCCGGGAAACCCTGTCAGCGCCTTTTTGATATTGTTATACAATGTCCGTTCGAAATACGGACGATTCTGTCCTTTCAGATAAATCTCTCCATATCGGATTAAAACTACCCGCTCCATGGCTTCACCTCCTGGTGTATTCCCGTACTCTTTGAACAGACCGGCTCAGAATTGGAAGAAAGGACGCGATTTCCTCCGGTGTGGTCAGGTAGGAGAGGCTGATCCGGATCGCCCCATCCGCAGTCCGATCCTTCACCCCCAGCGCCTTCAACACATGACTGATCTTCTTCTCCCGGCTGGAACAGGCAGAGCCGGTGCTGACATAAATCTCCTCTTCCTCCAGGGTATGCAGCAGAACTTCTCCCTTTGCACCAGGAAAACTGACATTCAGAATATGCGGTGCACTGTTTTCCGGATCCCCGTTGATCACCGCATCCGGAAAATCCTTCCGGATTCCGGAGACCAGAGCTTCCTTCAGCTCATACAGATACCTGTCATTCTCCGCATGTCTTTTTGCAATCCAATCCGCACCTGTCCCCATTCCGACAATACCGGTGATATTTTCCGTACCACTCCGGATGCCTCCCTGCTGGCCGCCTCCAAACAGAATGGGCTGAATCCGGACTCCCTTTTTCCGATACAATGCGCCGATTCCCTTGGGCGCATGGATTTTATGGCCGCTGAGTGAAACCAGATCGATCCCCCATTCCCTGGGATAAAGCGGCAGTTTGCCAAAGGACTGGATACCGTCCACATGGAATACAGGCCGGTTTTTGCATTGATCCAGCAGGGACGCAACCTGTTGAACCGGCTCGATGGATCCGACTTCATTGTTGACATGCATAATACTCACCAGAATGGTATCCTCCCGCAGGGCATTCCGTAAAGACTCCAGTGAAATCACACCATTCTGATCCACCGGCAGATACGTTACCTCGTAACCCAATCTTTCCAGATGGGCAAAACAATTGAGCACGGACGGGTGCTCAATCGCTGTGGTAATGCAATGCTTTCCTCTGCGCCTCTTATCATAGGCGGTGCCCAAAATAGCCATATTGTTGGATTCCGTTCCGCCGGAAGTAAAAATAATCTCCTCCGGCTCCACCCTCAGTAAGTGACTGACTTGTTCTCCCGCTTTTCGGATCCGCTTTTCTGCCTGAATACCCAGCCGATGCATGGAAGACGGATTCCCGAAGTCCTTTTTCAGACAATCGGTAACCGCCTCCTCCACCTCCGGTACGACAGGCGTCGTTGCAGCATAATCCAGATAAATCTGTCCCATTGTTTCGCTCCCCGCTTACGTAAAATATATACCTTCTGCAACGAAATGCATAAAACACTGCCTTTCGTTACCCTCCTATCTTATCACAAACTTATCACAAATAAATTGTTCCGTCCGTACGGATCCCTGCTGACTCAAAAAATGCCCCCTGTCCGGGAGCATATTTTCTCTGCCATCATGACTTTGACACAGTTATCCTGTTGTTCACCGCTCGCTGTGCTGTCTTCCCGCCGCTCACGCCGTTTTTACGATCCTGGGATTTGCCTTCTTGAACATCTGGATCAACTCGTCACTGGGTTCAAAAACCAATATGGACTTTTGCCCCTCGTGGGAAAAAATACCATAGTACAACCCGCCGCCCCGGTTCAGAAAGTAATTGAGTTTTTTGATGCCGGGATACTGAAGCATCCGCTGAAATCCATCATCACTGGTTGGAGCAATGACCTCAAATTCCTTGATTTCCGTCGTCAGCAGCTTTTTCCGTTTGTTGTTGTTGATTACCTTGGCAATGTCGAAGGCCCCGTTGGTAAAGGTGTAATCGTATTCAATCCTCTGATTGTTGCGAAGCCGGTAACAAAGAAAAGTAAGTGCACCGGACACAATCAGGCCCACGATAACAGGCGCCTTCAGAATGCCGCTGAAGAGCATCATCAGAAAGCTCAAAGCCAGAAAGCCAAATAAAATCATGCCGACCCAGGCCAGGATAAACAAAAAATTGTTGAGACCGGTATTCACCTTCCGCACCGATTCCTCCCGAAAAAGATCCATCATTGAAAACTACACTCCCTGCATAATGAACTTTGGTATCCTTTCACAGAATAAAGAATACCCGGAATCTGTCCAATTTCATCACGTTGTTCTTATTCTATCATGAATTCTCCCCTTATGGTACCCCCTTATTTCAAATTTTGAAAAGCTAACCGGATGCATGGAAAAGCCAAAAGCCCGGAGAAGGTCCTCCCTTCCCCGGGCTTTTTCTGCCCATACAAATCCTGTTTTGTTCCATCATTCCCCATTCTGGCTTTGGGTTGCGTTTTGACTTTCATTCATATCGGCCAGCTTGACCTTCAGCACAAAATCAGATCCGTTTCTCCACAAATTAACGTTTACCACTTCACCCACTTTCTGCTTTGCAAGCTCTGCCTTAAGATCATCAAATTTTGCAATCTTCTGGTCATTCAGGCCGGTAATGACATCTCCCGGTTTGATCCCCGCATTCGCTGCCGGTCCGTTTTCCACAACATCATAAATCAGAACACCTTCCGGATATCCATATTCTTTGGCGGTATCCTTATTGATTTCCAGCTGGATGGAGACACCCAGCCAGGGTTTTGCGGGATAGTTTACCTTGCCATATTTGATAATCTCCTGGGCAATGGGCTTGAAGACACTGGAGGGAATGGCAAATCCCAATCCTTCCACCAGTTCTCCGCCCAGCTTTACAGTGTTCATGCCGATCACTTCACCGTTCATATTGACCAGAGCCCCGCCGCTGTTGCCCTGATTGATGGCTGCATCGGTCTGCAACAGCTTCAATTCCTTTCCTTCCAGCTGCAAGGTCCGGTCCACAGCACTGATAACGCCGAAGTTTACCGTACCGGCCAGTTCATGTCCCAGAGGATTGCCGATAGCAATGGCAAACTCTCCCTTCTTCACCTTTTTGGAATCTCCCAGCTTTGCCACGGTCAGATCGGGCTTGTCAATCTTCACGACGGCAATATCACTCTGGGGATCCGTCCCGATCAGTTTGGCCTTGATCGGTTCTTCTTCTCCGGACAATACAACGAACAGTTCTTTTGCGCCTTCCACAACATGGTTGTTGGTCACGATATATCCGTCTTCACTGATAATAATGCCGGATCCATAACCTTCCACGTCTTTTTTGGTCTGGGAATTGAAGAAGTAGTCCGGGACAAGCACTTCCGATTTTGAAGTGATGCCGACCACTGCTTTGTCCATCTTCGCTGCAATATCCACCACCGGATTGCTCTCGTCCACCAGCATGGCTTTCATGTTCCCAATGGAGGGAAGGTCGTCTTTTGCTGAAGTCTTTGCCTTATCCGAAACATTGCTGTCCTTTGGCACCGTCCGATCTGCCCTGCCTCCATTCCGTCCCATAAGATTGGGAGATATGGCATAAACCGCCAGACCTCCTATTACAGCAAATAACAAAGCGATAATAACGTAGTTTTTGATGCTGCTTTTCTTATGATAACGTTTTTCGTCAAATTCATTGAAATCTTTCATTTATTACACCTCCATTAAAACTTATTGGGTTCTTTTCTCTTCATGCTTTATTATAAGCAGGTATTTTGAATAAAATATGAACATGCTGTTAACAAAAACCAATAAAACAGGGGAAAATAAAAATCATTGTTTCTTTGCTGCCTTCAGGGAAAAAATAAACTCCGCCCCTTTGCCTTCCTCACTGTTGAGCCAGATATCCTGACCATGTTCCTCAATAATCTTCTTGACAATGGAAAGCCCCAGACCGGTACCGCCTTTTTTCTTGCTTCGTGATTTGTCAACCTGATAAAAGGGCTCCCAGATATGCACGGCTTCCGCTTTGGGAATGCCCGGACCCTGATCTGCGACTTTTACATAGACTTTTTCCTTATGCAGCCAGGTTTTCAGTGTAATCACTCCGCCTTCCCGGTTGAACTTGATGGCATTGTCCAGCAAATTGATGACCACCTGCTGAAGCCGATCCGGATCCCCGTCAACAAGGCAGACATCCTTTTCAAAATCCACATTCACATCCATCCCCCTGGCATTGATATGATCCTCCCGGGCAATCAGCACCCGCCGTATCGTTTCATTGACATCCATCACTTTAATATCCATGGAGAATTCCCCGGATTCGATCCGGGACAAGTCCAGCAGCTCATTGATCAACCGGTTCATCCTCTCGGTTTCCTCCAGGGCAATCTTCAGGTATTTATCCTGATCCTCAGGGGAAATGGTCTTGTCCAGAACCCCCTGGATATATCCGCGCATGGAGGTCAGAGGGGATCGCAGTTCATGGGATACATTCGCCACAAAACTCCTTCTCATCAGATCCACTTTCTCCAGGGAATCCGCCATGACATTGAAATTCGTGGCAAGCTGGCCCACTTCGTCGTTGCTTCGTACATGAACCCTTCTCTTGAAATTCCCCGTGGCAATTTCCCTGGAGATGGCATTCATCTCCGTCAAAGGCCTGGAAAAGTGCCGGGATATAAAATACAAAAAAATCATGGATAAAATGGATGACAGAATGGTAGCTCTCAAAAGGCTGTCATAAGTATCCCATAACGCGCGGTTCATGCCTCTGACCGGAGAATGCAAAAAAATTGTTCCCTGTATTTTATCATCAATCTCCAGCGGCAGACCAACCGTCAGAACCGGCACAGGGAAGGCCTCCCCGAAACTGCCTACCCGGGTAATGGTGTTTCCCTTCAATACCTGCACGAATTCATCCACCGTTACCTTCTGATTCTTCCAGTTCACATCGTCCAGCTCCGAAGAATTGTAACTGTCCAGAATATAGCCGTGCATGTCGGTTACCCATATGGTGGTGCTCAGGAATCGGTCAATGACCTGATACTGATAATTCAGGGTCCTGTGGTCAATCAGTCCCACCTGATAAAGCTCAATATAGCCGCAGAGAGCCCTCCCCTCCCGGATCAGCTCCCTGGTACGGGTCTCCATCAGATATTGCTGAAAAAAGGATGACATCAGAACCCCCATAATCAGCAATGCGGACAATATAATGACAAAATACGCCGACATCAATCGGACAAACAGGGAACGGAACATCTATTTCACCTCAAATTTATAGCCCACGCCCCAAACTGTCTTGATCTTCCAGCTGTCTTCTTCCTGATTCAGTTTTTCCCGAATTCGCTTGATATGAACATCCACTGTCCTGGAATCTCCAAAAAAATCAAATCCCCATACCTGTTCCAGTAATTGTTCCCGGGTAAAAACCTTATTGGGATTGGATGCCAAAAAATAAAGAAGCTCAAGTTCCTTCGGCGGCAGCTCCAGTTTCCTGGAATGGTAGGTCACCGTATAATCCGAAAGGTTGACGCTCAGATTGGGATAGGCAATCTCCTTGGTCTCCTCCCTCATCGGCTTGTTCCTTCTCAGTACGGCTTTTATCCTGGCAACCAGCTCCTTGGGATCAAAGGGCTTGACCATGTAGTCATCCGCTCCCAGTTCCAGACCCAATACCTTGTCAAAGGTCTCCCCCTTGGCCGTCAGCATAATAATCGGAATATCGCTGATTTTCCGGATTTCCTTACAGATTTCCCATCCGTCCATTCCCGGCAGCATCAGGTCCAGAACCACCAGATGGGGTGGATTGGCCTTGAAGGCCTTCAAAGCCTCACGTCCATCCTCAAAGGGTTCCACGTGGAACCCTTCTTTTTCCAGATACAATTTGATCAGCTGGTTGATATTAAAGTCATCATCCACTACCATAATGCGATAATCGTTCATCTTTCCATTCTCCTCCTCCCCGAACTCTTTCCCCATAGCATCAAAAATAACTCAAACCGGATTATTTTATTTTCACTATTGTAACCCCGGATTCTCCTTCTCCGAATTTACCCAGGCGGAAAGACTCCACATGGGGGTGCCGGCGCAGCATCTTATGAATGGAATTTCGTAAAACGCCTGTTCCTTTTCCGTGGATAATGGTGACTTCGCTCAGCCCGGCCAGAAACGCATTGTCCAGATAACGATCCGTTTCCATCAGGGCACTTTCGGAATCCTGTCCTCTTAAATCCAGCTCGGAAGCGACAGAAGACATTCTCGGGTTCACTTTCCGTCTTACCTCCCTTTCCTGTCCGGACTCCTCATCTGCCTGCTGCAAATCAGAGACCGGAACATTTGCCTTCATGATGCCGACCTGCACCAGAACATTGCCGGTTTCATCCGGAAGGGTCAGCACCTGTCCCTTCTGATCCAATGAGACAATGAATACGGTCTGACCAAGTTTCAGGTTCCTCAGCGGCTTTCGGGAGGATCGAACTGTTTTGGGAGACACATCATCCTCCAGTTTATCCAGGGTATTCTTCAGCTTCTTCCGGGATTCCTCCATCGCACGGTTCCGATCCTTCTCTTCGGATTCCCTGTTCAGCTGACGCAGCTCGCGGATGATCTGATCCGCTTCTCCGCGGGCATCCCGTACGACTTTTCTGGCATCCCGCCTGGCCCTGGTCAGCAGCTTTTCCTTCTGCTTCTCGAACTCCGCCTTTTCCTTCTGATATTGGTCCTTGAGTTCCTCAATCTCCTGCAGATAGACCTTCGCCTTCTGCTGTTCCCGTTCCGCTGCCACACGGTTTTCCTCAATGGTACTCATAACGTCCTCAAAACGGGCATCTTCCTGACTGAGATACTCTTTCGCACCGTTAATCAGAAACTCATCGAGACCCAAACGTCTGGAAATCTCAAAGGCATTGCTTTTCCCCGGAACACCGATCAGCAGCCGATAGGTGGGGCGCAGGGTTTCCACATTAAACTCAACGGAAGCATTCTCCACTCCCTCCTGCGAAATGGCATATACCTTCAGTTCGCTGTAATGAGTGGTCGCCATCGTTCGAATCCGCCTGGAATGCAGAAAATCCAGAATGGACATGGCCAGTGCTGCGCCCTCCGTCGGATCCGTACCTGCACCCAGCTCATCAAACAGAACAAGGTCATCACTTTCCGCTTCCTTTACTATCTGTACGATATTGGTCATATGGGAGGAAAAGGTGCTTAAACTCTGCTCAATGCTCTGCTCGTCCCCGATATCGGCAAAAACATTATGGAATATCCCCATTTCCGTACCGAAGTCTGCAGGCAGGTGCAATCCGGACTGTGCCATGAGGACAAACAATCCGCCTGTTTTCAATGTGACCGTTTTCCCTCCTGTATTGGGGCCGGTAATCACCAGAGTATGAAATTCCCTGCCCAGCTCCAGCGTAATGGGTACAACTTCCTCCTGATCGATCAGTGGATGTCTTCCGTTTTGGATCCGAATCACGGGATCCTCCAGGATGCGGGGGCAGACCCCCCGGATGGACAGGCTGAACGCTCCCTTGGCAAAGATGAAATCCAGCCGGATCAGAATCTCCAGCGCAGACAGTACGTCATCCGCAACGGCTTCCAATTCCGCAGTCAATTCGGCCAGAATCCGTTCGATTTCCTTCTTTTCCTTCAGCATCAGCTGCCGTGCTTCATTGTTCGCCTCCACCACGGATATCGGTTCGACAAAAAGGGTCGCCCCGCTGGAAGACTGGTCATGGACAATGCCGGGAATTTCAGAACGGCATTCCTGCTTGACCGGTATCACATAGCGATCATTTCGCATGGTAATAATCGGATCCTGCAAATATTTCAGTTTCTGGGGAGTATGCAGAAACCCGTTGAGCCGGTCACGAATCCTCTCATTGGCCCGATCGATCTTTCGCCGAATGGAGTTCAACTCCGGGCTGGCGTGATCATACAGGGTTTCCTCCGTCTCGATACATCCGTTTATGTGGTTCAGCAAAGCCGGCTGCGGCACCATTTCGCCTATCATGACAGGAATTGTCACAAGCTCCGCCTTAGCCTTATGCTCCTTCATTCGCTTCCGGACCGAGCCGATCAGGGACAAAACCCGGGCAATCTGCAAGAGATCCCCGGGACTCAGGATGGAACCGATTCTTGCCTTTTTCAGCTGTGGCCGGATATCCGGAAACGGCGAGAGAAAGCTGATCCCTTCCACTGCAAGAATCGATTCCGCTTCTGAAGTTTCCGCCTGCCATTCCTGGATCTGGTCCCTGTCGGAAACCGGCTTCAGCTGCAGTGCCAGCTTTTTTCCCGGTTCCGATTGGGTAAACCCGGCCAGCAATCCTATAATTTTGTGATAATCCAATACACGCAGTGTTCTCTCGTCCATTTTTCGCTCCTTGTTATCGGCGTAAATAGTATGGATGCCAAACTTCGTATCATTATACCACGAAAACAGGGATGCGCAAAATCTCTTTTCCTGTCCGGCTTTTATAGTGCCAGGCCCAGGCAATTGCAATATTTTATCAAAGCAACATTCGTACGGCATCTACCCTGTTATGTTATAATACAGGGGAGCAAAAGGACAAATGGCGACTGCAGAAAGAGGGAGAGTCTTGGAGAAGGAAAACACGGAAAAGAAATGCATCTATCAGGTGCAGCCGGACGTGGCGGATCTGAATGAAAACAACATTTTAAAACCCTATGCGTATCAAAGATTGTTTTCCATGGTAGTGGATCCGCATCTTACGAAAATTGATCTCAGTGAAGATAAACTGGCAAAATATGGCCTGGCCTGGGTGTTGGTGTCTCTGTCCTTTGAAATCAGAAAACCTGTGGAGGGAATGGTTCCATTGTATGCAAACACCTGGCATTCCGGACGGCGGGGCCCCTATTTCCGCCGGGAATTTGTCTTTCGAAACAAGGATAATCAAATTGCATTTCAGGGCTCCAGCTTTTCCATCCTGCTGGACCGGGACAAGCGCTCAGTTTATCGAAAAAAAGAGCTTCCTTTCCCATTGATCGATGCAGTGGAAGAGATTACAATTCCAGCAAGCCCAAGCCATAAAAACCATACGGACTTCTCCAGAGTGGAGGATCGCAGGGTGCGAAACAGCGACATCGACTGCCTGGGACATGTCAATAACTGCCGATACGGGGAATTCGCATACGATGTTTTCACAGAGCAGGAGATAACAAATCTTTCCCGTCTGAAACGGATGGATACTTACTTCCACTCGGAACTGCGGCTGGAAGAGCCCTTCTCCATTGCAAAAGCATATGAAGGCAATCGTATCTTCTGCCGGGGATACAATAACCGGTCCGGCATTTCATTTGATATGATCTATGAGTTTGACATTCTCATATGAGTTTTACCATTCGAAGGGGAAAGCAAAGGAAACAGGGGATTTCTCCTGTTTCCGTCGTATCGGCAGAGTAAGACAAATGGCTTTCCGGAAAAGACTTTATCCGCCATCCATCTTTCTTATCTACTTTGTCAGCTTCACAAAGCGGTCCATCAGTTCCCGGGGGGTAAAGATCCGGTTCAGGGAAGGAGAGGAAGCCTCGTTCAGCTCAAAAAGATATCTTCCCTTATAATGCTTTGCTTCCAGCAATTGTACAAGTTCTTCCCAGTCGATACAGCCATCGCCTGGGAGCCAGTGCTTTTCATCCACACGGTCATAATCGGACAAATGGGTCGTCACGAAATAATCCCCGGCTTTCTGTATAAACTCCCGGTGCGTTTCTTTTAAAAGATGGTTTACATCAAAACATACGGAAGCGGATTTCCCCTGATCCACCAGAGCCCGGATTTCATCCGCACAGTTTCCCAGACAGGTCCGGGGAAGATTCTCCACGGCGAGGGTTACCCCATGGGCTTCTCCGAATCTCCCAAGTACCTGTATGGACTCAGAAGCAATTTCCATGCGGCTTTGACGTCGGTCTGAAGGAATTGGCTCATAGCTGGGGTGCAATACAGCGATTCCAATTCCCATTTTTCCAACCCACTGCAGCAGAACTTTCAGCCCCTTGATAGCCTTTTGACGTATGGCAGGCTCTTCCGATGAAATATCCCACATACCACCAAAAGGTAAATGTAAGGAAGTTGGATCCAATCCATTGTCCTTCAATTCCATATATAATATCTGGGAAGCTTCACAAATATCCGGAACAGAAAGGGTACGGTCCACATCGATTTCCGCATCCTGGAACCCTGCGTCTGCAGCATCCCTCCATTTCTGCAGAGTGGATTGCTTCGAAAAGCAGGTAGCCAGCCCAAAACGATTTATCATATAGTTATCCTCCGTCAAGTAAATTTATTTGTATGGAATCAAGAGCATTATACCATGTATTCTGAATAGATTGGATACGGAATGATTCCCGCGTCGCACCTATTCTTTTATGATCCCCCTCTAAAATACATGGTAAAAACAAAGAAGATCATCAGAAGCCTGCGTGGCATAAAATCTTTTTGCATCAAAACATATCCACCCGACGACACCAAACATCGGAAAGTACTTGAATTAATATGCGGATCCTCAAAAATTTCCCGCCAATCACACAGAGCCCTGGCTATTTCAGCCAGGGCTCTGACAGGATCCTTTTCATATTTTCAGGAACGTTTTCCCTTACGGGAAACATCATAAATAACAGGGGCAGATTTCGAGTGGGAAGAAGTCGCGTTCGAATTCCTGGAGTCCTCCTCCAGCTCTTCCAGCTGATTTTGAAGGGAATCCACTTTATCCTGGAGCTTCAGAACTTCATCTCCCAGATTTATGGCAGTCAATACAGCCGTCATGGAAGTACTGAGAGCTGGCTGAGTCCTTTCGACCTCCTCCATCTTGCGATTTACATAGATAGCCACCCTATGGATATATTCCTCCGTTTCCGAAGCCCGGACCGTATATTCCTTTCCGGCAATCTTTACAACGGTTTTTACCTTTTGTGCCATCTGCGATCAACCCCTATACTCCCGTACATTTTAATTTCGTATAACCCTCTCAAATCAATCTATCGGCTGAAACCTCTTCCTATTTTATAATGCCTTGCAATTTTATACAATCATGATTTTGAAGTTTGCGTTCCTATTTTTACCGTCAAAATAAATTCCCATCTAATTCTACTATGATTTTTGGGAAATGTCTATCGTAACTTTGCACCGATTTCCCTTTCCAGAGCGGTCAGGATCTTTTTGTGTACTTTATTTACTTCGTCGTCCTTTAAAGTACGGTCGGAAGCACGATATACCAGAGAAAATGCCATGCTCCTGTATCCTTCCGGTATCTGGCTGCCTTCATAAATATCAAACAGCGAAACATCCTCCAGAATCTTTCCGCCGGTCTTCCGGATCTGTTCCAGAATCTGTCCGGCCGGAACCGTTTTTTCCACAATAAGGGCCAGATCCCTTGGAACGGCAGGATAACGCGGCA
The DNA here is from genome assembly GCA_036732425.1 of Bacillota bacterium. GTDB lineage: Bacteria > Bacillota > Clostridia > Caldicoprobacterales > DTU083 > UBA4874. Next base: position 19,995 of record DAINCI010000013.1, read on the forward strand.
GGGGCCGATACTGGCAGCCGGTTTTTGCCTGATCCAGCAGGGCTGCGAGATTCAGTTCCCCGAGCATAACCCGGATATCCAGCTGATAATTGTCTGCAACCTTCGGATGCACTTCTCCAAAAACGCCGACCGGCTGATCGCCGATCCGGACTTCCGCAGTCCTTCCCGGATGCAGGGCCGGATGCCGGACAGCCCGGAAACTGATTTTGTACTCCAGACCCAGAAGCTCAGCAATTACTTCTATTTTTCCTTTCATGGAATAAAAATCGGAATCTGCGCCGTATTGCCCCATGGCCAGAGTCAGGACTTCATCGGGAAGATCCGTCAGCGGCAGGGATTTCGGAAGGAAAACCGGATTGATTTCAAAGATGCTGCAGTCCTCCAGACGTCGGTTATAGTTCCGGGACAGAACCTCCAGCATACTGGGCATCATGGTCGTACGCAGCATGCTCTGATCTTCCCCCAATGGGTTAGCGATCCTTATGGCAGGAGGAAAATCTTTGGGATCCGCCATGCCGATAGATTGATAAACCGCGGGGCTGGCAAAGGAATAAGTCATGGTTTCATACATTCCCATGCCGACCAGGGCCTGTTTTACGGCATCGATCCAATTTTGCTTCCGGGTCCGGGTTCCCCGGGAAGCGGAGCCTTCCATCAAAGTCATTGGAATTTTATCATACCCGTAAATGCGGGCAACTTCCTCCGCCAGATCAGCCACTCCTTCCAGGTCATTGCGGTAAGTCGGCACAACAGCCGACAGGGTATCTCCATCCAGTGTGACTTCCAGCCCAAGCCTGGTCAGGATGTTTTTCATGACTTCCACGGAAAGCTTCAGGCCCAGCAGCTCGTTGATACGGTTCCATTTTACCATAATGGTCTTTCGATCCGTGGAAGCTCCCAGTACATCAATGCATCCTTCCACCACGGTCCCGGCTCCCAGTTCCTGGATCAGCTGAGCCGCCCGGTCCACAGCCGTCCGTGCCATATTGATATCCAGTCCCTTTTCAAAACGGCTGGAAGCCTCACTCCGCAACCCCAGCGCCTTGGATGTCAATCGGACACCGGCTCCCTGGAACAGGGCGCTTTCCAGTACGATCTGCCTGGTTTCATCCGTGATTTCGGAGTTCGCCCCCCCCATTACGCCGGCTACTGCAATGGGCTTATCCGTATCTGCGATTACCAGCATATCTTCCGCCAGGTCCCTGTGCTTTCCATCCAGAGTAACGATGGTTTCCCCCGGACCGGCAGTTCGCACCACAATCTTCCTGCCCTCCACCCTGTCCAGATCAAAGGCATGCATGGGCTGGCCCAGTTCCAGCATCACATAATTTGTAATATCGACGATATTATTGATGGGCCGCACACCGGCAGCTGCCAAACGGCGGCGCATCCATTGGGGAGAAGGGGCGATATGGATATTCCTGACGACACGCGCAAGATATCTCGGACAAAGTGTGGCGTCCTCCACCTCAACTTTCAACTCCTCCTCAATCCGGCCGACGCCGGGCTTTAAGGCAATCTCCGGCATGGACCATGTCTTTCCGGTCGTTACGGCAATTTCCCTTGCCATACCCAAGACGCTGAGGCAATCCGGACGATTTGGAGTGATTTCAAAATCGATGACATCTCCGCCCAGATCCAGTGCCTCTTTTACATCCATTCCCAGCGGATAGTCCTCCTTCAGGATCAGGATGCCGTCCACCTCCGCCCCCGGATAATCGCTGTCCTTCAGTTCCAGTTCTTCCCCGGAGCACATCATGCCATAGGATTCCATGCCACGAAGTTTGCTTTTTTTGATGGTGACTCCTCCCGGCAGCTTCGCCCCGTGAACTGCCAACGGGATCCGTTGCCCGACAGCAATATTATTGGCTCCGGTTACGATCTGCAGCGTTTCCGTTCCTACATCCACCTGACATACCACAAGCCGGTCCGCATTTGGATGAGGCTCGACAGAAAGAATCTTTCCAACCACTACATTGAAAATCTCCTGACGCAGGGTTGTGATTTCCTCCACTTTCGAGCCGGTCATGGTCAGCTTATCACCCAGGGTCCCGGTATCTTCCCCGATTTCCACATAATCTTTTACCCAATTTATCGGCAGCAACATATCAATTCCTCCTCCTAAAACTGTTTCAGGAAACGGATATCATTCTCGAACAGCAGACGGATATCATCAATTCCATACCTGAGATTTGTTATTCGGTCCAATCCCATGCCAAAGGCAAATCCGCTGTAAATGTCCGGATCGATCCCGCAGTATCGCAGCACATTGGGATGCACCATCCCGGCTCCCAGAATTTCAATCCATCCGGTATGGGAGCATACCCTGCAGCCGGAACCATGGCAAATGGCACAGGTAACGTCCACCTCCGCACTGGGTTCCGTAAATGGAAAATGATGAGGCCGGAACTTGGTCCTGGTTTCCGGACCGAATACCTGCTTCGCAAAGACATCCAGCACGCCTTTCAAGTCTCCCATTGTTATATTCCGGTCCACTGCCAGGCCCTCCACCTGATTGAAAATCGGGGAATGGGTGGCATCCACGGAATCGGAGCGATAAACCCTCCCCGGACAAATAATCTTGATGGGCGGCTTTTTGCTGAGCATGGTGCGGATCTGTACCGGGGATGTCTGCGTACGGAGCAGAATTTTATCACTGATATAAAAAGTGTCCTGAACATCCCTTGCCGGGTGATTCTCCGGCGTATTCAAAGCTTTGAAATTATATTCGTCCCATTCCACCTCCGGCCCTTCCGCAACATCAAACCCCATTCCCAGGAAAATATCCTTCAATTCATTCAACGTCCTGGTATTGGGATGGAGATTTCCTCTGGCAGGCTTCCTGCCCGGGACGGTAATATCAATGGTCTCTTCCTCAAGTCGTTTTTCGAGAGCGGCTTCCTGAAGGGCATTGGCTTTTTCCTCCAGTTCCTTCTCCAGCGAAGTTCGTATTTCGTTGGCCAGCTGGCCAATCACAGGGCGCTCTGCCGGCGGAAGGCTTCCCATTTCCCGCAGCACCATGGTCAGCTTCCCCTTTTTCCCCAGCACGCGGATCCGAAACTCCTCCAACTGACTGAGACCGCTTATATTTTTCAGGGCTTGCATGGTTTCTTCCCTGATTTGTTCCAGTTTCTCCTTTATCAACTATTCGCAGCTCCTTTCCTGTTTAAAGTGGTGAAATAATATAAAAAAAGCCCCGTCCCGCATAATGGGACGTAGGCTGCTTCCTGCGTGGTACCACCCAATTTCATTTCACAATGAAACCTCAATACGTTTTAACGGGCGTAAATCCGGAAAGGCCTAAACAATTATGTTTCAGCCTCCGACTCCGGAGCGAACATTCAATTCCGGATGACAGGAGCGCTTCCAGTCCACGACACTCCCTCCCTGAATCCATCCATCAGAATCTACTTTTCTCCTTCATTGTCTTTCCTTTGTTGGAATTAATTTTCGATACATAATATAGGCAGTTACGGAACCTGTGGTTTCGAAGATCCTCCAAAAGAACTCTGACACCATGGAGACCAAACTCCTTTACAGGCTTATTTTACATAATTGTACCATACTTGCCTGACCCGTTCAAGGGATTACTTGTCCATATTCCTCCCTTTCCGGAAAATTTCGTAAATCAAAATCCCTGCCGCCACCGAAGCATTCAAAGATTCCGCCCCGCCAGTCATTGGTATTTTCACCAGACTGTCCGCCCGATCCATCATCTGCCGGCTGACTCCACGGGATTCATTCCCGATCACCAATGCCGTCCTGTCATATCCTCCCTGCCATTGGAAGAGATCAGAGCCCTCAAGATGGCTGGTCAGAACATGATATCCAAAACGAACCAACCTGTCCGTTACCTCTTCCGTCTCACAGCGGTGCGCAACAGGCACCCGGAAAACCGATCCCATTGTCGCACGGACAACTTTGGGCTGATACGGATCTGCGCAGTCATGGATCAGGATCACTCCTTTTCCTCCGGCGGCATCCACGGTACGTACAATGGTCCCGACATTGCCCGGATCCCTCAATCCGTCCAATATTACCAGAAATCCGGGGGATGGTCCGATGATCTCTTCCGGAGAAGTATCCTTTTCCCGGACGACGGCCAGGACACCCTGTGGTGTCTGCGTATCTGAGACCGTTCGGAAAATCCGGTCCGTGGTAATCTTCCATGGTATGCTTTTTTCCCATGCAAGAGACAGCAGCGGATCCGGGTCGGAAGCAGATCCCGCACGGGTTTCGGAAAACAACAGCATGTCCACGGGGAACCCGGAAGACATTGCCTCTGAAACCATCTTTCGGCCTTCTACCGTAAAGCAGTGGCTTTTCTCCCGATATTTTCCGGATAACAGGCTTTTCACATACTTCACGGTGCGGTTGGATGAGCTGGACAGGACGGAAAACGGATCCTCACACTTTTTCTCATGCTGTTTATGAAACGAATCCATTGGATTTCTCCTTTTGCGTCTTAAGTTTCCACCCTGCTGCATGACGGACAGGCAGGAAAGCGAAAAATCTGCAGGCGCTCAGCTGCTTATAAAAATAAGGTCTCCCCCGAGGCCCTATTTTGAAACTTTCCAATCGGTTATGCTTCCAGATTCTCTTTGGCAATATCGACCAGCTGAGTAAAGCCATCTGCATCGTTTACCGCCATGTCCGCCAGGATTTTCCGATCCACCTGGACATCTGCCCTTTTCAAACCATTAATGAATTTGCTGTAGCTCAAGCCGTTGATTCTGGCAGCAGCGTTAATCCTGGTAATCCAAAGCTTTCTGAAATCCCTCTTTTTTAATCTTCTTCCTGTATATGCATAAGACATCGACCGCAGCACTGCCTCGTTGGCAGGGCGGAATTGCTTACTGCTGGTGCCGTAAAAGCCCTTGGCAAGTTTTAATACTTTTTTATGCTTTTTTTTGGCATTCATTGCTTTTTTTACTCTTGCCATTTCCTAAACCTTCCTTCGTCTTAAGAATTACTTGTATGGAATCATTTTTTTCACGACATTTGCCTCTGCCGCCGTAACATAGGTCCCCTTCCGAAGATTTCTCTTTCTCCTGGGAGATTTCTTGGTTAAAATATGACTTTTATAAGCTTTGGCTCGCTTTACTTTACCGGATTTTGTCAGATTGAATCTCTTGGCAGCTCCCCGGTGAGTTTTCATTTTAGGCATATTCTGTTCCTCCTTTCAAGCGGTCTATTCCTTTGGTGCTAAGACCATAATCATGCTCCTGCCTTCCAGTCTTGGCTTACGTTCTATCTCGATATCTGCGGTCAGCATAGAGTTGAAAGTCTCCATTACCTGAAAGCCAATCTCACGATGGGCCATTTCACGGCCCCGGAAACGAATGGTAACCTTCACCTTATCCCCGGCGTTCAGAAACTTATCCGCATTCCTGGCCTTCACAGCCATGTCATGCTCTTCTATGGACGCGGACAGGCGTATTTCCTTGACGTCAATCACACGCTGATTTTTGCGGATTTCCTTTTCCTTCTTGGCAATCTCAAAGCGATACTTTCCATAATCCATGATTTTACAGACCGGAGGGTTCCCCCTGGGTGCAATCAGGACCAGATCCAGTTGCTTCTGATCCGCAAGGTCCTGGGCTCTTGCCGTAGGCATGATGCCCAGCTGTTTCCCGTCGTCGTCAATTACCCTGACTTTCTTTTCCCTTATTTCTTCATTGATGGAGAGTTCTTTCCTACTGATATTTATCCACCTCCACTTTTTTTAAATCCTGAACCACAGCCAATGCATTGCTCCGTCTCATTGCCTCCGCATTCGGTGCCGAGTCTGCCCATTCTTCGTACGGATCAATTCGTATGGATCGACAGGAAAACATCCTGCGTGATCAGCATGAAAAACGTTCTGCCATGTCAGTCCGGATGGCGACACTGTCGGTATCCAACGGACGCGCACAATGAAAAGGAGTGGGTCAATTCTCTACCCACTCCAAAATACCATTCAACACCTGAATCAATTTTGACCTTGCCTGACAAAGTGTCGGAAGGTGAGAAGTGGATAGCTTCTACTTGCTGCGCTGTTATCATATCACATGGCTTTCCCGCTGTCAACAAGTTTTCACGGATTGCGCAATCCTTCCCTGGAATCAGAATGTTAATCCAGTGTTTTTTTCGATATTTCCTTTTCCATCCGGGCCTTGAAATCCTCCGGCTTCATGGTGCCCAGATCGCCTTTGCTTCTGGAACGGACGGACACGGTACCGTTTTCCACTTCCTTGTCGCCGACCACCAGCATATAGGGTACCTTTTCCATACGGGCTTCCCGTATCTTGTAACCGATCTTTTCATTCCGCAGGTCACTTTCCGTCCGAATCCCGTCTTTTCCGAAGTCTTCCATCATTTTATTGATCGTATCATCGGACCGATTGGTAATGGAAAGGAACTTTACCTGCACCGGAGAAATCCAGACCGGAAAAGCACCGGCAAACTGTTCGGTGAGAATCGCAATAAACCGTTCGATACTGCCGAATACCACCCGATGAATCATGACAGGCCGGTGTTTCTCCCCGTCGGGTCCCACATAAGTCAGGTCAAAGCGCTCCGGCATCTGGAAATCCAGCTGAATGGTGCCGCATTGCCAGGTCCTGCCAATACAATCCTCCAGATGGAAATCAATTTTGGGTCCGTAAAAAGCACCGTCTCCTTCATTGATCCTATAATCCAGGCCTTTTATCTCCAGTGCCTCTTTCAATGCATTGGTTGCCCTGTCCCAATCTTCCGCACTGCCCATGGAGTCCTCCGGCTTTGTGGAAAGCTCCACATGATATCGGAAGCCAAACACCTTATAAAAATAGTCCACCAGATCAATGACACCGATGATCTCATCCCGGACCTGTTCCGGAAGCATAAAGATATGAGCGTCATCCTGGGTGAAGCAACGAACCCGCATCAGGCCATGGAGGGTACCGGACAGCTCATGACGGTGGACCAGTCCCAGCTCCGCCATTCGTACCGGCAGATCCCGGTAGCTGTAGATCTTTCTCTTATAGAGAAGCATGCTGCCCGGACAGTTCATCGGTTTTATCGCATAGTCCTCCCCATCGATTTTGGTAAAATACATATTGTCCTTGTAATGATCCCAATGTCCGGAACGGATCCAAAGATCACGGTTCAGAATCATGGGAGTCCGAATTTCCTGATAACCTCTTTTGCCATGCTCCTTCCTCCAGAAATCTTCCAGCTGATTCCGCAGAATCATGCCCTTTGGATGGAAAAACGGAAAACCCGGCCCCTCTTCCTGAATGCTGAACAAATCCAGTTCCTTGCCAATCTTTCTGTGATCACGCTTCCTGGCTTCCTCCAGACGGTTCATATATTCCTTCAGCTGGCTCTTTTTGGGAAAAGTAATCCCGTAGATGCGCTGAAGCATCTTGTTTTTCTCGCTTCCCCTCCAATAAGCTCCGGCAACACTCAAAAGCCTGATGGCTTTAACCGATCCGGTGGAAGCAATATGCGGGCCGGCACAGAGATCCGTAAAATCTCCCTGCCGATAGAACGAAATCACTGCATCCTCCGGCAGATCCCGGATCAGTTCCACTTTATAGGGCTCTTCCCTCTCCTCCATATACTGTATGGCATCCTGCCTGGGTAATTCAAACCGCTCCAGCTTCAGATTTTCCTTTACGATCTGCTCCATTTCCTTTTCAATGGCCTCCAGATCCTCTGTGCTGAACGGCTTGTCTACATCAAAATCATAGTAGAAGCCGTTATCAATGGCGGGCCCAATGGCCAGCCGGGCTTTCGGAAACAGATGCTTTACCGCCTGTGCCATAATATGGGAGGAAGTATGCCAAAAAGCTTTTTTGCCCTGCTCCTCCTCAAAAGTCAGCAGATTCAGGGTACCATCCTCATCGATTTTCTCCCGGATGTCCACAACCTTTCCGTTCCACTCCCCTGCCAGCGTCGCCCGGGCCAGCCCCGGACTGATGTCCTTTGCAACATCCAATACGGTTACGCCTTCCTGATATTCCCTGACAGAACCATCTTTCAGTTTGATTTGAATCATCTCTGCACGTCCTTTCCCAAAAAAATCATCCGCCCATAAAGGGTTCCATAAACCAATGGGGTCGTATAAACATCAAAAAAGCCCTCATCCCTGTATAAGGGACGAGAGCTCTGCTCGCGGTTCC
>DAINCI010000014.1:0-27065 GCA_036732425.1 Bacillota bacterium
GAGTGTGAAGATCCGGATACAATCAGTATATGTCCTTGAATTCTGTTATAAAAAAAGTAAAAAGTATATTCTTCTGAAGCCAAGGCGTTTCATTCAACCCCAATTTCCTTCTCCGGATCCGATCATCAGAAGGCTGCTGTCATAAGCCGAAGCCGAATCGGAATAATAAAGAGCAGGCATTGTCAGCCTGCCTGCTCCTCCTGCTGCATATACTCCTCCAGAGCCCGGGCAAGCTGGTCCGGGCAGGAAGTGTTGCCCTGACAGCGGATCCCGCGAAGCTTATGGATCACATCCCAAACATCCATACCCTCCACCAGGCGGCAGATCCCGATGAGATTCCCATGACAGCCATTCTCGAAATGCACGGAATGCAGCTTGCCGTCTGTTACTTCAAAATCAATACTTCTGGAGCAGACTCCTTTTGTCTTATAAGTCGCCATATCAATAACCCCTGCCCTTTTCATAATCCGATATCGTCGCACCTGGCATTGCCCAGAAACTTCAGCTCATCCTGTACTGCTTTTCCACCTGCAGCGCACGCAGATCCTTCAGGGGACGATGATCAACCGGTAATCGGATCGATCTCATCTGTATCATGCAGAACCCTCTGGAATTCCGCTCTAGAATTCCGCGGACTTCGTTGTTCTCGGGAACGGAATGACATCGCGGATATTGCTCATGCCCGTCATGTACATAATGGCCCGCTCAAAGCCCAGACCATATCCGGCATGATGAGTCCCCCCGAATTTTCTCAGATCCCGGTACCACCAGTAGTCCTCTTCCTTCATGCCAAGCTCTTTTATCCTCTGATCCAGACGGTCCGGACGTTCTTCCCTCTGGCTTCCGCCGATGATTTCCCCAACGCCGGGTACCAGAAGATCCGCGGCTGCAACGGTTTTGTTATCGTCATTCATTCGCATATAAAACGCCTTGATATCTTTGGGATAGTCCATTACAAATACCGGCTTGTGGAAAACCTGCTCCGTCAGATACCGCTCATGTTCGGTCTGCAGATCGATTCCCCATTCCACAGGATAATGAAATGGGGCATTGCTTTTTTTCAGGATTTCAACGGCATCCGTGTAAGACAGACGCTCGAATTCCGAATGAATCACATTGTCCAGGCGGTCCATCACGGTCTTGTCCACAAATTTATTAAAGAACTCCATTTCTTCCGGCGCGTTTTCCAGTACATACCGGAAAATATATTTTATCATGTCCTCCGCCAGATCCATATCGTCCTCCAGATCCGCAAAGGCAATTTCCGGCTCGATCATCCAGAACTCCGCAGCATGTCTCGTGGTGTTGGAATCTTCCGCGCGGAAGGTCGGTCCAAAGGTATAGACATTGCGGAATGCCATTGCATAGGTTTCGGCGGATAGCTGACCGCTCACCGTCAGATAGGTCTCCCGGCCGAAAAAGTCTTTGGTATAGTCCACATGCCCTTCCTTTGTCTTCGGAACGTTGTTCAGATCCAGGGAGGTTACCTGAAACATTTCCCCGGCGCCTTCACAGTCACTTCCGGTAATAATCGGGGTATGGACATAGACAAAGTCCCTTTCCTGAAAGAACTTATGAATCGCAAAGGCCAGCAGGGAACGAACCCGAAAAACAGCGGAGAACGTATTGGTTCTGGGCCGTAAATGGGAGATGGTCCGCAGATATTCAAAGCTGTGCCGCTTCTTCTGAAGAGGATATTCCGACGGACAGGAACCTTCCACCCGGATACTCTCCGCTTTCATCTCAAAAGGCTGCTTTGCACCGGGGGACTCCGTTAAAATTCCTTCCGCGAAGATGGCCGTGCCAACGCCCAGCTTGCCCACTTCCCTGAAATTGTCCAGCTTTTCTTCTGTAAATACAATCTGCAGATTTTTAAAGAAAGACCCGTCATTGAGCTCAATGAACCCAAAGGATTTGGAATCCCGATTGCTTCGGATCCATCCGGAAAGGAGGATCCTTTTCCCATAATAATCCTCCGGGTGCCTGAAAATTTGCCTTATGGTTGTTTGAACCGGTGTATCTGCCACGATCAACCTACTCCTTTGTAATAAAATCAACGGTTCCCCTGTTGTTTTTGCCGTTTCCCGGTCTTTCGAACCGTTCTTTTCTTTCTCCGGTATGGTTCCTGGGGGAAAACAACGTTGCTCCTGTGAGCAGCGGCTTCCTTTACGATATATTGCACATATCGGGTAATGCTTCCCATAAACCGATCCGGCTGCATGGACCCCTTTGCAATGCTTCCAAGGCCTCTTTCCCACTTTCCTGTGGTTTCCGGGGACTTCAGCGCATCCGGCACAACTTCAATCAGATTGATTCCTTTCGGAGTCGGCAGCAGGGATTTCCCCTTTCGGGTGACATATCCCACTGCAAGAAGCCGTTCGATGATGGCAGCCCGGGTGGCCGGCGTACCCAGCCCGTTGGCCTTGAGCTGCTCCTTCAGCCTCTCATCTTCCACAAACCGCCCCGCATGCTCCATGGCGGACAAAAGGGAAGCTTCCGTATAGGGCCTGGGAGGTACTGTTTTCTTCTTCTGCACTTCCGCCCGCAATGCGGTGACCTTCTGACCTTCCGTCAAATGCGGAAGAGCTGCTTCCTGCCCGGTCTGTCCGGTATTCCCTCTTTTGCCGGCGGATCCCCGGCCTGGCACGGGACTCTTTCCTGCGTCCTGCTGACCAGCACCCTGCCGGTCTGCGTTACGATCCTGTTGTCCACTGCCACCTTTGCCGTAAAGCACTTTCCAACCCGGGGATTTGACGGAAATCCCTTTTGTAAAGAAGGTTTCCCCTTCCACAAGGGTATGGATTTGTGTCTCTTCGTATACATAAGGCGGATAGAAAACGCAGAGAAACCTTCGGACAATCAGATCATATATTTTCTGCTCCCTCTCCGACAGATTGACCCGGCTCCTTGTCCGGGTGGGAAGAATGGCATGATGATCCGATACTTTGCTGTTGTCCACCAGCCGTTTCCCTGCGGGAAGTTTCGCAAGGGACAGAACCGGCCGCACAAATTTGGTATACGGAGGACGATCCAGAGTCTGCAAAGTGGGCTTCAGGGTCGGTACCATATCCTGTGTGATATATCGGCTGTCCGTCCGCGGATAGGTAATCATTTTCCGCTTTTCATACAGAGCCTGAGCCGTCTGCAGGGTCTGCTGCGCGGAAAAGCCGTATCTTCGGTTGGCGTCCCTCTGCAGCTCCGTCAGGTCATACAGCTGCAGAAAATATTCCTTCTTTTCCTTCTTCACGATGGAGCGGACCATACCTCCCCTGCCCCGGACTTTCGCTGCAATGGCCATAGCCTTTTCCCTTTCAAAAATCTTCGTATTGGAAACCGTCCGATCATACCGGATCCCGCGGTAATCCCCGAAATCGCCCTGTACCTCCCAGTAATCCTGCGGAACAAAGGCTTCCATCTCCCTGTGCCGGGCCACCAGAATCGCAAGGGTCGGCGTCTGAACCCGGCCGATGGACAAAAGCACCCTATACTGGAGAGTAAAGGCGCGGGTGGCGTTCATGCCCACCAGCCAGTCCGCTTCCGACCGGCATTTGGCGGACTCATACAGGGTATCGTATTCGCTTCCCGGACGCAGCCCGGCAAATCCGTCCCGGATGGCTTCATCGGTCATGCTGGAGATCCAAAGACGCTGATACGGTTTCCGGCTGCCGGACATCTGATAGATGTAGCGAAAGATCAGCTCTCCTTCCCGCCCGCTGTCCGTGGCGCATATGAGGGAGTCCACCCCCTTGTCATTCATCAGCTTTTTCAGTACATTGAACTGTTTCCGTGTTTTGGGCAGGACTTTGAGCTTCATCTCACCGGGAACGATGGGCAGGGTCTCCATACGCCACTTTTTATAGCGGTCATCGTACTCCTCCGGCTCCTTTAGGGAAACCAGATGACCGATGGCCCAGGATACGATATAGGTGTCATTGTACAGGAAGCCTTCTCCTTTTCCCCGGCACTGCAGCACTCTTGCAATATCACGGCCGACAGAGGGCTTTTCCGCGATCACCAGAACTTTCCCCATCAGGTACCGCCCTTCCGGTTCGCTTTCCGTTCCGCTTTACGGCGGACATAGATGGTTTTCCTCCTGTCAAACCGTTCTTTCTCCTCCTGTGTGGTCAGGATCAGAGGCGGCACCTCACAGGGCACTCCGTCATCATCCAGCGCAACCATGGTGAAATAGGCCGTCAGCGCGTTGGCAGGGGGAGCTTCATGCCTGGGATACTCTGCTTCCACAGTGACAAAAGCCTCCATGGAGGTTCGTCCGACAAACACCAGCTCTGCCCGGCATGTTATCAGTGCTCCCACAAAAACCGGTGTATGAAACTCCAGCTCGTCCACCCCTGCGGTAACAATATTGGTGTGGGCGTGCCGGACTGCCGCCACATAGGACGTTTCATCCATCATCTTCATAATTTCACCGCCGTGGACATTCCCGTTGGGATTGGCCTGGCTGGGCAACATGATCTGGGACATAACCGCTCTGGAATGCGCTATGGTTTTTCCCTCCATCTGTTAAGGACCTCCTGTTCTTCCGCTATTACTGCTGCCATTATTATATAGAAAACAGGCGAAAAAATCAATAAAGCCGCTTATCTTTACCTGGCTTCCACTTTATGAAATGATAGGAGCAGCATATATCTAAATGTATTGGAAAGAATACTGTCACGATTGTCAAATTCCACTTACAGGAAAATTACAGTATTTAGGAGGCCGATATGAAAAAGCCTTGCTTTTTCCATTCGTTCTGATAAAATAAATATGTTTAAAATTTTACATACGATTGTGCGATTAGATTACGAAGGAGTGATTTGTCAATGCCACTGGTTACCTCAACGGAAATGTTCAAAAAGGCATACGAAGGCGGATATGCCATTGGTGCGTTCAATGTAAACAACATGGAAATCATCCAGGGGATTACCGAAGCCGCCAAGGAAGAAAGAGCCCCACTGATTCTTCAGGTTTCGGCCGGTGCCAGAAAATATGCCAAGCACGTTTATCTGATGAAGCTGATTGAAGCTGCCATTATTGATACCGATCTGCCCATCGTGGTGCATCTGGATCACGGCGACAGTTTTGAAACCTGCAAATCCTGTGTGGACGGCGGATTTACATCGGTTATGTTTGATGGTTCCAAATATCCCTTTGATGAAAACATTCGGCTCACCAAACAGGTTGTGGATTATGCCCACGACAAGGGTGTCGTCGTGGAAGCTGAACTCGGACGTCTGGCCGGCGTGGAGGACGAAGTGAAGGTCAGTGCAGAGGATTCCAGCTATACCAGACCGGATGAAGTACAGGAATTTGTGGAGCGGACCGGAGTGGACTCCCTGGCCATCGCCATTGGGACCAGCCACGGTGCTTACAAATTCAAGGGCGAACCGAAGCTTCGCTTTGATATATTGGAAGAAGTGGGCAAACGCCTGCCCGGATTCCCCATTGTTCTGCATGGCGCTTCTTCCGTAATCCCGGAATTCGTGGACATGATCAACCAGTACGGCGGTCAGATGCCCGGCGCGCAGGGAGTTCCGGAAAATATGCTGCGCAAAGCCGCATCCATGGCAGTCTGCAAAATCAACATTGACTCCGATCTGAGACTGGCCATGACCGGTAGCATTCGCAAGCATTTTGCGGAAAACCCCGGCGATTTCGACCCGAGAAAATATCTCTCTCCGGCCAGGGATGCCATCCGGGAGCTGGTACGTCATAAACTGATTCATGTACTGGGCTGCAACAACAAGATCTGATGCAAATGAAACGTTATCAGGATCTTCATCAGCTTTTGCTCTCCATTGACCGGAGGGGGTATCCCGCCTATAAGGAAATCCGAGGAGACTATGATTTTGGAGGATTCATTCTATCCATTGACCATGTCCAGGCGGATCCCTACGCGCCGCCTTCCAAATCCCATATCAGCATGAAACGGTCCGTTGCCGGCATTCCCGATGAAATGCTGGACAGCAAGCCCAGGATCATTGCCGTGGCAGACTTTCTGACCCGGGCCTTTCAAAACGCCATCCGCCGGCATCACAGCTCAGCGGGAGGGACCGGAAAAAGCGGGATGCTGACGATTGATTCCTGTGGTCAGGAAATACTGGAGCGAACCTCGGTCCTGATCCGGGAGGACCGGATTGAAGTCCGTTTTGAAGTGGGGCTGCCTGCTGCCGGCAGGCGGATTATGGGAAAGGCGGCAGACCGCATCTTCACGGACATGCTTCCGAAAGCAGCAGAAAGTTCCCTGCTCTTTCGGAACCTGGATCAGGCTGCCTTGCGCCGCCAGATTACAGGAATGCTGGATCAGGAATTCATTCGGAAGGAACTGAAGCAGAGAAAACTGGTGGCGTTTATCGCCGACGGATCCATCCTGCCGCGGGAAAGTGGGGTTTCGGACAGGCCCCTGCCGGGCGGGATCCCTTTTCAAAGCCCGGAAAGTCTTGCTGTCCGCATGAATCTGCCCAGCGGCAAAACCGTAACGGGAATGGGGATCCCCGAAGGGATCACCCTGATTGTCGGCGGCGGATATCATGGAAAATCCACCGTATTGAAAGCCCTGGAGCGGGGCATCTATCCCCACATTCCCGGAGACGGGCGGGAGCTGGTGGTCACCCGGCAGGATGCGGTGAAAATCCGCGCCGAAGACGGGCGCAGCCTGGAAAAGGTCAACATCAGCCCCTTTATCAATCATCTGCCGGGAAATAAGGATACCCATGCGTTCACAACGGAAAATGCCAGCGGAAGCACTTCCCAGGCGGCAAATGTCATGGAGGCGCTGGAAGCCGCTTCCCGGCTCCTGTTGATTGATGAGGATACCTCCGCCACGAATTTCATGATCCGGGATGAGCGGATGCGGAAGCTGGTTTCCGGGGAAAAGGAACCCATTACGCCCTTTATTGACAAGGTCCGTCCATTGTATCGGCAGCTGGGCGTTTCCACTGTATTGATTGTCGGCGGTTCCGGGGATTATTTCGATGTGGCGGACCATATCATCATGATGGACGAATATCTCCCCAAAGACGTAACCGATGCGGCCAAACGCATTGCCGCCGAAGACGGATCCCGCGGCGAGTGGGGATCCGGCGCGGACTTCGGAGAGATAACGCCCAGGATCCCGCTGAAATCCTCCTTTTCTTTTTCCGGAAAGCAGGACCGCCTGAAGTCCAAAGGGCGGTACACCATCCTGTACGGCAGGGAGACCATCGATCTGTCCGGCCTGGAACAGCTGGTGGACAACAGCCAGACCAACGCCATTGCCGTTATGCTTGACTTTTTCCGAAAACGGCTGCTGGATGATAAAATGACCCTGTCCCAGGCCGTGGATCGTCTGTACGTGCAGATCGGGCAATCCGGACTGGATTCCGTTTCCCCCTATACCGGGCATCCGGGAAATCTCGCGCTGCCCCGGAAACAGGAATTCTGCTTTGCCCTGAACCGGTATCGGGGACTGAAGGTAAAAATAAAATAATTAAAATAAATGGTAAATGGACGAGGACCCCTGCTTATATAAGCGGAGGTCCTTTGTCAAGTCATAAGGAATCATGAAACAACGGGAAACGCTTTACCGTTTGAACAGAATGTCCATTGGCTCCCCGGTCCGGAACAGCTCCACATACTCCCGGCCTGACCGGATCCGTCGGGTCAGGCCCATTCCGCCCCGTCCGACATCTTCCGGCTGATGGGCATCGGAACCGGAGGATAAATACAGGTCATGTTCCAGGCAGAAGGCGAATGCCTTGTCATTCCGGGAATCATGCCGCGGATTTCCGTTGAATCCCTCCACACCGTCCAGAAGCTCCGGAGGAGCAGTACGCATTTTTTCCCTTCCGCCGGTACTTTCCCGCAGGGGCTGACTTCACTGGTATGTACATGGGTATCGTAGCGATAATAATTCATAAAAGGGGTACCTCGATTCTGTATGTTCTCGTTGTTTTTATATCCTGCTGTCTTATAATACGCGTACCACACGGGGCGTTTCTTCATCGCCACAGGCTGTCTTTCCTTATGCCCTGGTGTTTTCCAATCCCGCGATCTGGTCATAGACCGGCTTCAGCCGGGGATAGACAGACTGGTAGATCCGATAGTACTTCTCATATTCCTGACATTCCCATTCCACCGGGGTACAGCGTCTGCTGTAGACCGTTTCCGCAGCTGTGCGGAAATCCCGAAAGATCCCGACGCCCACCCCTGCCGCAATGGCCGCGCCCAATGAAGTCGCCACATCCGGGCAGGAATGCACCTTTACCGGCAGAGAGAAAACATTGCAGAGCATTTCATTCCAAAGTTTGCTTTTTGCCCCGCCTCCGATCAGGATCATATCCCGGATCCCCACCTGGTTGTCCCGGAAAACATCCAGCACACTCCGCAGGGCATAGGCAACCCCTTCGTAAACCGACCGCACCATATCGCCGCGGGTATGATACAGGGTAAATCCCACAAAGGCGCCCCGGGCATTGGGATCCCAGTGAGGTGTCCGCTCCCCCATGAGATACGGCAGAAAAAACAGACCGTTGGCGCCGATGGGCGAGCTGCGTGCCAGTGCCTCCATCCTGTCATAAAATGCCGAAGAGGTTTCCTCCCCTCCATCCATAGCGGGATCCGATCCCGCGGGTGCCCGGCCAAGCATGTCCATGGCCCAGTTATAGGACGCAGCTGCGCTTTGCACGGTACCGCAGACAACCTTGTGCCGGCCGTCCAGATCAAAATAATTAAAAATCCTGGCGTCCCTGTCGAAAACAGGGGCATCGCACAGAGTGCCAATCCAGGAACTGCTGCCCAGATAATGATAGGCATCCCCCGGTTCCTTCACGCCGGAACCCCGGGTGGCACAGGCACCGTCTCCACCGCCGACGGTCACCGGGGTCCCCGGAATCAGGCCAAGCAGCGCCGCCGCTTCCCCGGACAGTCCGCCTGCCACTTCATAGGAACAATGCAGCTCCGGCAGCTTTCCCGTATCCACATCCAGGGTTTTCAGCATATCATAAGCCCAGTCCCGCTTTCCCAGATCCAGCATGCAGGTAAGAGAGGCGTCGGAATAATCTGTAATGCCCATATGGTTCGTAAGGCGATAGCAGATATAGTCCTTAGTGTTCAGAAAGCAGCGGGTTTTTTGATACAAATCCGGATAATGCTCTTTCAGCCACAGAACCTTGGGAAGAGTATAGTGAGGATCCGGGCGGTTTCCGGTAATCCGGTAAAAGGAATCCAGACCCAGACGCTCCCGGATGCGTTCACATTGGGGACCGGTCCGGCAGTCGGAATGGATGATGTTGTTGTAAAGTGCTTCCCCGTCCGCGTCCACCGGAATACAGCCATTCATATGCCCGGAAATCCCGATACCCGCCACCGACTCCGGATCCAGACCAAAGCGTTCGATCAGTTCCCTTGTGCCGGTTACAACACTTTGCCAGAGAAGATAAGGATCCTGCTCCGACCAGCCCGGTTTGGGATAAATGGTCCCGTAGGGCACGGTGCTTGCCATGACTTCCTGTCCCAGACTGTCAAAAACCGTACATTTATTGCCGGTGGTCCCGATATCATATGTCAGGATAAAATCATCCTTCATCATAATCCTCCTTTATGCAGCTGCTCTCCTTGTCATCCAGCATATCATTTTACATTTTACAAAGTTTATAAACGATACAACAGGTTTTATTATACCATAAACAAATCCGAAAGGAGTCCGAAACCATTCCCATAATTTTCGGGCCCTGTCTCCACAAAGCATATCAAATTACGCCCCTTGACAGGCAAGATCAAAAATCCTTTCCAATCCTGTAATAAAAAAAGCAGGACATCTGTCCTGCTTCAATATTCATCATCTGTCCTGTATCAAACCATATTTTATCTTGATCCGCTCCAATTTCCCGATCATGGGTTTGCCTGCCAGAAATAAAAAGAACACCGTTGCGGAAGCGTGTACCAGATCCACCGGAATCCCTGAAATATAAATCGCCAGCAGACTTTCCTCCGTGACCGCATAGGACATCATCAAAAGGGAAGCCGGATTCATGATGCCGCCATAGATAAAAAGTGTAGCCAGAAAGCCATAAACGCACAGAGACCCTTTCTTTGCCTTCAGCCAGCTCTTCTGAAACAGAATCCCCGCCAGAAATCCTATGATTCCCATGGCAAACATCTGCCAGGGCGTCCATGGCCCCTGCCCGAACATCATATTGGAGACAAGCATGGAAAGCGCACCCACAAGAAAGCCGGACTCCGCGCCGAAGCAGACCCCTGAGACTATCGCGACCGCAGCCATGGGCTTAAAGCTGGGCACCATGAAAAAGGCAGCCCGGCCGGCTACCGCAATGGCCACCAGCACGGAAATGATCAGCAATTCCCTTGCCTGGGGCTTACGGCTTTCAAATACCATAAAAAAAGGGATCATGCAATAGAACGCAATGAGCAGGCTGATCAGCAGATATTTCCGGTCATTCAGAAAACGGATCCCAATCCATATGGTAAGAGGGATCAGCAGGAGGATCAAAAAGACAGACACAATCGTCCGGGCCGGCAGTTTTCCCCTGCCCCTGGGTACAGCGATTTCGTACAGATCCTTCCGGATCCCTTCCTCTTTTTCCTGCCCGGTCAGATCCTCTTCCTCCCAGAAATCCGGATCCACTGTCCAGGGCTGTTTGCCGCTTCCCAGGAAGGCATCCAGGAAAGCGTTTCGCTTATCCTCTTTCTGCATGAAACAGATCCTCTTTCTCTTTTTTTAACACCTGTGACACAGCGTTGATCACATCGTCCACTGTGACCGCCTTTGGGAAATATTGCCGTGCCATACGGTTTGCCGCCGTGGTATAAAACTGATTGCCGGCAAAAAAGCTTGCGGTATCCTTGCAGGCCACGACATTCCCCTGGAAAAACAAGCCGGTGCGGTCGGCATACTGCGCACAGAATTCAATATCATGGCTGATCATCAGAACCGTCACGCCGTGTCCGGTCAAAGTGCGCAGAATCTCTCCCAGCTCTCTTTTATAATGGTTATCCATTCCTTTCGTCGGCTCATCCATCAGCAAAATCCTGGGGCGCAGCAGCAGAACTTTGGCCAGCGCCAGTCTTTGCTGTTCTCCGCCGCTCAGATCATAGGGATGACGATCCAGAAGATGCCCAAGCTTTGTCAGGACGGCGATTCCTTTCACTGCGTCTGCTTTTTTCATGTCGATGGGATATGCCTTGCTTTTCCTTTCGCGTTTTCCGTCAATCATTTCATACAGATCTTCCCGTACCGTCTTTTTTACAAACAGGCTTTGCGGGTCCTGGGGCATCACGCCCAGAAATCCATGATACAGTTCATCGTCGCTGTACTTTCCGATCTCTCTGCCTTCCAGCCAGATCTTCCCCCGGTACGGGGACCGGATCCCGGCAATCAGACTCATGGCGGTGCTTTTTCCGGTGCCGTTTCCGCCGACCAGGGCAAATATTTCCCTTTTCCGGATCTCAAGGGACAAGCCCTGTATCACATCCGGCAGGTCCCGTTCGTAACGGAACCAGACGTCCCGGATACGAATCTCGGGAATTTCCTGCTGTTTCCGGTTCTGATGAACCCTGCCCGTTTTCTTTCCCGCAGTACCCGAAAACGGCTCATGGGATGACTGCCCGGACGCCGTTTCGGAGGATGACTGCCCGGACGCCGTTTCGGAGGATGACAGCCCGGATGCTGATTCGGATGCAGACAGACGGAATGCCGGTCCGGAAGATGATGCCGGCAATGTTTCAGGCGATGGGCCGGGAAATGATCCGGAAAGCACTTTGGATGCCGGTCCGGGCACCATGGACTTCAGCAGGTCCCGGAGCCAGCGGCGGCCCTGACGAACCGTCAGGGGACATCCGGAACGCCCGGGAGACGGTTCCCCGGAATCGGAATCCTCCCGAAACCGAACGGAAGAGCCGGTGGAATCCTTCCATTCCGGCAAGGAGCGGACTCCTGCGCAGATCTGCATGGGCGCCGGCATGGAAAGAAACATGTCATGGCCTTTGTCCTTCAGAAATTTTCCCACGTCCTCCGGAGTCCCATGAACCATCATCTGCCCTTCCTCCATGACGTAAACCTGGTCCGCCCAAGGGATGACATTTTCCAGACGCTGTTCGGTAAGGAGAACAGTGGTTCCGATATCCCGATTGATTCTCCGGATCGTCTCAAGGAAATCCGAAGCGGCAATCGGATCCAGCTGCGAGGTGGGCTCGTCCAGAATCAAAAGGCATGGATGCATGGCCATGACGGATGCCAGGTTCAAAAGCTGTTTCTGCCCTCCGGACAACTCGTTGACATTTTTCCGGAACCATTCCTGTATCCCAAAATAAGAGGCCATCTCCCCTACGCACAGCCGTATCGTGGGAGTGTCGTACCCCAGGCTTTCCAGCCCGAAAGCCAGTTCATGCCATACCTTATCCGTCACGATCTGATTTTCCGGATTCTGCAGGACATATCCGATGCCGGCAGCCTGCGTGCGCTGGTCCACAGTCCTGAGGTCCTTTCCCATGTAGCGTATCATGCCTTTCTTTTCCCCATGCGGTGCCAGAACGGTTTTCAGGTGACGCAAAAGCGTACTCTTTCCGCAGCCGCTTTTCCCGCAAAGCACGGTAAAACTGCCTTCCTCCACCTTCATGCGGATCTCCGATAAAGCCGGGCGCTCCGCATTGGGATAGCGGAAGCCGAAATCCTTCACTTCAATACAATTCAAGATGCTGCCCTCCCGTCCGTCAGATACCACGGAAGATGCCTCTCCCGATCTGCCATGGCTTCCAGTTTACGAAAGGTATGATCTTCCCACAATCCCATCAGTACCGGGAAAAAGCAGATCCCTGCCCAGGCGGCATACACCGGCAGACTCTGTGCGCTCAGGGGAAGTCCTCCGATCCGGATCACCGGATTATATTGGGCGGATGCCGCCCCCTTATGAAATCCAATGAGACAGATCGAAAAAAGAGCCGCCAGGATAGCCGACACCTTCCCGTCCCGCGCATCATAACGAAAGAGGGAGAACGCCGTTCTTCCCTTCAGCCCGTATCCCCGGGCCCGCATGGAATCCGATGTCCCGATGGCATTTTCCAGCGCCCAGGTGATCATAATGGATAAGATGGTGATCCCGTGCCGGATCTTCTGCAGCACATTTCCGTTGCGCACATCCCTTCCAATTGCCTTCTGCCCTTTCCGGATCTCTTTCAGCTGCGCCTGGAACCGCGGCACAAACCGGAAGGCCATGGAAAGCACCAGGGACAGTGCTGGAATCACCCTTCCAAACAGGTAGACAAATTTATCCGTGGTCATCACTTCATTATAACAGGAAAACCATAATACAGCGATAAACAGCATGGAAGCCAGCACAACGCCATAGACCATGGCTTCCAGGGTGACCGGGCCTGTTTTCAGATAAAAAAGGAACGTCACTCCGTAATGGTTGAAGGCCGGGTTGACAAAAGCCACAATGACCATGGCCGGCAGGGTAAACAGCAGATTGAATTTCACAACCTGCCGCCAGCCCTTCAGCCGTATCGCATAGCACAGGCCTCCAAGGAAGGAGAGCCCCAGCAGAACCGGATGACTCAGGAACATGGAAACCAGGAGGACGATCAGGAAATAAAAAAAGTTCACTGCCGGATGGCATTCTGAAAACGCATCCGCTCTTCTGTGCGTCCCGCTCATTGCCCCTTCTCCCAATACTGATCGCCGACGTCCCGGCCCAGATCACAGGTATAGCGCCATGCAATCGCATCCCCGTCGTTTACCTTATATTTGGAACATCCATAATTGAGAAACCATCCGTTTACACTGTACATCCATCCGGAAAGATCTCCAACGTCAAATTCATAGAGCTGATGGATCCCTTCCACATAATAGGCGCCGTAAGCAGGAGTATAGGAGGCTTCCATCTGGATCCCCCTTTCCCGGCAAACACGGTACAGCACATCATACACGGTTTCCCCGGGGGTATACTCCACTGTTTTTTTACTCAAAATCCATCCGTTCTTCGGTACAAAGCCCTTCTTGGAGGGATTCAGCTTTTCCGAATTCGCGGAAATGGTCAGGCAGTCAATGGCGATTGTGCAGGTATGAGCTGCTTCTTTGCCGGTATCATCCGGCGCGCTCCCCGTATTCCCTGTATTCCCTGTATTCCCAGCATTTTGATTGGCCTGACCGTTCTTGCCATTTCCGGTGTTTTTGTTCCCGGCGTTTTTTGGGTCCTTCGCTGTTTTTGCCGGGTTCTGCGTGCTTCCTGCACCGGAGGAGGTGTCTTCCGACTTTTTGGTCCCTTTTTGCCCTGAATCGCTGTTCTCTGCAGGGATGCTTTTCTCGCCGGAAGAGGCTTTGCCCGGATCCGCCTGATCGGAAGCGGTTTTGTCCGGGTCCGTCTGATCGGAAACAGCTTCTCCGGAAGCTGTTGTTTCATCCGCATTCGTCTTTCCGCCTACCAGGTAATAAGTATCTCCCATTTCCAGGACGGAAAAGCTCAGGGTGGTAATTTCCTTTCCATCTTTTGTATCGGTGCCGATGGAAACGTCACACATTTTCTCCGGCTTTTTGTCCGCCAGCCTGCATAAAACAATGGAATCCGCATCCAGTTTTTCCGGCAGGGACAAAGTCAGCTTCACAGGAGCCGCCAGATTTGCTTTTTCCAGAGCAATTCCCAGGCCAAAGGCGGCATGATTGGCAGATTCTTTCACTTCCTCCGTCTTTGCCTTTGGAAAACGCACTTTCATTCTCTGTGCTATGGGGTTTTGAATCTTTTTCCCCTCATAGATCCAGGTATAGGTAATGCCGGTATCCGAATCCACGGAATAGAATTCATAGCTTCCATCCTTACCCGCTATTGTCTTCATTTGAGCCTTTGTAATGACTCCATCTTCGGGAAGCTTGTTTTTTTCCTTCAGGACATCCCCATTTTTCTCATGCTTTGTACCGGAGGTCACGGCCTGCTGATCCCGCTTCGCCGCTTTTCCGCTGTCGGTCCTGAAACTACAGCCGGCAGCGAACAGCATCACACCGACCAGTAAAACAGCTGTCATAGTCCGAACGATTCTTCGTCTCATGAATTCCCTCTCTCCCTATGCTGTCTTATGATACCTTTTCACTCTTTTCCCAAAATAGCAGATTTCCAGGATGGGATTTCCCCATCCTGGACTTCCTGACTCATCTGATCCATTGACAGTCAATCAATTATTAATCCATTAATCAGCAATCAGTTATTATCTGCTGAATTTCTTTTTCTTCTTAGCATAACGATGCCTCCTGCTGCTGCCAGCATGACGATTGCCAATGGAACAACCGGCGTATCATCACCAGTCTTCGCAACCGGAACCAAAGATGCAGGTAAGCCGCTCCCCTTTCCGCTGTCATCATTTCCTGACGGGGTATTGGGTGCACCGGGCTTATCAGAAGGCAGATTGATATCCTCTCCGGGGTCTTTCGGTTTCTTTCCGGGATCCTCCGGAGTCTTTCCGGGATCCTCCGGAGTCTTTCCGGGATCCTCCGGTTCTTTCCCAGGGTCTTCCGGCTCCTTTCCGGGATCTGCCTTTCGCTCTATATCCGACATATCATACAGGCTGGTTTTCCCATCCAGAAATCTCTGATAGGCCACCAGAGAATAAAAACCCTGTTCCGTAGACATGCCGTCCACCGTACCGGCCTCCGCGCCTCCGTTATTTCCGCTGCCGGCTTTGACGTGCATGAATCCGCTTCCGTCCACATGGTAGGAAACCAGATTTTCGACTGTCCATTTCCCGTTTTTGATAAACCGGGCATCCGTTCGCGGATCCACACCCAGAGCAGTCAGCGCGGTAAGAACCTGAGCATTGGATTCCGATGTTTCCACTCCCATGCTGCCAAATCCTCCCGCTTCATTCTGCATATTGGCCAGACAGTCCAGACCGCGATCCACTGCCTGAGTGATTTCTTCATTATCTGCTTTTCTGTAATACGGCGCCAGGGACTGCAAAGCCATCCCCGTCATGTCGGAGTCCGCCTTCTCGCCTGACAGGTTCCATCCTCCGTCCTCCAGCTGACGTCCCAGGATGAACTGAATCAATGTCTCTTCCGTTGTCTGTTCCACATCCCCGTCTGCCTTTGGGATTTCGTAATCGGGGTGAGAGTTGAGCGCAATCAATGCCCAGATCGGACCGTTCAGTCCCTGATTTTTCACGCCGTTGAAATCCGCCAGGGGCTTCAGCAGATTGTATCCGCCTACGTTTCTCGCGTCTTTCCCCATGGCTGTCACGGCAAGGATCGTTTTGGAATATTCCGTGTATTTTCTTTTGTGCAGCACCCCGTTGTTTTGTTTCAGATATTCCACCAGATTATCATAATAAGTTGCAAAATAGGGATCATCTAAATCCATCCCGCTTCTTGCCAGGCCCAGAGCGAACCATTCACTCCCTTTCGCGGGGGCTTTGTCAATGGACAGCATATAATCCTTTGTTTCCTGAATGATCGTGCTTACCGGTCTGGGCAGCGGATTCACCGTGGTGATCGCTTCAACATTCACATCTACATCCGGAAGGACTGAGAAATAAGGATACTTCATTCCGGAACCTGCATTAAAATTCGGCGGCAGTCCTTCATCCGGAATATTGCACTCGCTGTAAAGGCCGCTTCCCAGCCATGCGCCATAGATATCCGCATCGTGAAAGCGGTACTTACCGGCATTCTCCGCTGTAAAAGTGATCTCGTTTTCAACAACATATTGGTTGCGTTCGCCTATCTTATCCTCGCCATTTAACTTATAGGTGATATAGGTATTATCCGGAAAACCGGGATTGTAAATGGCGGTCATCTTTTGAACGGGCAGGCGCAGATCCGAGAATGCAATGCTGACCTCGTCACCTTGTTTTATATTTTTGCCTTCATGTGTCTTGTTGGCAATCGTTATATCTGATTCAACGGCAGTAATCAAATAATAACGACTGTAGTTCTCCGTCGTGATCCGAATGATATTTCTTCCCTCTTTTAACGGAATGGTATAACTGCCATCCTTTCCTGGTCCATGATCTGTCCACGTATCATCAGCAAATGATTTTTGCATTTGATATGGATCATGGGCAGAAACTGTCATTTTTTCTGATGATTCGGGCTTGAAGGTATAATCCACAGAACCTTTGCCCTCTTCCACACTTCCATCCGGATTCGTGGTCTTTCCTTTAAAGTAAACCGTATCATATTTTGTAAGCGTTTTTGTATCCGCATCCGGTGCATTTGTAGGCAAGGTCAGATTCGCATCAATATCCCCGGAATCTCCTCCCACGTTGACAATGACGAAGCCCGTATATACCGGGTCAATGGGATTATATCGTGTCATTCTTCTTCCGGTAAACCACACTTGATCCAAGGAATCATAGGTGACCTTTACGAAACTGACGCCTTCCCTTTTTGCAGTTATTGTAACATATTTTTGACCCTCTTTCCCTTTCTCTTTGCTGAGCTCAACAGAGTTCCCTGCCACAACCTCATAATGTTTGTCCGGGTCTATAAAAACATTTGACATTGAGGAACCCGTTGTCTGTTTTACCCGAAAGGTCTTCAGATCAAAAGTCTCTCCTACTTCCATTGGCAGATAATTTCCGTCATCCTCAATATTTGTATAGATATCATCCACTATGGATCTCGACGAATATTCCTCTCTTTTGTCATTGGAAGGATTCAGGTTCATGGTTATTTCGGGAATGAAGTTCTGGCTTATGACCTGTTTCTCATACTTTGTACCTTCTCCTCCGGCAACATAAATATAATTAGCAGTACGTGCATTGACGGTCTCATAGGTATAGGTGACCCTATCTCCGGTATCTTCTTCCCGAATAGGTTCCAGTGGGTCCATGGGAGCATAGGCCACATCTGGAAATTTATAGATCTTTGGATTTGCGTCCTTATTTACCGTAAAGGTGAATTCTGATTTTTCAGCAGCAAGCGGAACAGATACCTGTCTCCTTGAGGGTGAATTTGAATAGTACTGCACCGTGCCCTCTTCCTCATTTGCATAGGCACTGCTGTCAGCTGGTTTTACCGTGTATCTATATGGCCTTTGATCCCGATAAGCTTCTGCAAGGAATCTTTGCTCTCTATAACCGGGATTTTCTCCAAAGGATTCCACTTTGTGATCAATCTCTTCTATCTCTGTTCCGTCAGGGTCATAGAGGGTAATATATGCTCCTCCGTTCAGCCCTTCCTCGCGTTTTAATTTAGTGCTGTTAATCCTGAACTGAAATTCACAAAAAGCCTTGCTGTTCTCCGACTGATTCTCCTTATGGACCTCAAGACTTCCCTGTGCTGCAATCTTTTCAGGGTGATAGGGGTTTATAATCTTATATTGATAAACCCCTTCCGGAATGTAATAATCATAACCTCCACTATGATTCTCGTCCCAATCAACCCGGTTTCCTTCCGAATTGGTGAGTATACACTCCGGCATAACACTCACTGGCCAGCCTTCCGAATCTGATCCAATTGTATAATCCTTTGACAGCCCGATGGAATATTTCAGCGAAGAAGCAAATTCAGCATCGATGGTCACATCTGAAGCAGGCATATGGAAGCAGAAGATATGCATATCTTCTTCATCCTGACGACGAGAGACATCCCTGCCCGATGCGTCTTTTATCTTCAGGCTTTTCATTTCGTACCCTTCATCCGGATGAAGGGTTACTGTAACTTCTTCGTTAAACTTACCTGTTTCTGTGCGGACTTCGATCGTTCCATTTTCAATGGCATCGTTGTCTGCTGTAATCTTATAATCTTTTGTATCTTCTGTTGCTGTAATGGACACGGTATAGGTATCGGCTGAATCAGCTTGTCCATCATTTGCTTTAAATACCAGAGTGTGTGTTCCTGCTTCATCAGGCACAAATTGATAATCTTCCCTGGCTGCAGCTGCCTGAGCGCCATCAACGGAAACCGTATAGGTCAGAGGGTCTCCATCCTGATCTTCAAAAATCGCAGATAAATCCAGATTGTACTCCTGCCCCAGAGTTACATCCACAGAGGCGGATTCTTTTACAGAATCCTTCCGGTTGGGAATCCTGTTCTCGTCAGCACCTTCGATTTTCACATTGACTTTATAGGTTTCTGCCGGTGATTCAGAATCATTCATGGAAGGCCAGGAGGGATCCCCGCACTTTATGATGATTTCCGTGCCATTTTTTACAGGGACTGGCCTTGCCCTCTTGTATTCCACTCCTTCTGCGCTTGTGCGTACCTGAAAGTTTTTGTTTGCAGCCGTAGGAGTAATCAAGACATTCTTTGTCCCCGCCGGCAGGGTCAGGGTATATTCCTTTGTGCTTTTGTCAAATTTCGGATTCCATGTTCCCTTATCGAAGCGCAGGGCTTTCAGGCTTTTATCGTTATTCGACCAACTGCCGCCCAAATCTTCACCATAGCCTTTGATGGCGTACATGATCCGGACTTCATCGCCGTCTTCCAGGGTCCCATTTTTCACGGTAAACGCGTCAAAGCCCTGATTGGCGAACCAGTCGTTGAGCGTGCCCATCCAGCCGCTTTCCGAGCCGCCATCTGACTCCTCCAGACCGTTTACAGAGCTGATATAGTTGTTTCCCGCACCTTCCTGCTCGTATCCCTCACTGTCCAGGGCATCAACGACAGCAGTCATCATCGTGGAGCCGTTGTCTATATCCACCCATTTATCCACCAGTACACCATCCCAGGGTGCACCTTTTTCTTCAGGGTATGTGGTGTTCTCTACAATTACCTTGACTTGCCCGACTTTTGCATCCGCAAAAACCGAAGCAGGAAACTGCATGAACAGCATCATTGCGACAAGAAGAAACGCCATGATCCTATTCATTTTTTTCATGATCTTTTTCATTTTTTATATCTCCTTCCTGATAATATTTTTTCGGTCAGCATATGATCCGTTCATTCGAATTGCCCATAATTGAATAACAGAAAGTTTCGTTGCCATTCACAGATATTCATCATGGAAAGGAAAATAATCTCTGCCTCTGCCCGAACGGTAAGCCTGGCAATAACTAAAAAAGAGCGCAAAAAATACACCTCCATTCTGCCTATGGATGCTGCAACTGAATTCCTTTCCGTGTTTTGTGTTCTGGCTTGGGTTCCTCCTACTCAAAGCGCCTTCCCGAAAAACTTTCCTTCCAGTGGCCCTTGCTTCTTTCGTCCCCCTTACAGCAGGGATAACTGCTCCGGATTCTCACCGGATTCCTTTCAACAGGGCATGTCCTGCCCTGACCACAGAAAACTTATGAATCTATCACGTATTATGTAAAAGATGCAATCCCATATCGTTTCATATTCCTATATAAGTTACATCCCTTTTCCACCCTTTCCATTATAGTTGAAAAGGGGACAGGCTGTCAATTGACAAAATGAAAAAGCGTCCGCGAATACAAAAAACGTTCCGATTTCTTTCCGGAAACCGAAACGTCCTCTTTTTACCGGTGCTTTTCACCATACCGGTATCTCCGATCCTTTGGAATCCTTTTTTATAATTTCCTTCACTGCATCGGTATGGTAAAGTTCCACGATACGCCTGTATACAGGATTGTCCTTATCTTCTGTCCGCACCGCTATTACATTGACATACGGGTTTTCACCGGATTTCGCGTTTTCCAGAACCAATGCGTCTTTGGCAGGAGTCCATCCGGCATCGCTGGCGATCCCCGAATTGATCGCTGCCAAAGGAACTTCCTCCAGGGAAGCCGGGATGTTCGCCGCTTCCAGTTCCATTATTTTAAATTTCCTCGGATTTTTGATATCCTTTACCGTGGGAGTCGCTCCGGCATCGGGATCCACGGTGATCAGGCCGGCGTCCTGAAGCAGCAAAAGGGAACGTCCCCCGTTTGTCACATCATCCGGAATCACGATGGTGTCCCCGTCTTTCAGTTCGTCAACACTTTTCAGCTTTTTGGAATACAGGCCCAAAGGAGCAAAAACCGTCTCTCCTATGACCGAAATCTTGTATCCATGCTGTTTGCTTTCGGTATCCAGATAAAGATGATGCTGAAAGGCATCCATCTCGATTTCTCCGGAATTCAATGCGGCGTTGGGGAGAGGATAGGAATCAAAAAAGACCGGTTCCACCTCTATATTTTCTTTTGCGGCTTCTTTTTTAATATGGTTCCAAATCAGAGAATCGCTTCCGATCAAACCCACACGGACTTTGACAGGCTTTTTGCTGTCTTCCGCATTGCTGCTGCCCTTTGCATCCTTTGAGGCACTTTGAGCACCGCATCCGACAAAGAACAGGGAAAGCGTCAGCAGCACGACCAGCAGAACCGGCAGTGAATGTTTCAAATATTTTTTCTTCATAATTCTTTTCTCTCCTTTGCTGCTATAGATTTACGGACAACGCGGCAGTTCGCCGCGAAATATCCGTTATTCCTTGTTTTAACCTTGTTTTCGTTCTAATGAGAAGTCTTCTTAATGACTCTGTTTCCGATAAACTGGATGATGGAAACCATAATCAATATCACGATGACGGAAACATAGGTGATATCCTGATAGAACCGGTTATGTCCATATCGTATGACAAAGGAACCCAGGCCGCCGCCTCCCACAGCACCGCCCATAGCCGTCAGGCCCAGCAGGCTGATTGCCGTTATGGTGGTGGAACGGGCCAGAGCAGGAATGCTCTCCTTCAGATATACCCGAAATATGATTCCCAGGGGAGAGATCCCCATGGATTGAGCCGCTTCAATCAGCCCATTGTCAATGTCCGTCAAAGCCATATCCACCTGTCGGATAAAAAAGGGGGTACACCCCACCACCAGGGGAAAAATGGCTCCCTTCACGCCGATAAAGGTTCCCACAATCCGTTTGGTCAGCGGGATCAGGGCCGTAATCAAAATCACAAAAGGGATCGACCGGAACAGATTGACCGCCTTGTCAATGATCTGATGAATCACTTTGTTCTCCATAATATTCCCTTCACGGGTCACCACCAGGGCAATCCCCAGAATCAGGCCTGCGGCAAAGGATAATATACCGGAGAGCAAAAGCATCTGCAGGGTTTCCCCTATGCTCTTCCAAAATTCTTCGGAATAATCCATCAGATGTGGCAAATAAGTCCGTAATATCTCAGGCACTTTTCATCACCTCAGCTTTGATATCATGGTCCGTCAGAAACCGGACTGCGGAACTCTGATTCTCTGCACTTCCGCTTAGAATAACGATCAGGGAACCCAGGACCGTGTCCGACAGAACTTCCACATTCGCAAAAATAATGCTTGCTTCCACATGATATTCCCGGGAGATATGGGAGATCATGGCCTCTTTCGTATGGGCGCCGTAAAAATCCAGCCGGCAAAGCCGTTCTCCTTCCCTCAGCTGAACGATGGACGACTTTTCTTCCACCAGTTCATCAATGCGGGACAAATTGGAAGTCGTGCGGATAAAATCCTTTGTGATTTGCGCCTGCGGGCTGGAAAAAATCGAAAATACGTCGTTCTGTTCCACAATCCGCCCCTTGTCCATGACAGCGACCCGGTTGCATACCTCCTTGATCACACTCATTTCATGGGTGATCAGCACGATGGTCAGGCCCAGCTTCCGGTTCAGATCTTTCAGCAGTTTCAGGATGGACTGGGTCGTCTGCGGATCCAGAGCGGAAGTCGCCTCATCACACAGCAGGATTCCGGGATCATTGGCCAGGGCCCTGGCTATGGCGACCCTTTGCTTCTGCCCACCGGACAGCTGCGCCGGATAGGCCCGGGCCTTATCGGAAATGCCCACCAGCTCCAGAAGGGAAAATACTTTTTTCTCGATCTCCCGCTTTTTGAGTCCCTTGTATTTCAATGCGAAGGCCACATTTCCAAAGACCGTTCTGGAGGCAAACAGGTTAAATTGCTGAAAGATCATCCCGATTTTCTGCCTTTGCCGGCGAAGCTCTTTTTCATCCAATGCCGTCAGATCGATTCCATCCAGGAGGACTTTCCCGCTGGTGGGACATTCCAGCAAATTGATGCATCGGACCAAAGTGCTTTTGCCTGCGCCGCTGTACCCGATGACACCATAAATATCTGATCTTTCAATTTCCAGATTCACATTCCGGATGGCATGAACCGTTCCGTTCTTTGAATGAAATGTTTTGGAAACATCAATCAGCTGAATCATGAAACCCCTCCTTCCTTACTTCAGAATATTCTGCGCTTCCACGTTCTCCTTGTGCTGGATTTTTATTTTCTGCAGCAGTTCCGGATCCCGGAGGATATCCAAAGCCGTATGTGCAAGAACCTTTGCCCCCAATCCTATGGAGCACAGTCCCGGTTCGCTTTTGGCAGCCTCCCGGAACGCAACGCTGTGTCCGGCGATATAATGGTCCGCTATCCGGATATGGGGCTGGATGGTGGGCACGACCTGACTGACGTTTCCCACATCCGTGGAACCGCCTTCTCTTCCTCCGTCCGCGTCGTCCGGCACCGATTCCCCGTACCGATTCAAATTTTTTTCATAGACGGCATCGAATAAGGGAGTCGGGACAACATTGTCCACACTGTTCTGAAACAGCCCGAATTTATAGTCGGCACCGGTCTGCAGGGCAGCGCCTTTTACAATGTTTTCAAACCGGGTGTACAGGTCCTTTACCACGGGCTTTGATCTGGCCCGGAGATAAAACCGGGCACTGGCGTAATCGGGAACCACGTTGGCAGCTGCACCGCCATTGGTAATGACTCCGTGAATTCTCACATCATCGGTCACATGCTGCCGCAGGGCATTGGTGGCGTTATAAACCTGCAGGACCGCATCCAGGGCATTGATCCCTTTCTCCGGGGCAGCTGCCGCATGAGCAGCCTTCCCAAAAAACTCCACATCCACAGGATCGTTTGCCAGGCTGGGGGTGGTGAGTCCGTGCTGATATCCCGGATGCGCTCCCAGGGCAATATCGACGTCCTGAAAGAATCCTTCCCTTACAAAGCTGGCTTTTGCGCTGCCGTTTTCGCCCCCTTCCTCTCCGGGAGTTCCGTACACCCTTACCTCCCCTCCGGTTTCGTCGATCCATTCCTTCAGAAGAACGCCGGCCAGGGCGGAAGTGGCTCCGAACAGATTATGACCGCACGCATGGCCAATGCCGGGAAGGGCGTCGTATTCCGCAAAGAATACCACGACCGGACCCGCTTTGGAACTTTGATACCTTGCATCAAAGCCTGTTCGGTGCCCGGCAACACCCAATTTCACCTGAAAGCCTTCTTTTTCAAGCTGTCCTGCCAGAGTCTTGCTGGCAAAAAACTCATAGTTGCTCACCTCAGGTTTGCTGTGAATCTCCAAAGCCAGTTTTTGATATTGAGGCAATTTTTTGGAAACCAATTGGTCCATCGATTCTTTTGACATGAAACTTCCCCCTTTGAAATATTGTATTAAAATTACAACACAAAAATATAGAATACAAAAATATAACAAAAAAGCATGCTCTCCATAAAGGATGAGCATGCTCATGTTACCACCTTAATTTATATAAACCTCACGGCTTATACCTCTGAGAGTACTATCATACTCCGCCGCTGTAACGGGCGAACCCGAGGGCACTTACTTGTATTTCTGCGCCGTGACTCCAAGGCCATGTTCCCATTGCTTCCGTTTCTCTGCTCTCACCAGGTACAGATTCTCTGTAAAACTTCCCCAAAGGTACTCTTCTCTTCCAAGTCCTTAAACGATATAAATTTATTAACATGCACTATACAACAGATTTTCTCCTTTGTCAAGAAAATAATTTTAATTTTTTGATTGACAAATCGCGTCAGCTGTATATACTGTATATGAACAGTATGATCGAAAGGTGGCGGACGATTGGACATTTTGATATCGAATTCCAGTACGCAGCCGATCTATGAGCAAATCGCGGATCAGATCAAGGATCAGATCATGAAGGGCGAGCTCACGGAATCGGAGTCTCTGCCTTCCATTCGGAGTCTGGCAAAGGATCTTCACATCAGTGTGATTACCACGAAACGGGCTTATGACGAACTGGAAAAGGACGGATTTCTCGTGACGGTAGCCGGCAAGGGGTCCTATGTCGCCGCACAGAACAAGCAACTGCTTCGGGAAAGCCGCATCAAAATCGTGGAGGAAAAGCTCACGGAGGCGGTGCTTGCCGCCAAATCCGCTGATTTATCCTTTGCAGAACTGATAGAAATGCTTCGACTTTTTTATGAGGAGGAATAAGGATTGGAAAACATTCTTGAAATCAAGGGCTTAAAGAAGACCTTCGGGGATTTTACACTGGATAACATCAGCTTTTCCCTGCCGAAAGGCTTTATCACCGGTTTTATCGGCCCCAACGGATCCGGGAAAACCACGACCATCAAGCTGATTATGAACCTGCTGAAAAAGGACAGCGGAGACATCCGGATATTCGGCCTGGACCCTGCCCGGCAGGAGAAAGAAATCAAGAACCGGATCGGATTTGTTTATGATGAAAGCCATTTTTATGAGGAACTGACGGTGGAGGAAATGAAGCGGATCATCGCTCCCATGTATGAGCAATGGGACGAACAGCAGTTTCAGAACTATGCCGCTAAGTTTGACCTGCCGGGAAACAAAAAGACGAAAGAGCTTTCCCGGGGGATGAAGGTAAAGTTCTCCCTGGCCATTGCCCTTTCCCATCATGCGGATCTGTTGATCATGGATGAGCCTACCGCGGGACTGGATCCGGTGGTACGCAGTGAGATTCTGGACATCCTGTATGCCCTGATGCAGGATGAAAACAAGGGCGTGTTCTTTTCCACCCATATCACCTCCGATCTGGATCGGATAGCGGACTATATCGTCATGATTTACAACGGGAAAATCCTGTTCTGCACACAGAAGGATGCCCTGATGGAAAACCACGCCATTGTAAGAGGGAAAACATCCCTCCTGGATACCGTCCGGTGTCCGGACCTGAAAGGAATTCGAATGAGCCGATACGGATTTGAAGCCATGAGTGCCAAAAAGGAAACGACTGCGGCCTTTGCAAAGGCGGGCGCCGTGATCGATCCTCCCACCCTGGAAGATATTATGCTGTATTATACGAGAAAGGAGTCCTCCCATGCTTAATCTGATTTGGAAAGATGTCCTGATACAAAAGAAAACGCTGGCCTATATGGGGTTCTATATTGTCCTGTTTACCTTTGCCTTTCAAAGCATAACGGCCGATCCTTTTCCGGCCATTGCCGTGGCGGTGACCTATCAAATGATTGCGGCGGCCTGCAGTCATGAAGACAAGGTGGGGGCGGACATTCTATGGAACAGTATGCCGGTCAGCCGGGAGAAACTCGTTCTGTCCAAGTATCTGTCCATATTTGTCTATACTATCCTTGCCTCTCTGGGGTATATGGCGTTTGCCGCTCTTATCCATCTCACCCAGCTGCCCATAAAGGCGGCCCCCATCACCGCAAGCGGCATGGCGGGATCCCTTGTCGCCATTGCGCTGATGAATGGTCTATACCTCCCGGTATATTTCAGGCTGGGCTTCATGAAAGCCAGGGTGGCAAGCTTTGTTCTCTTCTTTGCCCTGTTCTTTGGCGTCACCTTCGGCGTCAATGTCCTGTCGGAGGCAGTCCACAGCAATCAGGGAAAAGGGGCAGTGCGGGCAATTGCCTCAGCTTTTCAGGGCGCGTCGGATCTGCAGGTATCCCTTTTGCTCATAGGACTGGCATTGCTTTTCCTGTTTGCCTCCTATTGGCTTTCCGTGAAATTCTACAGGAAGCGGGAGTTCTGACTCCCGCGTTCCTGCTGAAATGGATACCAACTGTATATGGATACCAACCTGTATTCTTTTAATGTACACAGAATAGGTACAGAATCGATGCTTTTGTGGTGCCCATCTTTCAGCAATCCATTTCATTTCAGCGAAGATCCACTTTCTCATTGATTTGATACTTTATCGCATTGTAAGTATCCACGATGTCCTGTTTCCCGGTCAGCAGACCCATATCCTTTACATCCTGATAAGTCAGGCCTTCCTCTGATGGGATCACTTCTTCCCTCCGCCTGTCATTTAATGCATATTTCCCGAAGCAGGAGGATACAGGCAGAAAGGTAATGGCTTCATCCTTTTTATAGTGATAGCCTTCCGGTACCTCCAGATGCTTCAGAAATAAGATATAGTCCGTATTATCAA
>DAINCI010000015.1:0-26967 GCA_036732425.1 Bacillota bacterium
TTGCCGTATTTCTGCCTGCCCTGCTGCTGTTCCTGTATCTTGTTGTCCGGCATAATCTGCTGAAACGGGAGAAGGGCCGTATCGATATCCTTGGGAAGATCAATGAGGATTCCCTGAAACGGCTGAATGGGGAATGGAGGACATTTGAGGATACCGGCGGGGAATATCGGGATCCGGAGCATGACTTTTCGGAGGATCTGGATGTGTTTGGTCAGAATTCCCTGTTTCAGTGGATGAACACGGCAAAAACCTTTGCCGGCCGGAAGGCTCTGAAGGTACTGCTTACCGATCCGCCAAAAAAAACGGAGGAAATCCGGGAACGCCAGGCAGTGGCGAAGGAACTGGCCGGCATGCTGGACTGGCGGCAGCAGCTGCAGGCGGAGGCGTTGCTTTCCGCGGACAAACTTCAGGATCCTCAGCCTTTTTACCAATGGGTGCGGCAGCGCAGTCCTCAATATCACAGGCCGGCTGTCCGATGGATGGTTCAGGGTCTGCCGTTGGTGCTGATTCTTCTTTTCACAGCTGCGTTTGTATTTCCTGCTTTCCCCTTTTTCATTCCCTACCTGGTTCTCCTTCTTCAAATGGGACTGACGGCTTATCATTATACGGAACGAAAGCAGATTCTGGATGTGGTCGCCCCCTTTCTCAGCAATATCAAAACGGATCGGGCCATGCTGGAGAAAATAGAAGATCAGGAATTCCATTCCGCATATTTAAAAAAGCTTCAGCAAAGACTGCGGAATGAACAGGGCGAAACGGCATGCCGCCAGATCAGGAGACTGGAAGGAATCATGGACCGGACCGCTGTCCGGCACAGCCAGTTGTACTGGCTTATCAATATTCTTTTTCTGTGGGATTACCAATGCATGTTGGTATTGGAGAAGTGGAAGGAACAATCCGGAGATCGGATCCGGGACTGGATCGAAGCTTTGGGGGAGATGGAAGCGCTGTGCAGCCTGGCCGTCCTGTATTACGATCATCCGGACTGGGCGGTTCCAAGGGTTTACGGGGACGACCGCTCCCTTCTGTTTGCCGCGGAAGTGGGGCATCCGCTGCTGCCGGAGGACAGGGTATGCAACGACATAGACCGGATGAAAAGTGGACAGGTCTTTCTGATCACCGGTTCCAATATGTCGGGGAAAAGCACGTTGCTGCGTACTGTCGGGATCAATCTGGTACTGGCTTATGCGGGAGCTCCGGTTTGCGCGAAGGAGTTTCATTGTACGGTATTCGATCTTTATACCTCCATGCGGGTCCGGGATGATCTGGAAGGCAAGATTTCTTCCTTTTATGCGGAGCTTCTTCGGATCAAGCGAATGATTGAAGCGGCAAAGAGGGGCGAGCCGGTCTTTTTCCTGTTGGATGAAATCTTCAAAGGGACCAATTCCCGGGACCGGCATACCGGAGCGCGGATTTTGATCAAACTGCTCAGTTCGGAAGGAGCCGTCGGCTTTGTGTCCACCCATGATGTGGAACTGGGGGATCTGGAAAAGGAGGACAGCAGGATCCGGAACTATCATTTCCGGGAGTATTACCGGGAAGGGAAACTCTTTTTTGACTACAAACTCCGGAAAGGCGTTTCCAATACCCGGAATGCCATTTATCTGATGAAGATGGCAGGGATGGATGTACCGGAGGAAGATGCCTGAGGAGGAACTATTAATCATTGAGAGTATAAAGGTATCGAGGAAAATCACATATAGGAGCTTTGTAGCATACAGACCGATAGACTGACGGGATAGCGGTTTATTCCGTTCCCATTAAGATTCGAACAATGTTTTATAACGGTTTTCATCGTAGCCGGTGACTTCCATCATGATATCGGCCAGGCTCCTGCCCTGTTCCCGGATCTCATCCATATAGAAATCCGCCTTTACTCTGCCATATCGCAGAATGATGGCGCGGTCGATGAAGTTTTCAATTTCATCCAGCTGATGGGTGCTGATCAGGATGGTTTCCCCTTCCCGCAGGCTGGATATCACCAGCTTCAGGAAGTCCCGCCGGGTCATCATGTCCTTGCCCAGAAACGGTTCGTCCATCAGGATATATTCTGCTCGTTTCGCAAATCCGGCGGAGATCTCCAGCTTTGCTTTCTGTCCGTTGGAAAAGGTTCGGATCTTTTTGTCGTACTTCTCCAATTCAAAGAATTTCAGCAACTTCCGGTATCTGTCCATATCGAATGATGCAAAGAAGACGGAAAGGAATTCCCCATATTCCTGAGGGGTCATTTCGGGGAAGTAGCTGCCTTCTTCGGTAATATAGGCCAGTTCCCGATACATTTTAGCCGGCGGTTTGCCGTCTATCCATATTTGTCCTGCCGTCAGCTCGGTAAGTCCCATGATGGCCTTGAGCATGGTCGTTTTTCCGGAACCGTTCTCCCCCAGAATGCCGACGATTTCACCGGTTTTTATTTCCGCGTTGGCATGGATCAGTCCGACGTCCGACCTGCCATAAAACTTTGTTACATCTTTTATCACGATCATTTTTCCTCTTCCCCCCTGACGGTTACGGCGCGGAACTGACGTTTTTCGGAAGGGACGTAGCCTTGTTCGCTATAGGGAGAGGCAAGTCGCAGCCGGTCCGCGATATTGTCCTCATCGGAATCATTCATCAGTTCCCCCTTGTACAGCAGCTTGCCGTTTTGATAAACGAATAGCAGAAAGTGTTTTGGCTGCCAATCATCATATGGCAGATCCTGCTGTTCTTCTTTCCGGGAGACGGTGGAGAAGACAAACAGCTTCCCGTTGGCTTCGTCCATTCGGTGTACGTATGCCGGCGCCGTCTCTCCTTTTTCCAGATCCAAGTCGTCCACCAGGTGAAGGAGAGTGAAGGCATCGTCGACCGCAACACTGATCAGCAGATGGGAAGACACCTGGGATTGACCGCTGCCGCTGTCGGTTCCCCGATATTTCGGAATATGCAGGTGCATTCTGTTTCCTTCCACAAAGCACTCAAAATCACCGTCGTATTCGGAAGGATCAAAGGGCGTCACTTCCCGTTCGTCGAGGAGATTTCCGCTTTCCGGATCATAGGCCTGGAGGACCAGTATATTATTTTCCACCGCAATGAGGACCAGCCTGCCGTTTACCGCCTTCAGCCCCAGTATCGTCATATCCCGGCCGTCCAGGGGGAAGGTAACAATCGTTTTGACCTTGCCGCATTGCGATCGCTCTTCTCCGCCCATCCGCTCCCAAATATCGGCGTACTCTTCTATCTTATAAATCCCGCCGGTCCCGGAATGATTCGGGGTGGACAAAACGGTGAAGTAAATACTGCCGTCCATCCGGACAAAGGCATGGGAGTTGTCGTTGCCGGCACCCCGGAAGGATTCCGGTATTTCCTTTTCGCCTGATGAAACAGTTGTCAGCTGGCCGGAATCATTGTACCTGC
Organism: Bacillota bacterium; assembly: GCA_036732425.1. Lineage (GTDB taxonomy): Bacteria > Bacillota > Clostridia > Caldicoprobacterales > DTU083 > UBA4874. The sequence continues at coordinate 3,391 of DAINCI010000015.1, forward strand.
AGTTCTCCGTTATCTGAAATTCCTGTTTGCCGCTTTGTACCCGGACTCCCGTATGGAAACGGATAGCCTTCCAATACGAAGCCTTACCATGGTGTTTACCTATATTTTTATTCATATTAATATAAATATCAGCCCGGTCAGAGGAGGTTGTTTTCTCCACGGTTTCGTATCCGTCTTCGTCCCTGACTTTCTGAAGGGACACTTCTGTTTTTGCTTCCGGAGGAATTACATAATCCCTTTGATAGGAATAGCTGATTTCATCCTCTCGGATAGTACTTCCTTCCTGGAGCTGATTGGACGAACGGTATTCCGGCTGAAACCGGTCACCGTTATTCTCATAAAATCTGGTGTGCTTTTTTACGTTTCCGTTTCGGATTTCGAATTCCATGCCGTGGTAGGCGTCCTGCAGAACGCCGCATACCACGACATCATCCAGTACGGAGCGATCCCCCCGGATATCCTCTATATAGAGGGCGCTGTTGCCGGCGGCGTTTCGAAGTCCCATAAAGGCGGTGCAAAGGATAGCGGTACCCAGCAAAAGTAGTAGGGGAAGCAGATAACAGCGGGACCATTTCGGTTTTGCCATGGAGCGTGCACCTTCCTTTCCGTTTATCTCTACGATCTTTTATCTGTTCGGCGGATCGTTACACCGGCCGATCCTGTGGCCTGTCATTCCCTCATGATTCCACTGCGCAAAGCAGGATTATCATAGGTAACGGCGCGGCGGATGCCTTCGCCGCGGAATCAATCCTTTCTCCGGCAATCCGATCGGTCAGAGGATGGCGCCTCTGCGGACCAGCCGGATGCTGTCCCAGAGAAAGAAACCCGCGGAGGCAAAGAGGATTACACTGTGGAGAGAAAGAATCCGGGATTCCATCATGCTATATTGCGTATTCAGCCGGTAATTCAGAATATAGATGATGTAGCCGATTTGGGCAGCCACCGGCAGTATTCGGATGTGTTTTCCGCTCCGTTCACAGAGTATTCCGTAATAAAGCCCGCACAAAAAGCCGGTGAGGACAGCGACGGTGGAAATCAGGCTTTCCGGGTCGAGAGGGAAAAGAAGCCGAAAGAAGCCGGAACGGATAAAGGCAAGAAACAGCCCGTTCTTTGCGTGTTCCCAAATAAATTCTGTACCGTATGGTCCGGTTTTGCCAACTACCTTTTGAATCTTCGGCGCGGAAAGGGCATAGCCCAGTATGGCACTGATCCATTGCGCGCAAATCAAAAGCAGAAAGACCGCCATGCCGGAGAGCAATTTGGAGAAATGTACTCGGCTTCGGTCCTGGGGAAGCGTCATCAGGGTATAGATGCTCTTGCCACCATGATAGTTGGAAAGGACGCTTTGGATACATAAGCCGCAGGCTGCGGCAAAGGCCAGATAGAAGACGATCTCCGCACCGGAGGCGGCAAAAAAAGCTTCGTAAGGGATATAATCATATGTATTTTTACCGGCAATGCTCAGCAAAACCTGCTGGAACAGGATCAGCAGGACGAGGAGCGCTATGAGCGGCTTCAGTAATCGACTTATTTCCAAATGGGTCAGGTAGAGAAACTTTTTCAAGGCCGATCCCTCCCGATTGGTAACTGCTTTATGGATCATTCCGACTGTCCCTTACAGACTTTCACGGATGGCACTGTCCATTGTTTTGGTATGACTTCCATGCATCACATGGTTTCAATGCAGGATGATATATGTATTATAGACATAGTACATGTGGGATGCGTCAAATCTCCTCCCACATATGGCTGATCAAATCAAATACCTTCTTGAAGGACAGGTTGATGTCCTTTGCGGATTGGATAAATTCCCGTACCATATCCTCCGTCATTTCCGTCTCTATCCGGGAATGGATCTTCTCGTCGACATGGATCCGACTGCCCGTATTCCCTGTGGTTATGACATAGCCTTCTTCCTCCATATATCGGAATGCTTTTTGCGCCGTATTGGGGTTGATTCCGAGAATGGCGGCTATCTCGCGTCGGGAAGGCAGAAGATCCCCGTCGGAGATCCGGCCTGCCAGAATTCGTTTTTTGGTATAGGAAGCGATCTGGAGATAAACCGGATCCCTATGATTCAGTTGCAGTCCGGAAAAATCCACCATTCTCTTTCACCACCCTGCATAAGTGTATTATACCACTAGTACGCATAGGCGTCAATCGTGATTTTTTCTACTCTGTGATTTTTCATTCTTCCACACCGCTATGCTGTTTTGGAAATGATCTCGTCATTTTTTACGATAATGGGTCCGTAGTTCCGCCTGAGGCAAGTCTCTCTATGCAGCATGGTTTCGGCGATATCCAGATAATAATTATGCTTGTCTCTTCTTTCCATGGCAAACACCCCACATATTTTGATCTTGTTCCTCTTTTCCTTCTTGCCACCATTATACAACAAATTTCGATTCTGTACGCGAATAAAATATTGTTAAGAAAAACAGGATTAAGGTTATCATAATACTGCGGACTTAGAATAGACAAAGCTAGCGGAATAGAAGGAGCGTGAAAGAACAGTGAAAAAAATTCTGATGTTTGTTATGGAAGGGTGTCCCTATTGTGCGAATGCCAGATCGTATATGCAGGAACTTTTTGATGAGCATCCGGAGTACCGGGATCTGGACATTGAGATCATTGATGAAGTGCAGCATCCGGATATTGCAGACCGATATGACTACTACTATGTGCCTACCTATTATCTGGACGGCAAAAAATTTCATGAAGGAGCAGCAACCCGGGAAATGGTGGCGGATCTGTTTCAAAAGGCATATGAGGGGTAAAAAATCAGGCGGACTCTGGAAAATGGAAGCATGTTCGGAAAGAAAACAGAAAACAGGGAAGAAACATGAAGCAGGAAAAGAGGGGGGCATTTTGCCCCCCTCTTTTCAATAGAATCCAGTCACAACAGGACCCTGTTGCCGAATTTTCGCATTTGAAATTTTAACAGGACCCTGTCAAAATGCAATGACCAATCCGCCCTGATTCGCATAAGTGGAACTGAGGCCTCCCATTTCTGCAATGATAATGTCCTTGAAAGCGTATCTTTTCTGGATCTCTTCCTTCAGCTTCTGCGCTCTTTGAAGACAGTTGCAGTGCGAGATGCCCAATACCTTGTCCTCAAGATGGGTTCCTTCTTCCCCTATGACGTCGATCAGACGCTGAAACGCCCTTTTATAGCCCCTTACCTTACTGACCAGGCGGATGGACCCGTCATGGGCGCCCATGACGGGCTTGATGGAAAGAATGTTTGCCGCTTTTGCCACAATGGGATTCAGCCTGCCTGCCTTTGTCAGGTTGTCCAGGTCCTCCAGCAAAAAGAACGTTTTCATTTCTTCTACATATTTGGTAACTTTATCTACAATTTCAGTGTTTTCCAGATTCCTCTTTATATATTCATGAATTTTAAGATGAACCATGGTTTCGCCGATTGCAGCACTTTTGGAATCAAAAACATGGATAAATTTATCACTGAGCTCTTCCTGAATGATGTTTTTTGCCTGTATGGCGGCATTATAGGTTCCGCTGAGTTTGGAGGAAAGGGTGACGACAAAGATATTGTCACCTTCCCGGAATTTATCCATAAAATCCTGAATGGACGGGCAGGAGGTTTTCGGGTGGCTTTTGTACTCCTTCATGGCTTTGACATATTCCCGGATGTTCAGGCTTTTATCATCTTTATATATTTTTTCACCAAGGCGCATGGTGAGCGGAATCAGCTCCACGCCTGTTTTTTTCTGCAAATCTTCTGTTACATCACAGCTGCTGTCTGCCAATATTTTAAATTTCATTTCTTCACCCCTTTTTTCAATTGGTATCCTTCATTTTAACATGAACCGGTGAAGAGAACAAGAAAACCTTTTGTCATAGTTTCACCCAGCGGGAGGTTCGATCGGACTCAAAGGCCTTTTCCATGACATATTGGATATAGGCTCCGTCCCGCAGGGAAGGGCTGGCCTGTTTGCCTTCATGGACGCAGTTCAGAAAGCTGTAAAGACAGTGGACATGCCCGCGGATCCATCCGATGGGCGCCTTGGGGGAAACAAATGCTCCGCCTGGTTCGGGAAAACGCTGGACCGTTTCAATGCGGGTAAATCCCTTCTCACCGCCGATGGGCTGATCTGGTTTCGTGTTGTCATAAAACTCCAGATAGCTGGGATCCATGAGATTGAACCGGATGGCTCCCCGGTCGCCATGAATTTCAAATCGCATCTCGTCGTTCATTCCTGTGGCGATCTTCGACGCTTCGATTACTCCGGTGCTTCCATTCTTCATCTGAACCAGCATCAGGGACTGATCCTCTGCAGTGATCTCTTTCCTTGTGCCGTCCGGAGCCGGACGCTGAGGATACAGAACGGTGTTCTTTGCCAGAATACTTTGATATCTGCCGATCAGATAATAGAGAATGTCCAGCACATGGGACCCCAGATCGAAAAGGACTCCGCCGCCCATTGCCTTGTCCTGTCTCCAGCCGATGGGTTGATCCGGGTCCACGGAACCGGAATGCAGATAGCACGCACGGAAAGAAAGAATCCGCCCCAGTCTGCCTTCCTCCAACAGCTTCTTTGCCCGCAGGACAGCAGGGAGAAAGCGGTTCTGAAATGTCATCTGGGTTATGGCATCCGTCCCGTCCAGGACGGATACGATCTCCTTTGCATCCGAATAGCTGGTGGTCAGCGGCTTTTCACAGTAAACATGCTTTCCGGCCTGTAATGCCCGGATCACCTGATCCTTGTGAAACACATTGGGAGTGCAGATATGAACGATGTCCACCGAAGGATTGTTCCATATCTTATTGGGATCTGTGGTTGCAAAGGAGAAGCCGTAAAGCTCCTTTGCCTGCTGTGCTGTTTTCGGATGAGCGGTGCAAACGCCCACAAGTTTTGTCCGGAACGGCAGATCCCTGTAATAAAATGGAATGGCCTGATACCCATAAGTATGGGCCTTTCCCATAAAACCAAAGCCAATGATTCCGATTCCATACTCCTTCATCCTGAGTACCTCCTTATTCTTTATTCTTTTCTTTCTGCACCATTTTATCATGAAGACGGCAGGGAATGTAAAAACATTGACCCAAATATACTTTCCGGAGATTATTGACTCAAATATACTTTCCGGAGATTCTAATCCGTTCTTAAGTTATGGCGGGGGAGTGGGGAGTTCCTTTTACCGGAGGGTTGTTGCCGGAAGAATGTTATATTTTGAAATAGTATGAAATAGGGCGATATCAAGAGTTATCAGCAGGCGCATTGAGATAAATTCTACAAATGGTGACATATGGCTTAATTTTGGCATTGTGCTTTTCGGGTATAGGTGGTATAAATAGTACTGAAGGTCAAGGAAAGTCAAAGGCAGATGGTAAAAGTGGAATGCGATGACTTTCCCTGACAGGATATAAAATACAAACAGGAGGAATGGTTATGTTTGGATTAACGCCGTATCGAGACAGAAGGAATATGGATGTTCAGAGGACAAGAGACTTTTTTGATCCGGAGTATTGGTTCGACAACTTCTTCAATGACTTCCCGAGCCTGTATGGCTTCAATGATCAGATGAAGGTTGATATCCGGGAGAATGACAATGACTATGTCGTTGAAGCGGAGCTGCCCGGCGTGAAGAAGGATGAAATCAATGTGGAACTGCGGGACGACAGGTTAACCATTGCCGTTCAGAAAGAAGATCACAACGAAGAGGAGGACAAGGATAAGAACTACATCCGCAGGGAGCGCAGATACAGCTCCATGAGCAGAAGCTTTTACGTAAATGACATCAGGCCGGAGGATGTAAAGGCAAAATTTGAAAATGGCGTCCTGACTCTGACCTTGCCAAAGGTGGAGGAACAGAAGAGAAGGGATCACCGGATTCAAATCAATTAATGAAAGTCAACGGATAAAACAACAGCCTCCAAAAAGAGGATAAAAAATAAAATGAAACAGGGTGGAACGGATCCATCCTGTTTTTTGTGTCCACCTGTTGAATCCTAAGGCAGTGGGAAGGCACTTTATCTGTCACGATGCTTTTCTTTTCGAATTTCCCGCTATGATGTCCTGAATCAGCAGCAGGATACCGAGGAACAGGATAATATCCCCGATACTGAGAAAAGATTGGACCGGGGGAGGGATGAAAATAATGTCTCCCAGAAACCACAGTCTGGAGTTGCTGTTCAGGATATGATAGGTCAGGTATTTGCCATTTGCCAGATACTGCATGTTTCTGGAATTGGCGTCCACTGCCATGGCTGTTTTTGACAGAGGCATGGAGCCCTTGTTGACCATGATGACAAGAAAATTCAGAAAGCTGCCCATGCCAATCAGCCAGCTGTACGACAGGGTCCGATTCTCCCATAAGAACAGAAACAGCAGAAGATATTGTAAAAATACAAACAGGCATGCCAGGGGCTGGGTGATTCGGGACGTATTTCTCATCAGATAGATCAGGGCATATTCGACAAGAACAGATAAAAAGATCAGCCATGGGCGCCTGATTTTAATATGGGTCAGATTGGATATCCTGCCGCCCCGGATCAGTCCAATGCCGACGGCGACAACAAACAGCAAGATCAGTAATATCATTTTGACGTATCTTTTCCTTTCTGCGTTTTTCCCTCTTTCTCTTCTGTCCCTTGTCCGCTATCGTTTGCACTCTCTTCTTCCAGGACGGAAATCAGGGCATCGGCGATATCGGGATGAAATTGGGCTCCTTTTTCCCTTCTGATGTTTTCAATGGCAGTATCCCTGGACATCGCTTTCCGGTAAGGCCGGTCCGAAGTCATGGCATCGTAAGCATCTGCTGCGGCCAGGATGTACGCATCCCTGGAGACCTGATCCCCTTTCAGATTGTCCGGATATCCGCAGCCGTCGTATCTTTCGTGATGGTGGAGAATGGTATTCTTTACATCTCCCGGGAAAGTGACTTCTTCCAGAATCTTTATTCCTATGCCGGGATGCTGCCGGATCATTGCCCATTCCTCCTCGGAAAGCCGCCCTGGTTTGGAAAGGACCGAATCCCGGATCCCTATTTTGCCTATGTCGTGCAGCAGGGCAGCCGTACGGATGGATTCGGCCTCCCGGGACGAAACCCGTAGTTTCCGGGCAATGCGTCCCGCGTAGTATTCCACTCGTTTGGAATGGCCTTCCGTATACTTATCCTTTGCTTCGATGGCCGCAGTAAGCGTCCGGATGGTCTTATAATACTGCTCCCTGGAATCCAGGTACAGCTTGAAGGAATGACGGGCCAGCAAAAGCGGGCCAAGAAGCAGGAGAACATAGAGGGAACCATTTGAGGCCCGATATAGAACCGAAAGGAAATAGCCAAGGGGAGCGATGGCTATGAAATTGGGATAAGCCCATAATGTTTCGCTGGTCCAGGTTTTCAGGAATGTCTTTTTCCTCATAAGGGATGCATATAGTGCCATGATGCCAGAGTTCAGTAAGAAAACAACGGTCAGATAGAGGAAGATCAGAACGATGTTCAGGATGGGATTGGTAAATACGGGGTATGCCTTTAGCAGGATATCATAGAGAATCCCGGCAGTAAATATGGATATCGTAAAATTCGAGTAATTTATCAACGTCTTGTAAAAGGGTAAATTAAAGGGATGCTTCCAGGTGCCGTCCGGTCTTTTTACAAATACCAAAACACTTCCAAAGGATGCCACCAATGCAGTAAAATAAGGACCGTTGTTGAGGTGGCAGGCCAGCAGGACGGCAAAGCTCACACTGACTGCACGGTCTTCTTTTATATATATTGGCAAGGATTCCAGCAGGGAAGTCAGGGCAATCCAGTATATCAGGTTCCAGATATTGATACTTTTGACTTGCAGGATGCAGTATATTGTAAGGAACAGGCTGACGAGACTCAAAGCAGATATAGTAAACGACAGCTTTCTATTCATTGAAGCAATTCCCCTTAATGATAAAGAAAGCCAAAACATCGATGTATTTTATGTCTCATCCGTTATCTGATAGAAAACATTGCACCGCTGGCAAGTAACAAGGATACCAAACTCGTAACCAATGTCAATACCGATGCTCCAATCTTCTTCATGGAATATAGCCCCCCTATTTTTCAATCTCTGTCCTTCGCTAGACAGACAGGCTATATCCGCTCCGCTGTATTGTTGTCGATGTTTTGGCTTATAGGCAATCATGATACTTGCTATCTGGAATAATGCTGGTATAACCTCCGGTTGACCGCATCCAATGTGGCCTTTACAACGGCATCATCGTCGTTGCCCTTGATCATGGCGGATCCGCAAAGATACTCCTCGCCGAAGTCTGCAATATGCAGGATGGAAACAACGATTGCCTGACGATCCGCCAGATGGACCTCCACAGCATCGGATAATAAAAATACGAAATCCTTGTTCAGAAACCGATGGATTGCCTGTAGTGTGGCAGATACTGCCACCCGCATACGTCCTCTTGCGGAATTCCCCCCGGAAGCAATCCCTTCAAAGGTTTGATCGTCGCTGGACAGAATAACGCTGGCCATCACCTTTCCCTGTTCACTCTGCATTTTTATACTTTCGATCACCAGCCGGATCTCCCGTTTGGTGACACTCTTATCCTCTATCTGAGCGACACTGATGATCTTGTGATCCACGGATACATTATATTTTGCAAGCATGGCAGACTGAACATCCCGGACAATCTGCTTTGGCCCGCGGTTGGTAGTAGAAAGGACATGTACATCTGTTATATTTGAGTGGTCATCCGTAATAATTCTGGAAGACAGAACTCCGGGGATCTTATTCAACAGTTGCTGATACTCTTCGATGCTTTCCAGTTCCGCCATAAATCCGCACAATCCTCTCTTTCCATCTCATAGTCCAAACATCCACATAAATAATGGATATCTTTCACTGTATATGATGTATAGACAATTGTATATATCATTTCTACTTCTTTATTCGCCGCAAACAAGGCGATTCCTTCTTTTCCTGACAACACTTTAATAAAAAATGACAGATTCCTGTGACTTTTTTCAGGCGCCTGGTTCTTTGCAATTTCCTGAATGAACTTTCGGGGAACAGGTCTCATATATTTTTTAAAAATATTGTGCATTTTTGTTGACAAGGACTATGAAAAATGCTAACATCATTTAAACATTATAACATATTAACATTATAATATTTAGCTTGCAGGGGAGGGCCTTGGATGTTAAAGTTACCAAATGTACCCGTATCGTCATTATACGCAGTGTTGTTGGCCGGCACTGCCGCAGGAGGTTACATTTATGCAGGCAGAACAAGATAAAGCGCCATTCATTGGTGCGCAGTTTTTCGCAAATTTAAATGAAAGCGACGAATATGTGGAGCAGCATTTTGTGCTGATGAAAAAAATGGGTATCAGGCTGGTTCGCGTCTTTTTGCTGTGGGCGCAGGTGGAATCCGCGCCGGACGAATGGGATTTCTCTTTGTATGACCGCATTTACAACCTGGCAGCAAAATATGAGCTGAAGGTACTCACTACGCTCACCTGCGAAGACCCGCCCGCATATTTGAGCAAGAAGGATTTCTATCATCACCACTGCAATTTAAACAATCCGGATCTGCAGAAAGCAGCAAAAACGTATATCCAAAAGGTGGTCGGGCGCTACGCGAAGCATCCGGCGCATTACGCATGGTCGCTGATGAATGAACCCGAGGTAGCAATTGATTATGGCCCATCGACGATGGCACTGTTTGCCAAATGGCTGAAGGAAAAATACAAAACCGTTGCGGCATGGAATAAACAATGGTACCGTCCGTTCCGGCATTTTGAGGATGTGACCATAAATCCGCAGGATTGGAACATGTTTTGGATGGATTTTAAGGAATACATAGACTGGCAGAACTTCGTGCAGGATAATCTGTGCATGCAGTTGTCCTTCATACGCGATGAAATTCGAAAATACGACCATAACTCTGTTACGCACGTACACCCGAAAGCTCTGCTCGAATCTTCCATGCACACGGGTCAGCAGTTTTGGAAGGAGGCCGAAGTTGCCGATACGCTGGGTGCCTCCATCCACCCGGCGTGGGACCCCCGCTTTACCGGCGACGAATCCGGCAAAGCGTTTGCCTGCTGCATCGACCTGACCCGCAGCGGTGCGGACGGCAAACCGTTCTGGGTGACCGAGCTGCAGGGTGGCCCGGTGCTGGGATCTGCCAACAGGGCGCACACTCCCTCCCCTCAGGAATTCACCGCTTATCTGTGGGATACCTTCGGAGCCGGCGGGCAAGCTGTGATCTATTGGATGTGGCACGCACGCAATATGTCGCAGGAAGCCGGGGACTGGGGTATTGCCACATTGGATCATAAACCGACCGTTCGTCTGGAAGCATCACGAAAGGTCAGCCGGATTTTAGCGGAACAGCAGGATTTTTTTCAGAACGCGAAACGCGAGCACGCCAAAGCGGCCATCTTTTACAATCATGCGACCGAGATTCTCTCGTCTGTGCAAAAAGCCCCGGGTGCGCGCACACCGAATGATCCGATTGACTCCATGCGCGCCGTGTATTACGCGTTGACAGAACAGCAGGTCGCTTCCGATTTTGTTTGTGCCTCGCAGATCCTGCGCGGTGATCTCGTCGACTATGACATTCTGTATCTGCCGTATGCCTATGCACTTGACGAAGATGTGCAGGATGCAATCGCTGATTTTGTTCGTAATGGAGGGCGGTTATGGGCAGATATTCCCTGTACGTTGAAAAACAGCGCCGGCGAAATGTATCTTGCCTCTCCGCACAGGCTCGCTGAGGTGTTTGGCGCACATATTTATGAATATAGCAGCGACCCGGATGCCGTTATCGACACAGATGGCATGAAAATTCCCGGGCACTTCTGTCTTGCGGATATCCGGCTGGAGAGCGGACGGGCGGAAGGCTCCTATCAAAACACCTGGTTTGAAGATCGGCCAGCCATTATTCGTAACCAGTATGGCAAAGGGCAGGCCGTTCTGATTGGTACAGCGGCAAGTCTCGGCTATGCCGCAACCGGGAACCCGCTATATGCGCGGGCAATCACCAGGGAGTCCGCAGACTTAAAAAGCGATGTGCTCCGGCTGCGAAAAGAAAACCGTAATCTGATCCAGCGTGTATTAGTGACGGATCATAAAGCCATTTGCATTCTGGAAAATTGGGGAACTGCCTGTGAGACAGAGGCAACCATCGCGCCGCAATACACAAAAGCGATGGAACTCACCCAAGGCAGTGAGTGCTCTGTCACGGGCCATACTTTGGCAATGCAATTGAAAAGAGGAGAAACGGTTTGTATTTTGCTTTCCTGAACAAATCGGAACGCTGACGAAATCGTAAGATGCAATGCTAAAATTAATGGAATGAGAGGGAATCTGATGGAACTGAATCGCGGAAAAAATGCGCTTTCTCTTTATGTTCAGCTTGAAAACATCATAAAGGAGCAAATTAAGAATGGCGAATATGAGTATGGTGATATTCTGCCCAGTGAAAAGGAATTGCAGGCTATGTACAACGTAAGCCGCATGACAGTCCGGCAGGCAGTAAACGATCTTGTCAGAGACGGTTATGTAAAATGTTCCCGCGGCATTGGGACCTCAGTGGTTTTCGAAAAGATCGATGAAAACATCAAACGTGTCATTAGCTTTTCAAAGGAAATGCAGCAGCACGGAATCAAAATGGAGACTTCCTATTGCCGCATTTCTCTGGAAAAATGCGGCAAAGTCGCCGCCGCAAAACTGAATATCAGCCCTGGGGACGAAGTATATCAGCTCGTCCGTGTCCGGAATGTAAAGAACGCGCCTATGGTTTATTCCATCACCCAGCTGAAGAAAAATCGCGGGCTGCCGTTGGATGAAACGATGTACCGTGAGTCACTTTACGACTTTTTGGAAACCCGGTATGACATTCAAATCGTCAGAGGGCAGGACACCTTTGAAGCGGTCCTCGCCAGCCGGACAATTGCGGAATTTTTAAAAATATCGGAGGGGGCGCCCGTATTCAAAAGGTCCCGCGTTACCTTCGACCAGAACGACAACGTTGTGGAATACACCGTTTGCTACTATCCGGGTGAAAAGTATGAATATACGGTGGAACTGTAACGCAGGAAAATCAAGCATATATCCTTGTTACAAATACATTATACCAGGAGAATGAATATGAAATTATCACTGCCTAAAGTCTCAATCCCGACTCAGAGTTTGGTTGTAGCAGACATGAAGTATGATAATATGGATGGTCAAATTGCTGCCTGTGTATTGCAGGGGATTGTAAATCGGGAGGATACCGAAAAAATTTACGTTTTAAATACCCATTGTGCGGACAACAGAGGCAATTGGCCTGTCCCTCCGGATTCCGGGGAAAGGCAGGCACAGGCAGCGGCACAATGGTTAACTGAAATATTTGATGATATTCCTCAAACCACAATGGAACCGGAAGATGATGATAAATATCCAGCCTTTTTGGGATTGCTGAAGCGATACGCCGCTAAGGTAAAGGGTATGATTATTTTTGATCCGGATCTTGTCGATGCCACTGTTGAGGCTGCAACGACAATAGCCGGACAAACGGATGGTATCGTTGTATCGCCTGAGCTTTCCAACCGTTTGAAATCTTTTGGCTTCCCAATTATTGAAGATCTGCGTTTATACTGTTTTTCTTCCAATATTGAATGCCTGCAATGGCTGAAGGAAAAGTATTTCCAAAATGCGAATAAGGATGTTGCTTTTACATGGTCCCACATGAACCTTGGGAAAGAGAGCTGGGGAGCGGCAAATAAGGACTACGTGGTAGCCAACCGTTTGTTTACATATTATTTGGATATTCATCAGGAGGAAGAAAGAGACTATTATGAAAATATTGTAAAAGAATATCCCATGGGGACGCCAATTTTAGGATGGACAGATGAATTGGTAGCGGATGAATTGTTTGCAAAAATGGGATATGTAATGATACCGTATATATCGGTGGAAAATCTTACGGTACAATCGTCTTTTCCGTCTGTCGATCTGTCACCTCCAAAGCTTCCTGAAGTTGAACCGGATGAAGATGCTGTATATATACTTTTTCATGTGGCGGATGGTGATAATCTCCTTCATTCTCTGGTCTATGAGCCTTTTACGATACGTAAGGACAAAAACTTTGGATCGGTTCCCGCAACCTGGATCCTTAACCCGGTTATGGCCGAGATTGCCCCACGGGCGATGCTATGGCTTACCAATATTTTATTGGCCAATGGGCAGGAGCCTGCTGCCATGTTGGGAGACGGATCGCCCTCCAGTGAGAGATATGAGGGGTTTCATTTCTATTGTGAGTTTGTAAAGTATCATATGAAAAAGGCTGGTATGCGGACAATGAAGCAGATGTCGGAAGGGGAAGCTGTTGCCTGGAATGTTCAGCCCCGGGCCCTGTTGGGAGGGTATGCAGGAACAGACTGCCGGGGTATCGGACCCTATGAATATCATCTTGACAAAAATACGTTTCATATAGGTTCAACTCCTCTGGGGAAGGCCGATCTTGTTTCGTTAATCCATCATGCGCCACAAGGCAGGCCCCTGTTTTTATCCGTTTTCAGCGGAACTGCCTCCTCGCCTGTCAGCACGATCATAAAAGAAGCCAGTGAAGATTTGAAACGAAGGTTGCCAAATAAGAAAATAATATTTGTTACGGTTTCGCAGGCAGCAAAACTATATCAGAAGTGGATACAACACAGAGAAGACAAGGGTGACCAATACCCTTATCTATAAAATGCCTGCAGCAATTCAAAAAATGTGGCAGGGTGAAAAAATATAGAAATAAGCAATAAAGTATACAATAAGTTGCTTGAAACATATACAAATATGTGATAATATCATTTTACATTGTTAATGAAACCTTGCAGGAAAGGGGAGGCCAATGTACCAATTTGAAAAAAACACAATGAATCGCATCGACAATTTTATGGGCAGACTGGTTCACAGGTATTATAAGGTAATCGGGGATCTGAACTGTACCGCTTATATCACCAAGGAACCTGTTCGTTATGAAGACCGGTTTACCGGTGAGAAACGGGATTTGAAGGTGGGGGATCACTGGGGAAATCTGTTTGACTGCGCCTGGATGCACTTTACCGGAGAAATTCCGGCGGAAAGCCGGGGGGAAAACCTGGTTCTGCTGATTGACGTAAGCGGGGAAGGCCTTTGCTATGATGAAAAGCGCGGGCCCCTGACCGGACTGACCCATGGCAGTGTCGTTCATGAATTTGGTTCGGTCCGGAAGCATGCCGTTCCCCTGGATTTACTCGGGACAAAGGATGGCAGGATTGATCTGTGGGTGGATGCCGGCTGCAATGACCTGTTTGGCAATTATGTGGACAGCGGTGATTTGAAGGAAGCCTGTGTGGCGGTTCTGTATCCGGAGCTTCGGGCCTTCTATTATGATTTCTATACCCTCAGGGAAGCTTTCCATTGTATGGAGGAAGGGCCGAGGCGGTCCAGCATCATCCGGGCACTGAACGATTCCATCAATGTTTTTTATGAGGGCACGGAGGAAGAGGCAAAGGACGCACGCAAAATTTTGGGAAAAGAGCTGTCGAAAGTTGGCGGCACTCCGTCCCTGACGGTAAACTTCATTGGGAATGCCCATATCGATCTGGCATGGCTGTGGCCGATCCGCGAGACCATTCGCAAGGGCGCGCGCACCCTTTCCACGGTGGATCAGCTTATGGACCGCTATGGGGACTATGTCTTTGGGGTCAGTCAGCCACAGTTATTGCTTTGGATGAAGATGTATTATCCCCAGCTGTTTGAACGGATCAAACAACGTGTGAAAGAGGGACGGATTGAGCCTCAGGGTGGAATGTGGGTGGAGGCGGATACCAACCTGCCCGGAGGGGAATCGCTGGTCCGGCAGATCCTGTTCGGCACGGAATTCTGGAAAAGGGAATTTGATGCGGAAGTGGATAATGTATGGCTGCCGGACTGCTTCGGATTTACGGCATCGCTTCCACAGATTATGCGGAAAAGCGGTCTGAAGTATTTTATGACGCAGAAAATGTCCTGGAACGATCATAATACGTTTCCGTATCATACCTTCCGCTGGAAAGGGCTGGACGGCTCTGTGGTCCTGGCGCATATGCTGCCGGAGGAAACCTATAACAGCCAGGCTTCCCCGGTATCGGTAAAAAAGATTGAAAAGAACTATCATGAGAAGGGCCTGTGCGACCAGGCACTGGCGCTGTTTGGCGTGGGAGACGGCGGCGGCGGCCCTTCTGCCTATCACCTGGAAAAGCTGAAAAGGATGAAGAACCTGGAGGGACTGTCTCCAACGGTGCAGCGCTTTGCCAGGGATTTCTTCCATGATATTGACCGGAACACGGAGGAATATCCCGAGTGGCGGGGCGGGCTTTATCTTGAGAAGCACCGCGGCACGTTTACAACCCAGGCCCGCAACAAGAAATACAACCGCTACATGGAAAATGCCCTGCACGATCTGGAGTTTGCAGCCGTACTGGCAAAGCAGTACGGCGGAAAGGAATATCCTCAGGAAGAGATTGCAGATATATGGAAGGAAGTACTGCTGTACCAGTTCCATGACATTATACCCGGGTCCGCCATCAAACGGGTTTACGAAGAGAGCGTCCCCCGCTATCGGATTCTTTATGACAAGACCCTGAAAATGACCAGGGAGCTGTATGAAGACCTGTTCGCCGGAGAACTGGCTGTGAATACCCAGGGGTTTGACCGGATGGAGTATCTGAAGAAGGATGACGGATGGTATCAGGTGGCGGTGCCGGCTTTTGCAGCAACCGGACAGTTTGAAAAGGCGGAACAGAGCGCCGCACTGAAGGCCGGGGATCTCCGGATTGAAAATGAAAATCTGAGCGTGCGGTTTGGCAGGGACGGAAGCATTGTCTCGATTTTTGACAGGCAGAACGGAGTGGAAGTGCTGCCGGACGGGCAGGTGGCAAACCGGCTGGCCGTTTATAATGAGGCAGATGGAGATGCCTGGGACATTGAAGTGTATTATGATGAGCAGAAACCCCGCGCATTTGAACTGGTGGAGCAAAAAGCCTTTCTGGACGGGGTAAATGCAGTGATGCAGCAGCATTACCGATTTGGTGATTCCGATCTTCAGCAAACCATTTATCTGCAGCAGGACAGCGGACTTCTGCAGTTTGATACGAAGGTGGACTGGCATGAAAAGCAGAAAATGCTCCGGACTTCCTTCCCGGTTGTGGTGGATGTGGAGGAAGTGACGTGTGACATTCAGTTTGGAAACATCCGGTACAGCACAAATCGGAATACCACATGGCAGCGTTCCCGGTTTGAGCGCTGTGCCCATAAATGGGTGGATCTGTCCCGTGAAGATTATGGAGTGGCTTTGCTGAATGACTGCAAATACGGGCATAAACTCTATGACAACGTGCTGGATCTGGCCCTTCTCCGCAGCACCAACAGCCCGGGCAGGGACGCGGACCAGGGGGAGCACACCTTCCGCTATGCCCTTTATCCTCATGCCGGGAATGAGCACAAAGCCCTGGTGGAGCAGACCGCTCTCGCCTTCAATAATCCGCTGAAGGTCTATAAAGGAGCCGGTACCCTGCGTCCGGAGGAGAGTTTCGTAAAGGTGGACCGGGACAATGTGATTCTTTCTGCCATAAAAAAGGCAGAAGAGCATGACGGGATTGTGGTCCGGATGTATGAGACCTATGGGGAATGCACGGACTGCTGCATTACCCTTCCGGAAGGGGTTGCGAAGGTTACCCTGTGCAACCTGATGGAAAAGCCGGAGCAAACGCTGCTTCCGGAGGGCCGCAGGCTTCATCTGCATTTGAATCCGTATGAGATTACGACATTTGTCATGGATATGGCAAGCAAATAAGCGATCTCCAGGGGGATCTCTCCTGAAGATTGGAAAGGAGAAGAGATGAAAAGCAGTTTGAATTTCAAAACGCAATCCGCCGGGACAAACGTCCGGGCGGGAGCAACAAGGACCGGGAAGGATTGGAAGTCGCTGATCTGGAAGCAGCGATGGCTGCTTCTCATGGCCCTTCCGGGGTTTCTCATTGTGCTGGTATTTAACTATTTTCCGATGTATGGCGTGCTCATTGCCTTTGAGGATTACTCGGTGAAAAAGGGGGTGCTGGGAAGCGAATGGGTGGGGCTGAAGAATTTTATGGATTTCTTCCAAAATCCCATGGCGACCCGGACCATCAAAAATACAGTCATCCTGGGCGTTTACAATTTGCTGTGGTCGTTTCCGATTCCTATTGTCCTGGCATTGTTGTTCAATGAACTGAAGGGAAGAAGATTCAAGAAGACGGTGCAGACCATTTCCTATTTTCCATACTTTCTGTCGACGATGATTGTTGCAGGGATGTTGATGCAGTTTTGTTCACGGGAAGGTCTGTTCAACCAGATCCTGGGCTTTCTTGGGAAAAAGCCGATTTTGTTTCTGCAGGAGCCAAAGTGGTTCCGGACCATCTTCATTGGATCCGGCGTCTGGACAGGCGCCGGATATGGGACCATTCTCTATTTGGCAGCCATCAGCAATATTGATCCAAATCTGTATGATGTGGCTTCGATTGACGGAGCATCGCGTTTTCAGAAGATCCGGCATATTACCATGCCTGCCCTGACCCCCACGATAACCATCATGCTGATTATGGCCATCGGAGGCATTATGGGCTCGGATTTCCAGAAGGTCATATTGCTGCAGACACCGCAGACCTATTCCATTTCGGATGTCATCGGCAGTTATACCTATCGCGAAGGGATCCTGGGAGCAAGGTTTGAATATACCACGGCGATTGGTCTGTTCCAGTCCCTGGTGGGCTTTATTCTGATTGTGGCGGCAAATAAGGTCAGTCAGAAAGTTTCCGACAACAGTCTTTGGTAAGGGGGGATCAGGGAATGGAAAATTCAAAAAACAAAGTAAAGTCCGGCATTGGCGATACGATTTTTGATGTATTCAATGTTGTGCTTATGATTCTTCTGATTATTGTAGTGCTTTATCCGATTCTCAATGTGATTGCGATTTCCCTCAGTAATGCGGAGCATGTAGCCAGGGCGGATATTCAGATTTTTCCGAAGGGCTTCAATATGGATGCCTATCAATATATCCTGAAGGATGAGCAGGTATGGCGGGGTTATGCGAATTCCATTTTATATGCTTTGGCATCTGCCGTATGTACCCTGCTCTTTACCAGCATGACCGCATATCCGCTGACCAGAAGGGATTTCATCGGAAAGAAGTTCTTAACCGTATTTTTGACGATAACGATGTTCTTCGGGGGCGGTATGATTCCAACCTACCTGCTGATGATGAAAATGAATCTGATCAACAATCCGCTGGTGATTATCATTCCGGGATGTGTCAGTGCTTACAATGTTTTTGTCTTCCGGACGTTCTTTCGCAATATTCCGGAGGAGCTGGGCGAATCGGCTAAAATTGACGGGGCAAATGAGTTTACCATACTGTTCCGGATTATTCTCCCTACTTCCAAGGCGCTGCTTGCGACTTTCGGACTTTTTGCCATTGTGGGGATGTGGAATAACTGGTTCGGCCCGATGATCTATTTCAAGAATCCAAATCTTTACCCGGTTCAGAATATCCTTCGGGAATATCTGTATGTCATTGATACGGCAAATCTGCAACAGAGGGCCGGCTCAGGGGTTGGCAATTTCAATCCTACCTTTATTCAGCAAATATCTCCGAAAGGCGTCCGTATGGCAATTGTTGTTGTTACCATGTTCCCGATTATGTGTATTTACCCGTTTTTTCAGAAGTACTTTACCAAAGGAATGTTAGTGGGATCCGTAAAGGGTTGAGCGTCGGACAATTCGCCGGATATTGGCGGATCGTCGATATTGGTTTGGCATAAACAATGGCTATGAAAAGAAACAAGCAAAGGAGAGAAGCAATATGAGTAAAAAAACAGGCAAAAGAATCATGGCATTTGCCCTTGCAGCCGTAATCGGGACCGTTTTCTTCAGCGCCTGCGGAGGGGGCGGAAAGGATTCCGACAACAGTAAAAATGGGAAGGAAAGTTCCGCTTCCACTGATGGGAAAAGGGATCCTTTGGTGCTGAATGTCACGATGGAAGGGAATCCGGGAAGCAAAGACGGCCGCGTGAATGAAGAGTTTGAGAAACAGATGAGCAAAAAGCTGAACCGGGAATTAAAGATCAAATATGAATTGATCCCAGGGAGTGAATACAGCGATAAGGCTTCCATCCTGTTCTCCACAGGGGACTTCGGGGATCTGATCGGAATTCCTTTCCTGTTTGACTACAGCAAGGCATCCGAAGAAGGCTTCCTGCTGGATATTGCTCCCTATAAGGATAGCTTCCCGAATTACTGGAAGTATATGGAGCAGACCAGCGCAGGCATTGCTTCCGTTACAGATGACGAGGGTCATATCTACGACGTAAAAAGTATAGGCCTGCCGCGTTTCCCGGAGGACAAGGGGATGCTGCCTTCCAACCTCTCGACTTACCGGTATGATATCTTTGAGAAAAACAATATCAAAATTCCGGAAACTCTGGATGAATTATATGATGCTGCGAAAAAGCTGAAGGAAATTTATCCCGATGTTTATCCGGTCCATACCCGCTGGAATGATCTGCGAAGTTTGTTTTTTGCCAATCATACCAGCAACGGCGTCTACTGGAACGGCAAGGAATATGTGATGGGGCTCTATGAAGAGGGCTACAAGGATGCCGTTGCGTTTGCACGGAAGCTGTATGCGGAAGGGCTGCTGGATCCGGAATACATCAGTGATGACGATGAAATGCTGAAGAGCAAGGAGCTGTCGGATAAAACATTCATAGTGATGGCGGACTGGTTCACGACTCCGGGTGAGTTCACCAGACTGAGTTCCAGCGGGCAGGTATTTTGCGCCACGTTGTTCCCGGGCAATCCAAAATACGGGGAAGAAGCATGGCAGGAAGTGCAGCCCGTCAACACGGTTTCAATCAATCAGTTCAGCGGAATGGCAGTCAACGCCGATACGAAGGATCCGGAAGGCGTAATTGAATTTCTAAATCATTGTTTTGACGATGACATCATCCGGCTGCTGACCTGGGGGATTGAAGGAGACAGCTACGATCTTGACAAGGACGGCAATCCGCAGTTTGTCGACGAAATCCTGAACGCGCCGGATCCCTGGTCCGAGGCAGACAAATATGGGATGCGCGCCAGTAAAAATATGCGTCCCGGAGTCATTCTGGCGGAAGATTCGAAAGCCTATGTGGCGCTGGCGGCAGATGACTGGCTGTATTATGACGGGAAAGTGCATCAGGAACCGGTTGAACAATCGGAGTATTACCTGAATCTGCCTTATCCGGACTATCCGGAGAATCCCTATGTTCCGCCTGCGTTTGAGGAACCGGTTTGTACCTTTGACACGGATACCACTCAGGAAAACAGTCAGATTACGACGGCTTACAATACCCTGCGGGATGAGTGGGAAACGGCATTGGTTTCCGGAACCCGGAGCATGGATGAATGGGATAAATACATGAAGGAAATCAAGAACGTTGCGGATATTGACAAACTGCTTGATAATTACAACAAGGCAGCGAAAGAGTATTTCAAGAGAAGTGAAAAATAGTTTCCCTGATCGGAGGATTCCTGGAAGTTTCGTCGATCAAGGGCATTTCAAGGCATCTTTTCTCATTTGAGGGAGGGTGCCTTTTTTAAAAGGATTTGAGGGCATCAAGCATAGGGATTTTCAATTACGCTGTCCCGTTCCACCAGGGTAACGCCGGCCAGCATCTTTACGTTCCTGCCCTGCAATTGTCCCTGTATGGCACTGATCAGCAGGTAGGCGGCGTTGGAGCCGATTTCATTGAAGTACTGCCGGACTGTGCTCAGGCCGGACGTTTTATTCCGGGCATTGTCCCAATCGTCAAACCCGATGATCGAGACGTCTTCCGGAATCCGGACTCCCAGCCCGGTCAGCCTGGACATTATTTTGAGGGCGAGCCGGTCATTGACGCAAAAAAGGGCAGTGACTTCGTGGCTCATGATTTTTTGCTTCAGGTCGTCATAATCGATATCCATCAAAAGATTGTCCGCACTGACATCCAGATTGTGCGCACGCATTGCGGAACAAAAGCCGTCGTAGCGTTCCTGCTCCGAAGGGAGGAAAAAATGGTAGGCAGCAAATTTAATCTTTGTGTGCCTGAACTCAATGAGCTTGTTGGCGGCCAGAATTGCGCCGCTGTAGTTGTCACTGCCGGAAAAGTAACAGGGGTGATGGAGATTGTATCGGTCCACCAGTACATAGGGAATGTTTTCCTGTTCAATCAGGCAGAAGATATTTTCGCTTTTTACGGGGTCGAAAGGATAGATAATGAAACCATCGACTTTTTTATCCAGCATTCGCTGGACAGAGGCACGTTCCTGTTCGGTGTCCAGATCTGTCCATTCAATCAGCAGGGAATAATCGTATTCGGAAATAAAGCTCTGTGCCCCTTTGATGATCTCCATGTAGCTGGTGTCATAATAATCCTCCGTGGAGAGAATGACGGCAATCAAATGACTGGACGCCTCGAAACAGCCGGGATCGTTTACAAAAGTCCCCTTGCGCTTGATTCTCCGGATATATCCTTCCTCGGCAAGTTCAGAAAGGGCTCTCCGGACAGTGATCGCACTGACATCAAACTTCTCCATGTAGTATTCCACGGGTGGGAGCTGTTCGTCTGTCTGCAACTTTCCACCTTGAATCTTTGCAAGGATGGATTCCTTGATTTTTTGGTATTTTGGTGTTGCTTTCATAATATAAGCCTCCGGGTTCTGCAGGATTGTTTTGCGTTTCGCTGCCAGAATTTTTTAGAAACCTGTTTGCACATCCGCATCTTTTCGGGATGTCTCTACGGATCCATTATACCATATGGGGCCTGGAGTGTCAGTATGAAGCGGGCTTTGCAGCATTTTGCCAGGTCCTGGTGCACTGCTGATTTTTCATGGGGACTCCGAGGGGACGGAAGGCTTTCGGCATTTTCGACAGGCAAAGAGAGTATATAATTCGTAAAAATGGCAACAATTTTCCCGATCCTGTGGTATAATGATTCTTGCCGGAATTGTCAGATTATGTGGAACGGAGGCTGGCTGTCTGTGGATAAGCCAATGTTTAATACAAAAATGGCCCGTACGCTCCGGATGAATCCGAAGCTGATTTTAAATGTGATATATAGTTTTTTTCTGAACTTGTTTCACTCCATACGGAGTTTTTACCGATTCCGGGTTTTTGCAGATTTCGGGAGTACCATCAGCAAGGGACCCGGTGCCAGGCTGATCATTGACCGAAGGCTGTATCTGGGCGGCAAGTATATTGGGGATATGGTGCATGCCAAATCCTCCGTCCGGATGTACCGGGATTCCGTTTTTCATGTGATGGGCAGGGTGAAGCTTGGACCGGGCGTGGGGATTGTAACAGGCCCGGGGGCGATGTTGTCCATCGGCGACAATACCTATATCACGGCTTCTTCCGTTGTTTACTGTGCCAATCGGATCGACATCGGAAACGATTGTGCCATTGCCTGGAACACCACCATCCTGGATACGGATTTTCATCATATCCATTATCCGGATGATACGGAGAATGAACTTGCGAAGCCGGTTAAAATCGGGGATCATGTGTGGATTGGATGCAACTGTACTGTTCTGAAAGGTGTGACAATCGGGGACAATGCCGTGATCGGAGCGAATACACTGGTCAATAAGGATGTGCCGCCAAACTGTCTTGCCGTTGGCAATCCCATGCGGATTATCCGGGAAGATGTGGAATGGAAGGCCTGACGACGACAGACGAAGGTGGGAACCTCACATGAACGGGCTTTTGAATCCACGACCTCTTGATTTGTAGTCAAGCCATGCATGAATGAGCTGGAAAGGGAAATGGAAACAGGAAGGTAAAGGTAGGAAGGGAGACTGCTGCAGGCATTTATGCAGCAGTCTCCCTTCTGTTTCTGCCAGGGCATTCCCCTTGCCGTTGGAAGAAGTCGCTGATGTTGATGAATTATTCCACGGTGATATCCTTGCTGCTTTCCCACAGGCCGTGGATATTGCAGTAACTGACAGCGTAGATTTTACCGGAAGTATGCAGTTTTATCCGGGTAACGCCGACGGGTTCCGTAAAGGCGCCTGCCTCTCCGTGTGCCTGAAAGTTGAAGGTTGTCAGTTCCACCGGGAATTTCCCATCCTTTTCCACATAAAATACCTTGATCCAGCAGATATGATGTTCCAGGGTGTTGGGATGCTTGATGGCGTCCCCGATGGAGGCCTTCAGTTCAAATCCTTCGTCCGCTTTTATTTTATCGGGAACGTGAATGACGGGTACGTGCTTTTCTCCCTTCCAGTCTCCGGTCTGCAGATATTTTCCTATCGACATGTCAAACTCCTCCTTTATAGATTGCTTATTTTATTGATACCCGGCTTTGGTTTCCTGAAACGCAATGGGAAGCTGGCATTTGTGCGGAATGAATTTATTTCGTTCATTTCGTCTGACAGTTGTTAATCCTGGATATTTCTGCTACAATAAACTGACACGGAGTATTATTTAGTTGCCGGCCAAATAGCCAGTCTTTTACCTGACTTAAAAGTTCATTTTATGAAAGTATCTTATTGTTCCGGGGTTCT
>DAINCI010000016.1:0-26899 GCA_036732425.1 Bacillota bacterium
TTTTATTGAATTTTCAAGGTTCATAGCCTATATCTATATGCGAAGTTTGAGTTTAATAAAAATATTATGTGGATTATATGATGATTATGCAGGGGAAATGTTTGTAAATGGCAGGGATATAACCTATTACGATATTGAAGCCTACAGAAATAAAACAACGGTTGTCTTTCAAGATTTTAATAAGTATGAAATGTCATTAAGAGAGAATGTGGCATTAAGTAATATTCATGACTTGAGAGATGGAAACAAGATAAGAAAACTTATAAGTATACTAAATTTGGATAAAAACGGATTTATACAACTTGATGAACAATTAGGAAATTGGTTTGGGGGTACAGAGCTCTCGGGTGGCCAATGGCAAAAGGTGGAAATAGCTCGGGCGATGTTCAAAGACTCTGAACTAATAATTATGGATGAGCCAACTGCCTCACTGGATGAACAGTCCAAAAAAGAGGTTGACAAATTACTACAACAAATCGCTAAGAATAAAATCGTAATAGTAGTTACACATAACTTTGAAAACCCATTAATAAGTCAATATCAACAATTAGAAATTGTAGATGGAGAGTTGTTAAGTCTAAAAGCATTTAATATTGGAACTTAAAAAATCATAGTAACCTTAATGCTGTATGGGGTATATTGGGAATTTATGGTATTGATTAATCCTAAAATTTTTGATAAAATGCAATATGGCCTGTTTTCGGACAAGGTCCGGAGATGTTTTTACAGGAAAGCCTGCAGCTTTACGGCTGCAGGTTGTTGATACAGGAAACCGGAAGGAAGGTACGGACATGACAGATCGGATCAAAGTTGGAATTGTCGGTTATGGAAACCTTGGAAGAGGAGTGGAGTGCGCTCTGAGCCGATGCCCGGACATGGAGCTCGTCGGTGTATTTACCCGCAGACCGCCGGATACGGTGCCGCTTTTGGACAAAAGCCGTAAAGCCATGCCGGTGGAGGAAGCAGAAAATATGCGGGGACAGATTGATGTCATGATTCTTTGCGGAGGATCGGCCGTTGATTTGCCGGAGCAGGGACCGGCTTTTGCATCCCGGTTCCATACAGTGGACAGTTTTGATACCCATGCGAAGATACCGGAGTATTTTGACAGCATGAACCGGGCCGCAGGGAAGGCCGGGCACATCAGCATTCTGTCCGTCGGATGGGATCCGGGTTTATTTTCCATCAACCGGATGATGTCGGAAGCGATTCTTCCGGAAGGCAAAAACTATACTTTTTGGGGCAGGGGGATCAGCCAGGGACATTCCGATGCCATCCGGAGGATAAAGGGCGTCCGGGATGCCAGGCAGTATACCGTCCCCGTGGATGAGGCCGTCAGAGGGGTCCGCGATGGGGAAGATCCGGACCTTGCGGCCGGGGACATGCACCGAAGGGAATGTTATGTGGTTGCCGAAGAAGGAGCAGACCGGGCACGGATTGAGAAGGAAATCCGGACGATGCCCTATTATTTTGACGAATACGAGACGAAGGTCACCTTTCTGACAGAAGAGGAGTTAAAGAGGGATCATTCCGCCATGCCCCACGGCGGATTTGTGATTCGAAGCGGGAAAACCGGCATGGACAGTGAGTCCAGACAGATCATGGAATATTCCCTGCATCTGGAGAGCAACCCGGAGTTTACCTCCAGCATATTGGTTGCCTATGCCAGGGCAGCCTGTCGGATGAGCGCGGAGGGGCAGACCGGCGCCCGTACCGTTCTGGACGTGCCTCCGGCTTACCTGTCTCCGAAAACCGGGGCAGAGCTTCGGAAAAAACTTCTTTAATAAAAAACCAGGGGTGTTGGATTTGAAGGCAATTATTCTGGCCGCCGGCTATGCGACACGGCTGTATCCCTTGACGCTGGATACGCCGAAGGCACTTTTAAAAGTTGGCGGAAAACCGATTTTGGATCATATATTGGACAATGTGGAGGGGATCCAGGCAGTGGATGAAGTCCACGTCGTAACCAACCGTAAATTTATCCGTCAGTTTGCGGATTGGAAGGCCCGGGAAAGGCGGGATCTGCCTATAACGATTTACGATGACGGAACAACAGAGGAGGATAAAAGGCTGGGTGCCCTGGGGGACCTGCAGTTTGTTCTGGACCGTGCCGGCATTTCGGATGATATTATCGTATTGGCGGCAGACAATCTCATGGATTTTTCCCTTTCCAGTTTCTATGAGTATTATCGAAAAGTAAACGGTTCCTGTGTCTGCGTCAAGGAAGTAAAACCCCATGAGCTGGCGAAAATGGGCATTGTACTGATGGACGAAAACGATCGGATCTATGATTTTGAAGAAAAACCGAAAAATCCGAAGTCTCATATCGGAGCATTTGCGGTATATATCTATAAGAGGGAAACGGTGAAACTGCTGAAGGACTATCTGAAAGAGGGCAACAATCCCGATGCGCCGGGGAATTTTCCTGCCTGGCTCTGCCGGAAGGAACCGGTCTACGGGTATGTTTTTCAGGGGCAGTGCTATGATATCGGTACGCCGGACGCCTATGAGGAAGTACAGGAATTATATCGGGTAAAACAGGAATGACAGAAGGGGATCCTGCAGTGAATCCTGTGTTTATGGAGCAGGCATTGGAAGAGGCGCAGAAAGCTTTCCGGCTGGATGAAGTTCCCATTGGTGCCGTTGTGGTAAAGGACGGGACGGTGATCGGCCGCGGATTCAACTGCAGGGAAAGGGGAAAGGATCCCACCCTGCATGCGGAAATGGTGGCGATCCGCCGGGCTTCTGCCGCTTTGGGCGGATGGCGTCTGACAGGCTGTGACCTGTATGTTACCATCGAGCCTTGTCCCATGTGTGCCGGTGCCATTCTGCAGGCACGGATCCAAAGGGTGATTTTCGGATCCAGGGATCCCAAGGCAGGCTGCGCCGGCAGTCTCTATAATCTGCCGGAGGATCCCCGATTCAATCATCGGGTGGAGGTCGTGGAAGGCGTTCTGGCAGAGACCTGTTCCCGTATCATGAAGGACTATTTCAGGCAGAAGCGGAATACATAAAATTTTCCCAGGCCCTATCCGTCCATAGTTTTTCCATAGAATTTATTCCTCAATCAGTTCATGGGTGGTTAACTTCCCATCGTTTGCTTCCTGGATGGATTTACGTAATAACTTCATATTAGCCTCGCTGTAAAAAGGATCAGTTTTTGTTGTGATCTCAAACGGAATGCCGCCTTGCCGTACTGCCTGACTGACGAAGATATTAACTGCTGATGAAAAGTTCATGCCCAATGTATTAAATAGCTTTTCACCTTGCTTTTTTAAATCATCGTCCATTCTGATATTTACTTGTGCCATGTTTCACACTCCCTTCGCATATATTATATAGCATTGCCTATACAACGTCAATCAATACATATATTATTTTGAAATTATAGTTTGAAAAATGTTTCCAAAAGTTGTGCCCCATTCTTTCTCATGTTATAATAGTCTAAGACATTTTGAAGGGAGTTGTTTCAATGGGTCGAGGGGGCGCATCCCGGGGAGGCGGCGGAAGTTCAGGCGGCGGACGTAGTTTTGGCGGCGGAGGCGGAAGCCGCAGCTTTGGCGGACGCAGTGGCTCAGGCGGCTATAACCGCGGCGGTGCAGGCGGTTACAATCGCGGTGGTTCCGGGAATTCTTTTGGTGGATTCGGCTCTTCTCCGCACAGGAGTTCCAGCGGCATGGGCCCTGCCTTCTTTGGATATGAGATGGGAAGAAGGAGCGGCAGAAGAAGACGCGGGCCTTTTTTTTACGGGAGTGGTCCCGGCTGTCTTACGGCGCTCATTGTGTTTATCGTGGCAGCGGTTATCTTCATTTCCCTGCCAGGCCAAAGCAGCAATAATAGTACAGGCTCTTCCGGGCAGATAACGGCTTCCACTGTGGAGCGCGAACCCTTGCCGAAAGCGGCAGTTACGGAAACAGGTTACTATACAGACGAGCTGGACTGGATTGGAAATCAGACAACCCTGACCACCGGCATGAAGAACTTTTATAAGGAAACCGGGGTACAGCCTTATCTGTATATTACGGACACGATAGACGGCACGCATGCCCCTTCGGATGATCAGGTGGAACAGTTTGCAAACAGCACCTATGAGTCCCTGTTCTCCGACGAAGCGCATCTGCTGGTGATTTTCTTTGAATACGAAGACACGTATCACACCTGGTATCTGGCCGGCAGTCAGGCAAAGACCGTCCTGGATCAGGAGGCCATGGATATCCTTCTGGATTATATCGACCGATATTATTATGATCAGGATCTGACGGATGATCAGATGTTTTCCAAAGCCTTTGACAAGGCCGGGGAACGGATTATGTCCGTTACAAGGTCGCCATGGGTCCCGGTACTCGTTGTTGTGGGCATCCTGGCTGTTCTGGCAGTTGCGTTTTTCTGGTGGCGCAGTTATAAAAAACAGAAGAACAAGGAAGCCGAAGATACCGAGAAAATACTGCATACTCCGCTTGAGACCTTTGGAAGTGGGGAAGCGGAAGAACGGGCAAAAAAATATGATAAATAAAGGAGAATCGCTATGGGAATGTTATCAAGGTTTGGGGACATTATCTCTTCCAATGTAAACGCATTGCTGGACAAAGCGGAGAATCCTTCCAAAATGGTTGACGAATACCTCCGGAAGGCCAACAAGGATCTGGCCGACGTAAAAAGGGAAACGGCAGGGGTTATGGCAGAGGAAACCCGTACCAAACGGCTGGTGGATGAAAATGCGGCTTCCGTGGCCAAATATGAGGATCTTGCAGAGAAAGCACTGATGGCTGGAAATGAAGACGATGCAAGAGTATTTCTGGCAAAGAAGCAGGAGCTGGAAAGTGCCGGTGCCGGTCTGCAGACCGCTTATGACGCTGCTCATGTGAATGCCGCGAAGATGCGGGATATGCACGACAAGCTGGTAAAGGACATCAATGATCTGAATGCCCGGCGGCAGGCCATCGCTGCCAAGGTTTCCGTGGCAAAAACGCAGGACAGGGTAAACAAGCTGGGAGCCGGTGCAGACAAAATGAAGGGAACGATGGGAGCCTTCAGCCGGATGGAAGAAAAAGCGAACCGCATGATGGACGAGGCAAACGCTGCAAGCGAATTGGACGAACAGCCGGCTGATGAGGCACAGACCCTGGAGGAAAAATATAAAAGCGTTGATACAAACGCATCCGTGGAAAATGAACTGGCTGCCCTGAAAGAAAAACTTGGCAGGAACAAGGATCAAAAATAAGCCTTCATCAGGTAATTGCAGGATGAACCTGTGACAAAAGACAGGCCGGTACTAAGCAAAGCCAGCAATGGCTGGCATAAACAGAACAGAGTCCGGAGCTGCTGTCTTTTCAGACGAACCGCTCCGGACTCTTTTGTACTGTGTATTTCCTTCCTGTTTTCATGGTCCTTCCAGACTGGAATGCCTTTCAGGCTGGATGGACTGCATCGGCTGTATGGGACCGCGTCAGGTTTTTCATCCAGTTGAACCGGTTGACCTTGACCACGGCGACGAAGCATTTCAAAATCTGGTCCGATTTCAGACAGGCAAAGACTACCCAGGCCGGGGCATCGAGGGACGCAGCAATCAGTGCCGAAGGCAGCACCACACATAATACGAAGAAGGTATCGTTTTTGAAAACAAACGAAATATCTCCGCCGCATTTTACCAGTCCAAAGAGACAGGGTGCCTGATAACCGCGGCCGACGGTGGTGATGGAAAGGACACGGATCAGAAGGGCGGCTTCCCGTGCCGCTGCCGGACTGATGCCTCCGCCGAATACACCGGAATACAGACGGATAAAAGGCTGGCTGAGTCCTGCCACCAGCGCTCCCGAGAGCAGGCCAACAAACAGGAAAATCACCTGGGTGGTCCGGGCATATTCCTTCATCAGCCCGTACTTGCCGGCTCCCACCGTTTTTCCGGTAATAATGCCGACTGCGGAAGACAAGCCGTTGATGGCGATATAGGCGAGGGTATCCATGGTGTTGGCGACGGATACCGCCGTGGCAACGGAGGCGTCAAAGAAATGCCCGAAGATGATGGAATTCCCCATCAGGTTTACGCTCCATATCAGTTCCCCTGCGATGAGGGGCAGACCGTAATGGAAGAAGTCATGCAGAAGCGTCCGGTCAAACTGCCGCATATCGGAAAGCTGAAGCTTCAGTTTTTTATCAAATACAAAAACATAGACAAGGATCCCGATTGTTTCGATGACACGTCCGATCAACGTGGACAGTGCCGCGCCGAATACCCCCCATCCCAGGCCATAGATAAACACACCGTTCAGGGAAACATCCACCGTCAGGGAGATGAGGGAAATCGTCATGCCGATGGAAGTGGTCTCCACCGACCGCATGGCGCTGAGCAGTGCCTGGGTAACACAGAAAAAGAGATAGGATAAGGCAACGGTCCGCAGGTATACGATGCCTTCCCGGACGACTCCCGGCTCGGAGGTAAAAATGCTGATCACGGCACCGGGGAACAGCAGGCAGACCAGGGATACCACTGTGCCGACGATAAGGGAGAGGCGTACTCCGATGGCGATAATGCTTTTGATGTTGGCGACATCTTTCTTCCCCCAGTATTGGGCGGAGAGAATCAGGATGACTCCGCTGATGCCGCTGGTGAACATCTGTACAAAGGTGTTGATCTGGCTGGCAAAGTAAACACCGGATACCGCTTCATCCCCCAGGGAGCTGACCATCAGGTTGTCCGCAAAGGAGGAGAGGAAGGCAATCAGGCCCTGGGCTGCCACCGGCAGGGCAAGGGTGATCAGACTTTTATAATAGGAACGGTCCCGGGTCAGAATCTGTGTCATAACGGAACTCCTTCCTTTGGAATCTCCTGATGATTGTCCTGCCTTCTGTCCGGCATGGTAATGCCCATTTTCTTCATCCCCCATAAAATTTCAGCTGTTTTGCAACGATACAATAAACTACACAACAATTCCTTATTATATGCTTTCTGCTGTACCTATTCAACGAATTCAACGGAAGATATTCGAATCATTCCATTTTGATTTCATTTGCAGACAGATACAGGCGTGATATACTTGTCTCTGAATCAATCAATTCCATGAAAGGGGTTACAGGAATGAAAAAGGTACTTTTGCTGGGCGATTCCATTCGCATGGGATACGACGATTATGTGCGGGACTTGCTCAAAGGGGAATGTGAAGTGATTTATTCGGAAGATAACGGACGCTTTGCTTCCTATACTCTGTGGCAGGCCAATCAGCTTTTCAGGGAATACGGGCGGTTTGACATTGTGCACTGGAATAACGGGTATTGGGATATGAACGTGGAGCCTCCGATGAAGGAAGCCATACATCCCGTTGATGAATATGTTCATTTCCTGAAGAGAATAATCCATGAGATCCGTCAAAACGGAGCAAAGATTATTTTTGCCACGACGACTCCGATAGCAGAAAAGGGATCCTCTCTGGACAATACCGGTACCGGGGTGGAAATCAACTATGAAAACAGCTGGGTACAGAAGTACAATGACGCTGCAAAACAGCTGATGGCACAGGAGCACATCCCGGTGAACGATCTGTATGCCCTGATGCGGAAGGACCGGAGCTGCTATAAGTGTCCGGACGGGCTTCACCTGACGGAGGAAGGATACCGGCTGTGTGCGAAGCAGGCAGCGGACATGATTCGGAAAGAGCTTGGACTTTCCTGAAGGAATGGGTAAGGGATTGAGACTTTCTGTTGTTTCAGAGGGTTTCTTTTTTTGTGTTTTTTTACACAGATTTTACATTCCATGCATCTGGTTTATATTTTCCTCCCGTATGATGATCCTGTAAGAAAAAAGGAATGGAGGAAAAGGGAAATGAGAAAAATATTTGGTACGGTATTCCTTTCTGCAGTTCTTGCGTTTTCCCTGTTTGGGTGCGCGAACCCTGCGGCAACGAAAGATTCGGCGTTTGATAACGGCAGGGAGATCAGCGTGGTATCCAGGGAGGACGGGTCCGGTACGCGCAGTGCCTTTATTGAGTTATTTGGCATGGAGGAAAAGAACAGCGATGGATCCAGGAAGGATAAAATGACCCGGGAAGCCGTCATTGCAAAACAGACGGATGTCATGATGACGAATATCGCCGGGGAAAAGTACGCCATTGGCTACCTGTCGCTGGGATCGCTGAACGATACGGTCAAGGCAGTACAGATTGACGGCGTGAATGCATCCGCCGCGAATATCAAAAACGGAACCTATGCCATCGCCCGTCCATTTTATATTGCTTCAAAAGGGGAGCCCACCGGACTTGCAAAGGACTTTATCGGCTTTATCCTGTCTGCGGAGGGTCAGAAGGTCATTTCAGACGGCTATATTGCCATGGACGATCATGCTCCGGCATACGCAGGCGATTCGTTATCCGGGAAAATTGCAGTGGCCGGATCGTCCTCTGTGACACCGGTTATGGAAAAGCTGAAGGAAGCGTATGAGAAGATCAATCCGGATGCAACAATCGAAATTCAGCAGAGTGATTCCACGGCCGGCATGACAGCTGTAATGGAGGGAACATGCGATATCGGCATGGCCAGCAGGGAGCTGAAGGACAATGAGCTCAGCGGGCTTACGCCGACGCAAATCGCCATGGATGGCATTGTGGTAATCGTGAACAAGGCAAATCCCGTATCCACTCTTACCACGGATCAGGTAAGAAATATCTTTACAGGAGAAGCTGCCAAATGGAGTGATGTCGGTGAAGAAAGGGATCTCAATGAATAAGTGGAAAGAGAAGGGAATGAGTGCCGTGTTCCTTGCAGCGGCACTTGCATCCATATTGGCAGTGGGGCTGATTTGTTTCTTTTTGCTGGCAAATGGAATTCCCGCTATAAGGAAAATCGGGCTGCTGAATTTCCTTGGAGGAACCGAATGGTCACCTACGGATACCCCTCCGGAGTTCGGCATCCTTCCGATGATTCTTGGAAGTCTGTATGTAACGGCGGGAGCCATTCTGACCGGCGTTCCCATTGGCCTGCTGACTGCCGTTTTCCTTGCCTGTGTCTGCCCGAAAAAGCTGTATCAGGTCATGAAGCCAGGGGTGGAGCTGCTTGCCGGAATCCCTTCCGTGGTATATGGATTCTTTGGCATGGCGGCGATTGTGCCGTTGACCGGAAACAGTATTCTTTCGGCTTGTATTTTGCTGGGAATTATGATCCTGCCGACGATTGTCGGGGTCGCGGAAAGTGCACTGCGTGCTGTGCCGGTATCGTATTACGAAGGGGCATTGGCTCTTGGTGCGGGACATTACCGCAGTGTATATCATGTGGTGCTCCCTGCGGCAAAGTCCGGTGTTCTGGCCTCTGTTGTGCTGGGAATAGGCCGCGCCATCGGAGAAACCATGGCGGTTATCATGGTGGCTGGGAACCAGGCACGTATGCCGGTGTCCCTGATGAAAGGCGTGCGGACCCTCACGGCAAATATTGTCGTTGAAATGGGGTACGCTTCCGGGCTGCACCGTGAGGCCCTGATCGCCACGGGAGTCGTCCTGTTTGTATTCATTCTGGTCATCAATCTGGCCTTTTCCGTTTTGAAAAGGAGGGAAGGGAAATGAAAAAACAGATGGTTCAGGAACGTTTTATGAAGGTTCTTACATCGGCAGCCGCCCTGATTACCATGGGCATACTGTTATTTCTGGCGGGCTTCATTCTTGTCAGGGGGATTCCATATCTGAAGCCGTCACTTTTTTCCCTTCACTATGACAGTGAAAATGTATCCCTGATGCCGGCACTCCTCTCGACGATACTCATGACGCTTCTTTCCCTGGTGATAGCGGTGCCGTTGGGCGTATTTGCCGCCATTTATCTTTCGGAATATGCAAGGAAAGGCAGCAGGGCAGTATCGATTATCCGTGTCACGGCAGAAACCCTTTCCGGGATTCCTTCCATTTTATATGGCTTGTTTGGGATGCTGTTTTTTGTCACACAGCTTCACTGGGGATTTTCGCTGCTTGCCGGGGCATTTACCGTTTCCATTATGATTCTGCCGCTGATCATGCGGACCAGTGAGGAAGCGCTTCAGGCTGTGCCTGATCTGTACCGGGAAGGATCCTATGGACTGGGAGCCGGCAAACTGCGGACGGTTTTCCGGATTGTGCTGCCCTCCGCCATACCGGGCATTTTTGCAGGGATCATACTGGCAATCGGGCGCATTGTGGGGGAAACTGCAGCCCTTATCTACACGGCCGGAACGGTGGCGCAGATTCCTTCCAATCCGATGATGTCTGCACGTACCCTGTCGGTCCATATGTATGCGCTGTCCAGTGAAGGACTTCATATGAATGAGGGTTACGCAACGGCTGTGGTACTTCTGGTGGTGGTGGCTCTCATCAATACGCTTTCCGCCAGGATTGCCAAAAGGATTGGAGGGACAGCATGAACTGCTTTACGATTGAAGATCTGAATCTGCACTATGGGGTATTTCAGGCGCTCCGGGACATTGATCTTTCGGTGGAAGAGAGAAATATCACCGCCCTGATCGGGCCTTCCGGCTGTGGAAAATCCACTTTTTTAAAAACGCTGAACCGAATGAACGATTTGGTGGAAGACTGCAGGATCACCGGAAGCATCCGGCTTTTCGGTGAGGATATTTACAACGGTATGGATGTCAATCTGCTGCGCAAGCGGGTAGGCATGGTGTTTCAAAAGCCAAATCCGTTTCCCATGAGCGTGTACGACAACATTGCGTTTGGTCCCCGTACGCACGGTGTCCGGTCCAGATATCAGCTGGATGAAATTGTGGAAAAATCCCTGCGGGATGCAGCCATATGGGATGAGGTAAAGGACCGGCTGAAAAAGTCTGCTCTGGGACTTTCCGGAGGACAGCAGCAGCGGCTCTGTATTGCGAGGGCGCTGGCCGTTTCCCCGGAAGTTCTGTTGATGGATGAACCAACCAGTGCGCTGGATCCCATTTCCACCGGGAAAATAGAGGAACTGATGCTGACGCTGAAAGAGCATTATAGTATAATGATTGTAACGCATAATATGCAGCAGGCAGCCAGGATCAGCGATAAAACAGCTTTTTTCCTTCTTGGGGAAGTAATCGAATATAATGACACAGAGAAAATGTTCTCCCTGCCGCGGGATAAGCGGACGGAAGCCTACATTACGGGGAGGTTTGGATGACAATGATGAGAAGCCGGTTTGACGAGCAGTTAACTGCCCTGAACAACAGTATGATAGAGATGGGCGCCATGATTGAACATGCCATCTCCGGTGCGACCAAAGCCCTTGTGGAGCAGGATGCGGCCCTTGCCGATGAAATTCGTGACAACGATGGGATCATTGATGAGAAGGAAAGGGAGATCGAAAGTCAGTGCATGAAGCTTCTGATCAGTCAGCAGCCTGTGGCGCGGGATTTACGGCAGATTTCTGCTGCGCTGAAGATGATTACCGATATGGAACGCATCGGGGATCAGGCAGCGGATATCTCTGAAATCTGCGGTTATCTCGCGGGGCAAACCTATATCAAGAAGCTGGAACACATCTCACAGATGGCCAACGCGACCATTGAGATGGTTACCGGCAGCATTGATGCCTATGTCCGGAAAGATCTGGACCTCGCCAGATCGATTATTGACTACGATGATGTGGTGGATGATCTTTTTGTACAGATCAAGCGGGATCTGATCGTTTTGGTCCATGAGGACGCGGGAAACGGAGAGCAGGCATTTGATCTGATGCAGATTGCAAAATATTACGAACGCATTGGGGATCATGCCACCAATATTGCTGAGTGGGTTATTTATTCCCTGACCGGTAAACATTAATAAAAAAAAAGGCAAAGGGAACGGGGATCAAAAAGGCGGGAAGGATAAGGAATGCAGGGAAAAATGCAGGAAGGGAACGCGGTGCAGAATATTTTCGTGGTGGAAGATGACGACAGTATACGTGAAATGATGATCTATACGCTTCATGCAGCAGGGTTTGAAGCTGCCGGATTTGCAGTGGGGGATGACATTTTTCCTGCACTGGAAAGGGAAGTACCCGCTCTTATTTTGTTGGACATTATGCTGCCCGGCAGCGACGGCCTCCGCATTTTGAAAAGGATTCGCCGAACCGAAAAATACAGGAACATTCCGGTGATCATGCTGACCGCCAAAGGCAGTGAAATGGACCGCATCAGAGGCCTGGACCTGGGTGCGGATGATTACATTACCAAGCCCTTTTCCGTTATGGAAGCCCTCGCGCGTGTGAAGGCAGTACTCCGCAGATATCAGGCAGGGAAAAGCGATCCGGAGGGATGGCAGGTCGGCTCCATCCGGTTAAGCGCCGACAGGCGCATTGTAAAGGTGGGAGACAGGGAAATCCCCCTTACCTATAAGGAATTTGAACTGCTGCAGTATATGATGAGGAACGAAGGCATTGTGCTGAGCCGTGACAGACTGCTGGAGCAGGTCTGGGGCTTCGATTACAACGGGGAAAGCCGTACGGTGGATATGCATATCCGCTCGCTTCGCCAAAAGCTGGGGGAAGCCGGGGATGCCATAAAAACCGTACGCAATGTGGGATATAAGATTGGAGGATAGGGATTTGAGGAAACGAATATTCCGGCAGATGGCGGGACTGGTGACTCTTGGGATTCTGCTTGTCTCTGTGGTGCTTTGTATCCTTTTCTATCATCGGCTGGCTTCCCAGGCCCGTACCGATTTGCAGGAACGTGCGCAGATGTTTGAAGAGGATGATTCCGGGAGGGCTCTTCGTTATCTCAGGCAGGTCCGGCCTGAGGATATGCGTGTGAGTCTGATCTCGCAGGACGGCGCGGTTTTATTTGACAATATGGTCCGCTCCGGAAATCTGGGGGATCACCTGGATCGGGAAGAGATAGAAGAAGCGTTGTCCATGGGTCACGGGGAGAGCCGCCGTTTTTCCGACACTCTGGGAACGGAGACCTATTATTATGCCGTCCGGCTGTCGGATGATTCTGTTCTCCGAACCGCGAAGACCATTCACAGTATCGGCGGCATGTTTGCCGATATTCTGCCGGGAACCGCTGCAGTTGTCCTGCTGTTTATCCTCATTGGATATTTTGCGTCCAGGCGGCTTGCCCAAAGGGTGGTGGAGCCGATCAACCAGGTGGATCTGTCCGGAGATCCGCCGGACGTTCCCTATGACGAACTGGCCCCCTTTGTCAGGACAATTACGGAGTACCGGAGTCAAATCGAGCAGAGCAGCGAACAGCTCAAAAAGCGGACGGATACGATTCAGGCCATCATGAATCAAATGGAGGAAGGTGTGGTGCTGTTTGATCTGCGTGGGACCATCCTTTCGGTAAACAAAAGCGCTGCGCGCATTTTTCATACAGACAGCACAGCGGAAGGCAAAAATGCTTTGGAACTGCTGCGGGATCTGGAGTTTTCCGGGAAGTTCAGACAGGCTTTGCAGGGCCATCGGGGGGAGATGATCCTGAAAAAAGAGGGAAAGGAATACCGCGTGCTGATCAGCCCGGTATCGCACATTGGGGTGGCGGTTTTCTTTCTGAACATCACAGAAAAGTCTCAGGCGGAGAAAATGCGCAGGGAATTTTCTGCGAATGTTTCCCATGAACTCAGGACACCATTGACCAGTATCTATGGAAACGCAGAGATGCTGAGCGCCGGCATGGTACGGGAAGAAGACAAGCCCCTGTTTTATGGCAAAATCATGGATGAAGCCTCCCGGCTCATTACCCTGATCGAAGACATCATGATGCTTTCCAGGCTGGATGAGGGAAAGCCCGGGGAATTTCATGAACAGGTGGATCTTGCGGAAGTGGCATCCGAATGTGTGGATGCCCTGAAGCAAAAAGCCATCGGGCATCAGGTAGCTGTGGAGGTAACCGGCTCCGGCATCATGGCAGCGAACCGTGCTTTGATCTATGAAATGCTCTATAACCTGATTGACAACGGAATAAAATACAATAAGGCCGGCGGCTGTGTTGCGGTTCGCATCTGCCAGTCAAAAAAGGACACGGTTTTAACCGTGTCCGATACCGGCATCGGGATTTCCGATAAGGATCAGGAGCGGATTTTCGAACGGTTTTACCGTGCGGATAAATCCCGCTCGAAAAAATCCGGAGGGACGGGCCTGGGGCTGGCCATAGTAAAGCATATTGTTCTGGCCCATGGAGGCAGGATAGAAGTATCCGGCAGGCCAGGCGAAGGAACCCGGTTTGAGATC
The DNA here is from genome assembly GCA_036732425.1 of Bacillota bacterium. Taxonomy (GTDB): domain Bacteria; phylum Bacillota; class Clostridia; order Caldicoprobacterales; family DTU083; genus UBA4874. The sequence goes on from DAINCI010000016.1 coordinate 14,149, forward strand.
GTCTTTCCGGGCTGATGGGCTATTCGTCCTCGTCGTCTTCATATCCATGGCTGCGGACCTCGATTCTCACCAGGGCACGCCGCAGAAGGATATGCTGACTTTGTTCCTTCAGATCAACTTCCTTTTCCTGTATCAGATCCCGGTCAGTTTCTGCACGTGCCAGATCAATCTCGTTTGGCCTTTGGGCAATGGTGGTCAGAATGAGGACCGTATCCTGCCTTATTTCTGCAACACCGTCAAAAACAGCTATTTTTTGCAGGCTGCCTTCGTTCCAGACGCGCAGGATTCCATCTCCCATAACAACGGAAACATCCGAGTGACCAGGTAAAATCCCCATGTCCCCATCGATGCAGCGCATAATAAGGAGATCGGCTTCTTCTTCAATTTTTACTCCCCGGGGCGTCACGATCCGCAGGTGAAGCTTTTTGCGATCCGTTGTTTCACTCATTTTTCTGCCTGTATCTTTCTGTTACGTCATCAATGGTTCCCGCATTTAAAAACAGCCCTTCCGGGATGGCATCGTGCTTCCCGTCCAGTATCTCCCGAAATCCACGAACGGTTTCTTCGACGCTGACATACTGACCGGGAATGGAAGTATACTTCTCGGCAACATAAAACGGCTGGGACAGGAAACGCTGTACCTTTCTGGCGCGGCTGACGATCTTCTTGTCGGCATCCGACAGTTCATCCACACCGAGTATGGCCACAATGTCCTGCAGGTCCTCATAACGCTGTAAAATACTTTGCACGGCGCGGGCCACCTGATAATGCTCCTTCCCAACGACATCCGCTTCCAGTATACGGGAAGTGGAGCCGAGAGGGGAAACAGCGGGATAGATACCCTGCTCCACAATGGAGCGGGACAAAATCGTTACTGCATCCAAATGGGAGAAGGTGGTGGCTGTGGCCGGATCGGTAAAGTCGTCGGCAGGAACATAAATAGCCTGCACGGACGTAATGGATCCGGACTGGGTGGAAGTAATGCGCTCCTCAAGGGTTCCCATTTCATTGGCAAGGGTTGGCTGATAGCCAACGGCACTTGGTACACGCCCCAGCAGGGCCGAAACCTCGGAGCCGGCCTGCACAAAGCGGAAGATGTTGTCAATAAACAGAAGTACGTCCTGATGTGCCTTGTCCCGGAAATATTCCGCCATGGTCAGTCCGGTCAGCGCGACGCGCATCCGGACCCCCGGAGTTTCGTTCATCTGTCCGAATACCAGGGCCGTTTTGTCCAGAACCCCGGAATGAATCATATCATAATACAGATCATTCCCTTCCCGGGTACGTTCGCCTACCCCCGCGAAGACAGAGTAGCCGCTGTGCTTCATGGCGATGTTGTTGATCAGTTCCATGATCAATACGGTTTTTCCCACGCCGGCCCCTCCGAATATGCCGACCTTGCCGCCCTTGGAAAACGGGCAGAGAAGATCGATGGCCTTGATCCCGGTTTCCAGGAATTCAGGTGCCGCCCTTTGCTGCGATAAGCTGGGCGGTTCCCTGTGAATGGGCCAGTATGTTTTTGCATCCGGTGCGGGCTTTCCATCAATGGGCTGGCCAAGGACGTTTACCATGCGCCCCAGTACTTCCTCGCCCACCGGCACCGATATGGGTGCGCCGGTGTCGATCGCCTTCATTCCCCGCACCAGACCGTCCGTGGGGTCCATGGAAATGCAGCGGACCGTGTGGTCGCCCAAATGCTGCATAACCTCCATCACACTGGTTTGCTTTCCATGTGGTACTTGTATGGCATGATATAACTCGGGCAGCCGTTTTTCAAACCGGATATCCAGTACGGATCCAATGATCTGTACAATTCTGCCCGTGTTTTCATCGGTCAAAACAATTCCCCCTTCTAATTCAATAACTTTGCTCCGCCGATAATTTCTGTCAGCTCCTGTGTAATGGCAGCCTGCCGTTTACGGTTATAGATACGGTTCAGATCACGAATCACGTCTTCGGCGTTTTTGTCGGCGGATTGCATGTTTACCATGCGTGCGGTATGTTCACAGGTGGTCGATTCCGAAGCGGCAGCAAAAAGGCAGGTATGAAGATACAGCGGCACCATATGGTCGAGGAAGGAAGAAACGTCCGGCTCATAAAGCATTTGGCCGGGTCTCTCCAGTTTGCCCGGTTCGTAGGGCAGAGGCAGTGTTTTTTCCACCCGGGGAACATGGTTCAGCATCGATTCAAAGCTGGTGTATGCGATATATACCTCATCGACGTCTCCGGAAAGGTACAGCCGGGAAAGGACTTCGCCCATGCGGCCCGCGTCTGCGTAAAGATTGGCTTCGAGCCTGTGGGAAATTCCATGCAGAATATTTTTGTCGTGACGAGCAAAGAATTCATTGCCAACGGCACCGACCACAAGGAGCTTTTCGTGCTTTCCTTCCTTCTCTTTCCTGTTTATATGGGCCAGGGCAGCTTCCATGATCTGATTGTTGTAACTGCCGCACAGGCCTTTGTCACTTGTCATTATGACGTATCCGATATTTCTGACATCCCGTTTTCGGACGAAGGGATGGTCTCCTGCTTCCCCGCAATATTTCAGATTTTCTGCGGTTCGTTTCATTTCCTGGTACAGGGGACGGATGCCTTCCAATCTTTTCTTCGCCTTTTGAAGCTTTGCGGAAGAAACCATCTCCAATGCCTTTATAATCTGCCGGGTGGTTTTTATGTTGGAAGATCTTTGCTGTATTTCACTAATGGACGCCATTGTCTTCCTCCCGGTCCGGAATCTGCGGCTCCTTGAATTCCTTCACCGCATCCTTTATTTTTTCCTCCAGTTCCGGCGAGATCTGTTCGGTCTCCCGGATTTCCTCTATAATGAAAGGCTTCCTTGTTTTCACAAAGTTCAGAAAATCCCTCTGGAACTCCCGGATATGCCGGATGTTCACATCCATCAGATATCCGTGAATCAGCACATACAGGATCAAAACCTGGTATTCCACGGGCATGGGCCGGTATTGTGGCTGCTTGAGGATTTCCATAATGCGTTCTCCCTGATTCAGGCGATCCATCGTGTCCTTGCTTAAATCCGATCCAAACTGTGCAAAGGCTGCCAGTTCCCGATACTGGGCAAAATTAATGCGCAGAGGTCCGGCGATTTCCTTCATGGCACGAATCTGGGCAGAACCGCCTACGCGGGAGACGGAGAACCCGGGATTGATCGCAGGACGGACTCCGTTGTTGAAGAGTTCGGTTTCCAGATAAATCTGTCCGTCCGTAATGGAGATGACATTGGTGGGAATGTAGGCAGAAATATCGCCTTCCTGTGTTTCCACAATGGGCAGAGCCGTCATCGAACCTCCGCCATAGTCATCGCTCATGCAGGCTGCGCGTTCCAGCAGCCGGGAGTGCAGGTAAAACACATCTCCGGGATAGGCCTCCCGTCCCGGCGGCCGTCGCAGCAGCAGACTGATGGTGCGGTAAGCCACAGCATGCTTGGACAGATCATCGTATACCACCAGTACGTCTTTGCCCTGTTTCATCCATGCCTCTCCGATGGTACAGCCGGCATAGGGGGCGAGATACTGCAGGGAAGCCGGATCGCTGGCAGTGGAAACCACTACGGTGGTGTAGGCCATTGCGCCGGTTTCGGTCAGCAGATTAATAATACGTGCCACTGTGGACGCCTTCTGACCGATGGCTACATAGACGCACAGCACTCCCGTATCCTTCTGGTTCAGGATCGTATCCATGCAGATGGCTGTTTTCCCGGTCTGACGGTCTCCGATAATCAATTCCCGCTGGCCCCGTCCGATGGGAACCATGGCATCAATGGCACGTATGCCCGTCTGCAGGGGAACATCCACCTCTTTGCGCATAATCACACTGGGTGCCATGCTCTCCACATTGCGGTAATCATCAGCTGTAATGGGCCCTTTGTCATCAATCGGCTGCCCCAGGGCATTGACCACACGTCCAAGCATGGCATCTCCCACAGGGATCTGGGCCATTCTGCCGGTTCGCCGGACAGGGTCCCCGGCCTTTATACCTGCATCGGGGCCCAGAAGCACAGCCCCGATGCTGTTCTCATCCAGATTCAGGGCCATGCCGTATATCCTGCCGGGGAGCTTCAGCAGCTCCCCGCTCATTGCGTTCTGCAGTCCGTAAACATGGGCAATCCCGTCTCCGACCTCCACGACACTGCCCGCTTCTGAGACATCCGGTGTGGAGGGGAATGCCTGAATCTGTTCCTTTACTGCGTTGCCGATTTTATCAAATTTTCCAGTCACTCCGTACCCTCCTTCAATAAACTTTCCTTCAGATTGGTCAGCTGGGCTCTCAGTGAGCAGTCCATCAGACGTCCGTCCATGTGAATGCGGAATCCTCCGAGAAGGGAGGGATCCACCGTGGGCAGGATTTCCACCTGTTTCCCCGATTTATGTGCCAGGGTTTTGCGCAGAGTATTAATCTGCCCATCGCTGAGCGGAGCGGCGGAAATCACACTGGCCACCACTTTCCCGCTGTACCGGTTTCCCATCTCCAGATAGGAGAGAAGCGCCGGGACAATCATTGCCCCATGGCCCTTCTGCAGGATGCGATACAGGAATCCCAGCAAATCGTCTGAGACGTTATCGGCAAACAAACGCTCCAGAAGTTGCTGCTTGGCATTTTCGGAAAAGTGGGGAGCTTCCAGAAAGCTCTTGTATTCTTCCTTTTGCAGGCTGTCCAGTATAAAAGTTACCTGTTCCGTATGCTCTGCCAACTTTTCCTGTGCCCGGGAGAGCTCAAAAAGCTCGTTGGCATAGCTGTCTTTCAGTTCAGCCATGGTGTCTCCTCCAACTGGGCGACTGCCTCATCAAAGAGCTTGTTCTGTGTATCGCGGTTCATGGATTGCTCTATGAATTTTTCAGCCATCAGGACAGCCGCTTCAATGATATACTGTCTTGTTTCCTTATCCAGATCTTTTCTTTCCATTGCAATGCTTTTCTCGGCCTGCTGCCGGATGGCATCGGCATCTTTTCTGGAAGCATCAAGGAGCCTCCTGGTGTCTTCCTCCGCAGAAGCCCTGGCTTCCTCCAGAACTTTCGCGCGTTCCTGATCGATTTCTTTCAGCTTTTTTTCATATTCCGCTTTCAGCTGCTCCGCCTGAGCTTGCTTTTCCCGGGCCTCATCAAACTGACCGCTGATTTTTTCCCTGCGTTTCTGCAGAAAGGACCGAACCGGTTTATACAGCAGATAGCCCAGAACGACTGCCAGGAGAATGACGTTCAGCAGCTGAATGCCGGTACTGATCAGCGTTTGCTTATCCAGTGCGAATACGCGTCCTTCCGGTACGCTCTTTAAAAAAACTATGGATGGTTGTAAAATGAATGGTTTCAAATAGAAAAGCCTCCCTTCTCCTTCTTTGAAAAAACTGTTGACAAGAAGCAGACGACTGATTGGTTGCCGGACCACATAAGCTTTATCCGCCTATATGGCTTAGATATATGTTTACCAGAGGATTGGCAAACAACATGATAATGGCAATCAAAAGTCCGTATATTCCCGAAGTCTCTGCCATACCAAGACCGACAAACATGGTCGTGCGGATGGAATCTGCTGCTTCGGGCTGCCGGGCAATGGATTCAATGGCAGCAACTGTAATTTTTGCGTCTCCAAATGTTGTGCCGATACCGTTCAGTAGTGCAATGGCCGCAGCAAAGTGGGCACATGCAATAATAAATGCTAAAGGATCCTGCATAGATTGTTCCTCCTTCTAATTTTCCATCGTTGATATCTGTTTACATTCAACATTGTTTGTAATCGTCACATTACAAAAGTTCCGTTCTGCTTCAGCCGTCTGCTGCCCCTTTAATAAACGTGAGGCTCAGGATGCAGAAAATATACGTCTGCAGGGCGCCCATAATGACATCAAAGTAGATGTGCAGCGGAATCGGGATAATGATACGTAAAAAGATTGGCGCCAGGGAATAAAGCAGCGTTAAGAGAATCATCCCCCCCAGTACATTGCCGAAAAGACGAAAACTCATGGATATGGGATTCGCTATTTCATTGATGATATTCAACGGTAAAAATATGGGGTTGGGTTCAATGAAACTCTTTAAGTATTTTCCCTTTCGGCACCGGAAGCCCATTCCCAGCGTAAGGATAAAAGTAGCCAGGGCAAGAGCAAAGGTAGTGGCCCAGTCCGCAGTAGGCGGTCTTACCCCCAACATACCTATCAGACTGCATGAAAGGATAAATAGAAAGATGGTAAAAATCCAGGGATCAAGACCCATCAGCTTGTCTCCGCCGGTCGTGTGCACAAAATTCTGGAAAAACTCAACAACCGCTTCGGCTGCATTCTGCACTCCTTTTGGAACATCTTCCATTTTGCGTAACTTAATCCGCAAAAAAACGGCAAGAATGATCAATACCGCCATAACAATCCAGGTATTGAAAATGGTCCGGGTGATCCATATCTCAGTGCCACCTATTGTGATGACCCATAGATTATCAATATTAAAGTCCAGGAGAAGTCACCTCCTTTCTGTCCCAGTGCTTCGGAACCGGCATCAGTTCTTCGGAGAATCCGGAACGTTTGAGGAGTCCGAAGCGTGGGGAGAATATTTTAAAACATACATCGATATCGGATAAGCAAAGATTCCGGCTGCCACACCCCATAGGCTGATGGCAGGAACAACGGCACCCAGAACCAGCACGCCTGCGGTAAGAACCAGCCGCAGTATATGCTGAAGGGTGATGTAGCTTCCCGCCTTTTTTTTCTCCATGGCAATGGCCTTGTCCACAGCCCGGTCCAGCAGAAGAACCTTTCCGGCGCTGACTGCCGTGCCCAGCAAAGCTCCCAATGCGAAAGGCAGAAAGGAGAACGAGCGGTAATAAAGGGCCGCTGCTGCTACAAACACGAACAGCAATATACATAGAGTCTTCATCGTCTTTTTCGCAATGGCAGACATTTTCACACACCTTTCCAAACTCTGATCATTTTCCATTTGCCAAATCAAAAAAGGATTTCAATGCAGCGCCCACCCCCAAAAGGGAAAACACCAGCAGAAGCCAGGGGGTCGTTCTGAGACGACTGTCCAGAAATTTGCCCAGAAAAACGCCCACAAATACACAGGAGATCATGGTGACCCCGATTTGTGAGAGAAAGGACACAGCACGATGAAGACTTTTGTTCGGTTGCTTATCCTTCAAAAATTTGACCCCTTTCCCTACAGTTTAAGATGCTTACACAACAGTTTAAATGCTTACACAAAAAGCGGGGTGCAAACGATAGTCCCGATCGTCTCACCCCATTCAGCAAAGGACGTTACGATATACATGTACTGTTCCGTGTTCAACGCAAAGGGACATTCAAAACACAATGTGTATGCTTCAATTACATTATTTATATTACCATAAAAGTCAGATCATTTCAAGGAATATTTAGAAAATTTAGATTAAAGGCAATACTCAGAATATATATTTTTGAAAACACGGGGCAAATATCCGTTTCTAATAATTTTTAGAAAATCGGGGTTCCGGCCAATATGTAAAGTTATCAGGTACTATTTTTTGTTGAGATTGGGCGGGGACTGTGGTAAAATAAGCGTGTGGATATGGAGAGGTATCGAAGTGGTCATAACGGGGCTGACTCGAAATCATGTTACTTGCTTCGAAAACTGAATAATTATTAAATGGAAGCGTATCGAAGTGGTCATAACGAGCCGCACTCGAAATGCGGTAGTCCGCAAGGGCTCGTGGGTTCGAATCCCACCGCTTCCGCCAACAACAATCCCGCGTAAATCAAGGGTTTACGCGGGTTTTCTTTTGCATTTTCCAGCTTTTCCGTGGTGCCTGTTTCTTGGGCCTTTTTGCCCTCCGGCGCATTGTACTTGATATTTACATCATATACCGTACCTGGCTTGCCTGTCAGTACGCCGTTGCCGTCGCGGTTATTCTGCACTTTTCTTGCTGATACTGCCATAGCTTAACCTTCTTGCGTCGCCGGGGGCTTTGCTGTTTTCTTTGCTCTTTGAAAAGTTGATTTCTCGCCGTTGCCGACTTTTGTTCTCCCGGCAAGCGTCAATCAATTCGTTGCGTAATGTGTGCTTGCAGTACGCATTAAATTCACATCTCGTTTGCCATTCAAACCGAGCAGGGTAATCTAACCGCCTAAACAACGGTTTTATTTTATCCTGTAAAGAGTGGTGAAATCATCTTGGCGCAAAAACAAAGCAACTCGTCCTCCGTGCTATTAATTTTCTTTTATCTTTGCAAGTGCGGCGTCTGGCACGCTGGTTTCTGAAATGACGCTTTGACCAAGAACAATCTGATCGCTGGCTTTTATCAACATGAAAGCTCCCGGCTGCGGATATTTTGTGCTATCCTCTCCCCGTACCTCAAAGTAAATTTCTTTTGCGTCTCCTTTTTCGTTGTACGCCATTAACTTATAGGGCTTTCCCATATCTTGCTCTTTGCCTGTGCTATCATATATGGGTTCTGGTGTAATATCAAAATCCAAGGGAACCATCGCGTAATAGTCTGTTCCTACATAACGGGCTTCATAATAGTTCTTGCCCCAAATCGTGCCTGCCGCGACTGCCGCCGCTACTACTGCTAAAACGAGCCACAATAAAGGTTTTTTTCTCATAATTAAAACTCCATTTCTTTTTTGTTAAAAATGATTATCGCCAGTACGGACGAAATTATAATATACGAGGCATACTCGATGATTGGCAGGAGGGGAACACCGTCACCAAGCATCCCCGCCATAATCTGGTTTGTAATGCCAGAAATGAGGTGGTCTGAAATATTCAAGTTCAGCGTATGCACAGCCATTGCGAGCAAATTACCAATTACGCCAAATGCCAATAAAATGTAGGATACAATGGAAAAAGTCGGACGCTGCATGCCATACACCATAATGCTCGAAATTCCGATATACGCCAAAGTTGTCAGCAGATATTTCACCGAAACAACATAAACCGCCGCCAGTTGTGCCGTAGTAACCTTATAGCCAAACCCCATATAAATGGTAGAATGGAAAAGTGGTAATAGCCCAAAGAATGCCGTAACGAAAAATGTAGCAAGGATTATTTTCGCGATTACGATTTTTGATTTACCCATCCCATAGCCAACCAACGTAATCAGATTTTTGGCATTCAAATCATCGGTATAGATTGCAGAAAACAAAAATCCACCCACCAAAGCCGGAGTAAGATAGAAAAGATCACTCGCATCCCCGACAATAGAGTTATCATTAAAACCGCCTGAGCGCACAATTCCAAGCAAAACGTAGCCGAACGCCAGTATTCCCAAATATACATACAGGCTCTTTTTATGAAGCACGCGGTAGAGTTCGCCGCAAATTAGTTTAAACATGCTCTTCCCCTCCAATCAGATGCATAAAATATTCTTCCAATGTGGTTTCCTGCCGGTGAAGGTCATATAGTTCCACACCGCCGCCTACCAAAGCGCGGGCGACCTCATTAGATTTATCAAGGTGAGCGTTCAAAGCCAGCCGATTGTTGTTTATCGAGGCAATTTCTATCCCCAACGATTGTAATATCTTCTGTGCCTTTGGCACATGATCCACTTCAATGATAAGGGATTTTTTTGTTTGTTCATGCAATTCCTGGTGGGATATTTCTTTCAGCAAAACACCCTGTTCAATAAAACCGAAGCGGGTTGCCACCAAGTCAAGCTCAGCTAAAAGGTGGGACGATATGAGAAATGTTGCGCCCGTCTCATTGTGGGCTTTTTTTATCACCTCACGCATATCTATAATGCCCTGCGGATCAAGACCGTTGATTGGTTCATCTAATACAACAATAGGGGGTGAAGTGAGTAATGCACCCGCAATACCAAGGCGTTGTTTCATACCGAGCGAAAAGGCTTTGAAAGGCTTTTTCACATCAGCAAGCCCAACTATTTTCAACAGCCATTTCACTTTACCTTTTTCGTTTATCCCTTTCACCCGACAAAGATACTCTAAGTTCTCTTTTGCATTCAGATACGGGAAAAACGATGGCGTAATCATAAATCCCATTTGGCGACGAGCGGTGTTCAGGTTCGCCGTTTCACCATTTATTTCTATGGTTCCTCCCGTGGGTGCTGCCAACCCCATAACACATTTGAAAAAGGTGGTTTTTCCTGCTCCATTGCGACCCACAAGTCCGTAAATGTCCCCTTGCCTCACCGCCATAGAAACTGCATTCAGTGCATAAAACTCACCATATTTTTTTGTTAGTCCATGAGTTTTCAAAATCATTGATTCATTTTTCTCCTTTGCTGTTTTATGGCTCCATGATACTGAAAAAGGGCGGTTGCCTCCACCAACTATCACGCAATTATCAGTTGACAAGAGTGCTTTTAGACTGAAAATTGAGTTTTTACTGCTTGCCACTATAAAAAGCGGGATGCGGCAAGCAATTTATACTCACCGTATCCCGTTATTTCCACCGTTAATTATCCGAAAAATGTTGATATGAGATACAATAGGCCGATATGTACCGGATAGAAGATATAAAAGAAGTTTTTCATTCCGCGTCCGTGCTCTCCATTATATAATGCCATAGGAATTGTTGCTAAACACACGAGCCACTGAATACTACCAACAGGATTTCCTATGCAGAGTATTACTGACAACAAAAGCAATATTATAATCTGAACAAACCTGTGCTTTCTAGAAATGTAGTATAACAAGCCTAATATAACAAAAATGTAGGTACCTTTCACCGACATTATATTTGGTATGAACATTCCAATTCACGCAAGAAGTTGCGGTACAAAAGGCGATACATTCTCATTGGAAGCAAGCACACCAGCAGCAAGAAGCGGGATTGCAGATAAAATCGGTATTAACCCCAATAATATGGCTTTCATTATCTTTTGGGGCGATTTATTCTGTATGCCCTCCACAAGCTAATCCCAAAACAGCATATACAAGCCTGACACAAAAAAGGTGCTGAACGCATAACGCATTATTCATCAGCACTATATTCTTATTCGGAACCATGCTCCCTAAAAGAGTTGTGAATATTGTCATGATCCAACTGGCAAAGAGTAGGCGCATCAGGTACTTCTTTTTACTGCGCGTGTAGTGGAAACTTTCAGCGGCAATGAACAAGAGCATCGGGAAAACCGGTCTGCCAAAGATGTCAAGCCACTCATTACTCACCGTCCTTCTTTGAGACATTTCCACTTTTCTCTTGTTGAGAATGGCTATCTGTTTCTCGTATTAGCTCCTCCGCAGATATGCCATAAAGTTTGGCAAGTGCCATGAGGTTAGAGGTACTTGGGTCTGATGTTCCATTTTCCCACTTTGAAACAGCCTGTCTGCTGACGCCCAATGTCTCCGCGACAAACTCCTGTGTCATTTTGCAACGCATACGATTTTCTCTAAGCACCTGCGACAAGGATTTTAAGGTAACTCTCCTTTCCTCCCTGACATCCTTAGAGCGAACATATTTTCTCAATGCTTTAATAATCAGTGTAAATAGATATACCGCTGCAATGGCTAACACCAAAAAAAATAGTATACTTACGATGAAAGCCACTTGATAAACCCACAAGTCGTACATTTTAATTTCTCCTTTTGATTTTATGGCCCTATGATACTTGAAAGAGGGCGGTTGCTTCCACCAACTATCACGCAATTATCGGTTGACAACGGTATTTTGAGCTTAAATAACAATTACCGCCTTGCTGGATAACTATATTTTACCATACTCTAATATTTTTTCTACCATTTTTAACGCCGTTGCATAAAAGAGTATTCTCAAATATCCTTGCACTCACCGGACGAACCATTCTGGAACACTTCAAGAAAAACGCGGGTGTAGTTTTTGCAAAAGAACTGGACATTGTCACCGCCGACATGCGCTCGTCTTCCTATGAGGCTGCGCTTACCCGATTTGAGGCAAGACTCAACTCGCCGCAGCTGTCCGACGTGGTGCGCGGGCTGATCGGCGTCCTTCGCGGGGATGACGGCGCGATTTATTTTCAGATGCTGGCACATGATTTCAAATCACTGGAGCTGCAAAGGCTCAAGGGTGACGCGGAGCAGCTCTATGCGCTGGAGGAAGAAACGCAGGGCGGAGCTTTTTCCGAGGGGGTGCGGATGTGCTGAAAAAGCTCAAAAGCAAGCGCGGTGAGGGATACATCGATGTGGCGGTGCTGGTGCTCTGCGCCGTGCTGGTCATCGCCCTCGCCGTGAAGGTGTTCCCTGTGTATATCGCAAAAAATCAGTTGGACACCTTTGCCACTGAGCTGTGCCGGGAAGCGGAAATCAGCGGCAGGGTCGGCAGTGAGACTACCCAAAGAGCGCAGGTGCTGAAAGAAAAAACGGGGCTTGATCCCGCCATTACATGGTCGAAAACAGGGAAAATCCAGCTTGATCAGGAATTCACGGTGACGGTATCCGTACAGAAAAACATCGGTCTCTTTGGAGGCTTCGGCTCCTTTCCTATTACCTTACGGGCGCAGGCCACGGGCAAGAGCGAGGTGTACTGGAAATGAGCAGCGCACCCATTTCACGCCGATCTGGATGCCGGACGAAAGCTATACTCCGTACACCTATCTTGAAGATTGCTGGACGCCTGTCGGGATGCTCAGTATGAATCTGACTGATTCGGTAACGATCAGCGGAAACTTGTGGTCGGACTGGCACATCGCTCCAGTCAAGCCCTGAAGAATATCAACAGAAAAAGAACAGGATCGCAAGGAATAAAGCCCTGCGGTCTTTTCTTTTTTAACAACTAAAATGGAAAGTCCAGCTAGTAAAAGTCAATAGGGTTTTGTGAAAAAGTTTAAAATATAT
>DAINCI010000017.1:0-26410 GCA_036732425.1 Bacillota bacterium
AAGGAGGATGGTATGGAACATATTCCAATTCATACGGAGTTTATCAAGCTGGACCAGCTGCTCAAACTGGCAAATGCCGTGGACTCCGGCGGAGCAGCAAAAATGATCATTGCGGAAGGCCTGGTGAAGGTAAATGGTGAGACAGAGCGAAGGAAGGGGAAGAAAATTCATTCCGGAGACACGGTGGAAGTGGAAGGAATCGGGAGTTTCCTTGTCGGGTAAAAGAGGAAGTGCGTCAAATTGCATCTCAGGGAGTTGACTCTCCGGAATTTTCGTAATTTTGATCATGCGGAGCTTTCCTTTCCTTCTGATCTGATTTTCCTGATCGGCGAAAATGCCCAGGGAAAAACCAATCTCATCGAATCTGTTTTCTTATCCTGCACCGGGCGTTCTCATCGGACTTCCAAGGACAGGGAGATGATTCAGTGGAAGAAAGAAGAAGCCCTTGTCCGGACAAAGGTGGATCGGAAACTGGGAGACAGCCGCATTGATATTCTCCTTCGTGCTCATGAAAAGAAGAGGGTCCGGATCAACGGCGAGCCCATTCATCGATTGGGAGAACTGATGGGCCATCTGAATTCCGTTATTTTTTCACCGGAGGATTTGAAGCTGGTGAAGGAGGGTCCTGTGGAACGCCGGCGGTTCATGGACATGGAGCTGTCCCAGATCCGACCAAAATATTTTTATTATCTTCAACAGTACAACCGTATTCTGAATCAACGGAACAATCTCCTGAAGGAAATCCAGAATAATCCATCCCTTGAAAAAACTCTGCCGGTATGGAATCAGCAGCTGGCGGAGGCCGGCAGTTTCATTATCCTGCAGCGGCATGCCTTCAATATTTCCCTGCAAAAAATTGCTCAGGAAATACACAGCCGGATATCCCGCGGTTCGGAGCAGCTGTCCCTTGTATATCGATCCTCCATACCCTTTCAGGAGGCTGCTTTGGAGGAAATCCGTCAAAATTTTTTACGGGAACTGGAAATCCGTCAAAAGGAGGATATTGAAAAGGGACGGACCGGCAAGGGTTGTCACAGAGACGATATCATTTTTCATATCAACGGCATGGATGTCCGTCTGTTTGGCTCCCAGGGACAGAAACGGACTACGGTGCTTTCCCTCAAGCTTTCCGAGCTGGAGTTTATGTTCCGGGAAACAGGGGAGTATCCCCTTCTTCTTTTGGACGATGCCATGTCGGAACTGGACTCCACCCGGCAGAGAATGCTGTTGGAATATATCGGGAAGGTACAGACATTTATTGCTGTCACCGACCAAAATCAGTTTCCTGAAATCCGGGGCAGGGACAGTCAGGTGTTTCAAATCCGCTCCGGATCAGCGGTTCCACAAGAGGGCGGCCCTTTTATTCAGACGTAAAATAGGGTATAATATAAGGGTGGAATCAGAAGGAAGGATGAATGATGATATTGCACCTGGGTGGAGATGCAGTCGCACCGGTAGAGGATGTGATTGTAATAATGAGCATGAAGTCTGCCATGCAGTCAGACAGTAACAGGGAATTCATCAAAACTGCCAAAGAAAAAGGTTTTGTAAAATATTTATCCGATGATCCTCCAAAATCTTTGATACTGGCTGAGATAAACAAAAAGACAGTACTGTTTCTTTCACCGATATCTTCCGAGACCCTGCTGAGGAGAAGCGAATATCCGGAAGATATCGTATTGATGATGGACGAAGACAAGGAGGATTTGAAGTGACAACGCAGGAAAAAAGCAACAGTCATTATGACGAGTCTGATATACAGGTTTTGGAGGGTTTGGAGGCTGTCCGAAAGCGTCCCGGAATGTATATCGGCAGTACCAACGCCAGGGGCCTTCATCATTTGGTATATGAGATTGTTGACAACAGTATCGATGAGGCATTGGCCGGCTTCTGCGACCGGATCCATGTGGTGATCCACAGGGACTGTTCCGTTACGGTAGCCGACGATGGAAGAGGCATACCGGTGGGGATCAACCCCAAATACGGCATTTCCGCTGCAGAAATTGTTTTTACCATGCTGCATGCAGGCGGCAAATTCGGCCACGGAGGCTATAAGGTATCCGGAGGTCTTCACGGGGTAGGTGCCTCTGTGGTGAATGCCCTGTCCAAATGGATGGTGGTGCACATCCGGACGGAAGGGAAGGAGTATCTGCTCCGATTTGAATATGGAATTACAAAAACCTCCTTAAAGGAAATAGGGAACACGGAGGAAACCGGCACTACTATTCAATTTGAACCGGACGATCAGATATTCGAAACCCTGAATTTCAGTTACGATGTTCTGAAAAGCCGTCTGAGGGAGATGGCTTTTCTCAATAAGGGCATTACCATTGTTCTGGAGGACGAACGGGAAGATTTGTCTGATACGTTCTTTTATGAGGGCGGGATTGTTTCCTTTGTGGAATATCTGAACAAAAACAGGGAAGTGCTGAACAATCCGCCGATTTATATTACCGGGGAAAAGGAGGATGCTTCCCTGGAAATTGCCCTACAGTACAACGACTCCTATATGGAAAATATCTTTTGCTTTGCAAATAACATTGAAACTCCGGAGGGAGGAACGCATCTTTCCGGGTTCCGATCTGGACTGACCCGTGTTATCAACGACTATGCCAGGAAAGCCAATGTCCTGAAGGAAGGAGATTCCAATTTTTCGGGGGAGGATACACGGGAAGGCCTGACAGCTGTCCTCAGTGTCAAGTTGATGGAGCCTCAGTTTGAAGGACAAACCAAAACCAAGCTGGGCAATAGTGACATTCGTGGATTTGTGGACAACATTCTTTCTGAAAAGTTTTCTGCTTTTTTGGAGGAGCACCCTGCGGAGGCAAAGATCATTGTGGAAAAGGCCCTCAGTGCGTCCCGGGCCCGGTCTGCCGCCAAAAAAGCCAGGGATCTGACCAGACGAAAGAGTGTGCTGGAAAGCGCTTCCCTGCCGGGGAAGCTGGCGGACTGCTCGGAAAAGGATCCTTCCCGGTGTGAGATCTTTATTGTGGAGGGGGAATCTGCCGGCGGTTCTGCCAAACAGGGGAGAGAACGCGAGTTTCAAGCAATTCTACCGCTTCGAGGCAAAATTCTCAATGTGGAAAAAACGCGTCTGGACCGGGTATTGGCCAATGCGGAGATCAAGGCAATGATCACGGCATTTGGTGCAGGGATCGGCAATGAATTCAATGCAGACAAACTCCGTTACCATAAGATTATTTGTATGACGGACGCCGATGTGGATGGAAGCCATATCCGTACGCTGCTTTTGACTTTTTTCTATCGCTATATGAAGCCGCTGGTGGAGGATGGCTATGTCTATATTGCTCAGCCGCCCTTATACAAGGTAACCAGGAGTAAAAAGGAATATTATGTTTATACAGACAAGGAATTGGAAAAGCTGCTGAATGAAATCGGACGGGAAGGCATTGAGCTGCAGCGATACAAAGGACTGGGAGAGATGAATCCGGAGCAGCTTTGGGAGACCACCATGAATCCGGATACCCGTACGGTGCTGAAGGTAAATCTGGAGGATGCTGTTGCTGCCAATGAGATTTTCAATATTCTGATGGGAGATAAGGTGGAACCGAGGCGGGATTTCATTGAATCCAACGCAAAGTTCGTAAAGAATCTGGATATCTGAGAGTTCTGGACGGCAGCACGGATTTTACGATAAAGGGGAATAACTGGTATGGAACCGTTGGAAAAAAGAATCATAGATGTAAATCTGGAAGAGGAAATGAAAAAGTCCTATATTGATTATGCCATGAGCGTCATTGTGGGACGGGCACTTCCTGATGTAAGGGACGGGCTGAAACCGGTGCACCGGCGCATTCTGTACTCCATGAATGAGTTGGGTCTGACGGCTGATAAGCCCTACAAAAAATCAGCAAGGATTGTCGGTGATGTGCTGGGCAAATATCATCCCCATGGG
Source organism: Bacillota bacterium (assembly GCA_036732425.1). Lineage (GTDB taxonomy): Bacteria > Bacillota > Clostridia > Caldicoprobacterales > DTU083 > UBA4874. The sequence continues at coordinate 3,917 of DAINCI010000017.1, forward strand.
GACAGTGCGGTTTATGAAGCCATGGTACGGTTTGCACAGGATTTCTCCATTCGCTATCCATTGGTGGACGGCCATGGAAATTTTGGATCCGTGGATGGGGATTCCCCGGCTGCCATGCGCTATACGGAAGCAAGAATGGCAAAGATTACGGAGGAAATGCTGCGGGATATCCGGAAGGAAACCGTTGATTTCATGCCGAATTTCGATGAGTCCCTGAAGGAGCCGGTGGTGCTGCCTGCAAGATTTCCGAATTTGCTGGTCAATGGTTCCTCCGGTATTGCAGTGGGGATGGCCACCAACATTCCTCCTCACAATCTGGGAGAGGTGATTGACGGGACCATTGCCCTGATGGATCATCCGGATGCGGATCTGGATGATATTATTCAATATATCAAAGGTCCCGATTTTCCCACAGGCGGCCTGATTCTGGGCAAAGAAGGGATTCGCCAGGCCTATCGGACCGGCCGGGGACGCATTGTGGTCCGTGCAAAAACCGAAATCGAGGAAATGCCCAATAACCGGTCCCGTATACTGGTGCATGAGATTCCCTACCAGGTCAATAAGGCAAGGCTGATTGAAAAGATTGCCGACCTGGTCAAGGAAAAAAGGGTGACGGGGATATCCGACATCCGGGATGAGTCTGACCGCAATGGCATGTCCATTGTCATTGAGATCAAAAAGGAAGTCAATCCGAATATCATATTGAATTATCTCTTCAAGCATACCCAGCTGCAGGATACTTTTGGTGTGATCATGCTTGCCCTGATCGATGATCAGAAACAGCCCAAGGTGATGAATATCAAGGAGATCCTGTCGCGGTATATTGATCACCAGAAGGATGTTGTTACCCGGAGGACCCGTTATGATCTGGACAAGGCCGAGGCACGGGCTCATATTCTGGAAGGCCTGATCATTGCCCTGGATCATATTGATGCGGTCATTTCCCTGATCCGCGGATCCCGGACTGCCCAGGCTGCAAAGGAAGGCCTGATTACGAATTTCAACCTGTCGGAAAAGCAGGCACAGGCGATTCTGGACATGCGCCTCCAGAGGCTCACCGGGCTGGAGCGGGAAAAAATAAATGAGGAATATGCAGAGCTGGAAAAGACAGTAAAGCATCTGAAGGATGTATTGAGCGATGAGCATCTGCTGCTTGGCATTATCAAGAAGGAAATGCTGGAAATCAAGGATAAATACAATGATCCGAGAAGGACGGAGATTGTTGCGGCAGATGATGAAATAGACATGGAGGATCTGATCGACGAACATGACGTTGTAATCACACTGACCCATTACGGTTATGTCAAACGAACACCGCTTCGTACCTATAAGAGCCAGCGAAGAGGCGGAAAGGGAATTACCGGTCTGCATACCAGGGAAGAGGACTTTGTGGAGGATCTGTTCATTACCTCAACCCATCAATCCCTTTTGTTCTTTACTTCCATGGGAAAGGTGTATTCCATGAAAGCTTATGAGATCCCCGAATCCGGACGTCAGGCCAAGGGAACTGCCATTATCAACCTGTTGCAGCTTATCCCCGGAGAACGGATTCAGGCCTTTATTCCATTAAAGGAAGAGGATTTTGCGGAGGACCGGTATTTGTTCATGGCAACCCGTAACGGTCTGGTGAAAAAGACTCCCCTGCAGGACTTTAAAAATATCCGGAAAGGCGGGATCATTGCCATATCCCTCCGGGAAGGGGACGAGCTGATCCGTACTTTACTGACGGATGGAAATCAGGAGATCCTCATGGCTTCCCATGAAGGTTATTCGGTCCGCTATTCGGAAAAGGATGTCCGGTCCATGGGAAGAACTGCCATGGGTGTAAAAGGTATGGAATTGAGTGATGGAGATTATGTTATGGATACGGAGCGTGTAAGGGAAGATGCGGACGTACTGACGATCAGCGAAAACGGGTTTGGAAAGCGGACTCCTGCAGAAGAATATCGTATTCAAACCAGGGGCGGAAAAGGCATCCTTACCATGCATATCACCGAAAGAACCGGAAAACTTGCAGCGATGAAGGTCGTTTCCGGAGAAGAGGATCTGATCATGATCAATTCGGAAGGCGTCATCATCCGGATTGGAACAGATGAAATATCCCAATTGAGCCGGAATACCCAGGGAGTCACCCTGATGAAAGTAGAGGAAGGGGATTCCATTGTATCCGTTGCCAAAGCAAAGAAGAGTGTGGAGGAGGACGAAGAGGAAGAAGGTCCTGTAGATGAGGACAGCGGAGACCGAACAGGAGAGACGGACTCTTCCCGGAAAGTGCAGTCTGCACCACAGATGCCGTTCAGCGGGGAGAAGGATAACTCCCTGAAACGACTGCTGGATCGGGCACAGGAACCGGACGACAGGAAAGAAAATGACGGAGAAGAGAAAAATACCGGAGAAGAGAAAAATGACGGAAAGAACGATTTACCCGATCCGGAATGACGGGAATCAAAAGCTTGCTTTTTTTGAAGTGGAAACAAGGATAAAACAAAAAAGCGGCGAATTGTAATAAAAACGGCAAAACGGGGAGTGCGATATGACAGAGATTCGATTTGTAAAGAACCGGAATCCGAAGACAAAGCCAAAGGGCAAGGAACTGGGGTTCGGTAGATATTATACAGATCATATGTTTGTCATGGATTATGAAGATGGCAGAGGATGGTATGATCCACGGATTATACCCTATGGCCCCTTTGAGGTGGAACCGGCTGCTATGGTATTTCATTATGGCCAGGCAGTCTTTGAGGGTGTGAAGGCATATTGGGATCAGAACGGAGAGCCGGTTTCCTTTCGTCCCTTTGAAAATATAAAGCGGCTGAATCGCTCTGCGAAGCGACTATGCATTCCCACACTGGACGAAGATCTGGTCTGGAAGGGATTGAAGAAACTGTTGGAGATTGAAAAGGATTGGATTCCGAAAGCAGAAGGAACCTCCCTTTATATTCGCCCGCTGATTATTGCAACGGATGTTTCCCTGGGAGTCCGTCCTTCGCATACGTACCGGCTTTTTATCCTGTTGTCTCCTGTCGGTGCCTATTATGAGGAAGGAATGAAACCGATCCGGATCTATGTCACCGATGAATATGTTCGTGCTGCCCAGGGCGGAGCCGGGTTTGCCAAAACCGCCGGTAATTATGCAATCAGTCTTTATGCCGCAGAGGAAGCCAGAAAAAAAGGCTGTACCCAGGTATTGTGGCTGGATGCCAAAGAGCACAGATATGTGGAAGAAGTAGGCACCATGAATATTTTCTTTAAAATCGACAATGTCCTGATTACCGCTCCATTGTCAGGAGGTACCATACTGGGAGGCGTAACGCGGGATTCCGTTATCACCTTGGCAAAGGAAATGGGATATCCGGTGGAGGAAAGGCCCCTGTCCATCCAGGAGGTTTTTGATGCCCATGCTGCGGGCAAACTGGATGAGGTTTTTGGAACAGGAACAGCAGCCGTAATTTCTCCGGTGGGCGTTCTGAACTGGAACGATCGCATCATAGAAATAAACGGTGGAAAAACGGGTGCATTGTCTCAGAAGCTGTTCGACCGGATCACGGCGATTCAATGCGGAAAAGAGCCGGATTCCCATGGCTGGATCGAAAGAGTATAGCCGGCAGATCCCGCCGGATGCCGATACGACAAAAATATAGGATGGAACAGGAGTTATATGGTATGTCAGGTGCATCGGAATCCTCTGCGGACAGCAGAAAAAAACTTTATGAAGAATTGAATACCTGTCTGTCCGGTTTGCTGGACGGAGAATCGGACGAGATTGCAAATATGGCCAATGCAGCCGCCCTGCTGTATCAGTTTCTTCCGGATATCAACTGGGCGGGGTTTTATCGGCATCAGTCCGGGGAGCTTGTCCTGGGCCCCTTTCAGGGGCAGCCGGCGTGCATTCGTATTCCCATGGGGAAAGGGGTCTGCGGTATTGCGGCGGAGAAAAGGGAAATACAGATCGTGGAAGATGTCAGACAATTTCCTGGTCATATTTCCTGTGATTCCTCCTCCCGGTCGGAGATTGTCCTTCCCATTCAGAAAAATAACGGTCTGATGGGGGTTCTGGATATCGACAGTCCGGAGAAAAACCGGTTTGATCGGATCGATGCAGAAGGGCTGAAGGAGTTTGTCCTCCGTTTTGTTCAAAATATGGAGAATTAGGACGGAATTTATTTGTATTCCATATTTATCAATCAACACAATTATCTTGCTCGAATAGATAAATATCACAAAGGATGTGGAAAAGGAGCTGGTTAGGCTGTGGATAATGTGGATAAACATGGGGATGAATTTAAAATTAGAAGATATCCCGGGACAGCTTGTGGATAACTTGTGCTTGCCCACAGAAAATTGTGAATAACCGTCGAAATCAGGACGTTTTCCAAAAGCAATTTCTTTTCCGGGTAAGATTTTCTCTACGGGAGGATTTTTGAAACAATTGTCGAATTTTATGCTTAATATAGAATTCGACAGAGGATACTGAAAAATAAAAGCAACGAAAAAGAGAGGTTTCCCCTGAAATATGGACTATGCATCAACCATCTGGCAGCCCAGAGGATTGATGCATCATTGCGTAAATTGACATATATATATATAATATAGAGTAGCCTTATCGGAAAGGTTTGGCCGGGGAAGGAAACTTCCCGGAGTGATGACTAAACGGGGGAGAGTTTTTGAAAACAATGAAGAACTTTCGGAAGTTTCTATCGGAGCATAAGCATTTTTACAGTCTGCTTTTGTTGGTCCCGATTTTGATATGGTTTAAGTATTTGGAGAAGACTCTTGTTCCAAAATATATGATACATGTGAGCCTGGATGACAGGGTTCCGTTTGTCAAGGAGTTTGTTATTCCATACCTGATATGGTTTCCGTATATTGCCTATGGAGTGATATACACCGGAACACATTCCCGAAGGGATTTTTATAAACTGCTTATCTTTCTGGCAGGTGGGATGTCCATTGCCTATATTGTTTATATGATTTATCCCAATGCACAGAATATGAGACCGGTCATTGCCAAAAAGGATCCTTTCTCTTTGCTGGTAAGACTGGTATATGCCACGGACACACCGACCAATGTATGTCCAAGCGTGCATGTGATTAACTCCATTGCGGTGGATGCTGCCCTGCAGCATTCGGGGGACTTTGCACTGGAGAAGAAGAACGGGAAACTTGCATCCCATATTTTAACCATACTGATATGCCTGTCCACTGTATTTATCAAGCAGCATTCTGTTATGGATGTCGGATGGGGGTTTGTAACCGGAGTGGCGTTTTATATTCCACTGTATGTACTGCCCGCAATAAAGAAGCACAGCTGGGATCGCTATATCCAGATAAAGGGGTGAAAAGGGCATGGAAGCGACACTTTCCGATAATATTTTTGTATTTATTATATTGTCGATTGCAAACACGTTTTTTTCCCTGAAATTTCCTGAATCTATATTGCATTATCAGAACCGGTTTTATCAGGAAAAGAAATGGGAAGAGGGAGGAGAAGTTTATCAGCGGATATTCAAAGTAAAGAATTGGAAGAACCAATTGCCGGAGCTGAGTGATTTTTTAAAACCTATTTTTTCGAGAAAACATATTTCATCGTTTGATGAGAAGCATATACAAAAATATCTTCTGGAATCCTGCCGTGCGGAATTGACGCACTGGGGAATTATTCTGTCCTCTTTCCTTTTCGGAATCTGGAGTAGTTTTTTGGAGACCTTTTTTATGATTTTTCTGGCACTTGGCCTGAATCTGCCATATGTCATCATTCAACGTTACAACCGGCCGCGTATCATCCGATTTCTTGAGAACAGTGAGGGGAACAGAGTGAAGAAAAGCAGAAAAAAAGAGAAGAAGAACCGTACGAATACTGGTGGAGAAGGCGGCGGCATTGTATTTCTTTCCGCGGAGGATACCGGCCAGGGCCATAAAAGTATCACAAAGGCTTTGGTGGAGCAGGCCCGCGAGCAATACCCGGGATTGAAAATCACTGTGATGGATGGGTTCTCCCTTGGAGGAAAATTCATGGATCTGATGGGACGGCTCTATAATCCGATTATCATCAACTTTCCTGCATTATGGGGCTTTCTTTATCAGATAGCCAATCATTATCCCGGCATGATCAATACATTTGTAACAAAAAGCATAGAACAGGAACTGATTCACCGGCTTGAGGAAATCAAGCCGGATGTAATTGTTCCTGTTCATGCTGTTTTTATCAGCGCGGTTTTGAATGTTCTGGAGCGGGAAAATGTAAGCATTCCGGTGATCCCTCTGATCGCAGATCTGGACAACGTTTCCAGTATGTGGGCGGATAAAAGGTCCGCCTATACCATGTGTCCCTCTGTGGAGTCCAAACGCACCATGCTCTCCCTTGGACTTCCGGAAGAAAAATTACAGCTTGTTGATTTTCCGGTCCGCGAGGACTTTTGCGTACCTTTCCCCTCTGCTCCGAGGGATGCGGATCAGATATCCAAAAACGGAGCCTCTGTCCTGTTGGTGAGCGGAAGCCAGGGATCCAAACGGATTATGAGCATTGTCCGAAATATTCTGGATCACAGCAGCTGTCGCATTTCTGTCCTTGCAGGAAGCAAGGCATCCCTGAGGGAAGAGCTGGAGAAGGAGTTTGGGGATACCACGGGTCATCGTGTTCGAATTCACGGATTCACGAAAGATATGAAAAAGTACATGACGGAAGCGGATATTCTCATTGTCCGGGGAAGTCCCAACGTGGTAATGGAAGCAGTTAATCTGTGCAAACCCATTATTGTTGTGGATGCATTGAGGGGACAGGAAGAAAAAAATCCGGAATATGTCCGGCATCACAATTTGGGGGTGGTCTGTATGGATCCTCAAAAAGTTCCGGATGCGATATCGGATCTGCTGGCTCAGAATGGGAAAAAGCTTTGTGAGATTTATAACCGGCAGCTTACATTCCGGAATGTACGGGCGGCCAGGGAGATCGTGGAGTTCATCGTCAGACATGGCTGCAAGACTGTGGAGCGTTCAGCCGGGACTTCCCAAACGAAGACGTATGATCCTTATGTTTTGAATATGGAAAAAAGTGAGATTCATTAAGCTTTCTTTCTACATTGCAACGCAATCATTTTATTTTTTGAAAATTTTTTGGAATTGATATTATCCCCGGTATTCCCGGGGATTTTTTATTGAATACGTGCATTGCATATCAGGGGCAACGGTCAGGATCAAAGCTGATGGGAATCATAAGTATTGAATGTATTAATTTATTGGAATATTTTTGGAACGGACTTGACAAATCAGAGATGTCCCGATAAAATGGTTTTGCACAATTTAATTGTTCCAAATATATTGGAGGAGGTTCTGTTATGTCGATCTATGATTTTACGTATACGTCGATTGAGAATCAGCAGGTGAAGATGTCGGATTACAAAGGGAAAGTACTGCTTATTGTCAATACAGCCAGCAAGTGCGGGTTCACACCCCAGTATAAGGGACTGGAGGAGCTTTATCAGAAATATAGGGACCGTGGTTTTACAATAATCGGCTTTCCCTGCAATCAGTTCATGGAGCAGGAGCCGGGGAGCAATCAGAAAATTTCCGAATTTTGTTCTGTGCGTTACGGCGTTACCTTTCCATTGTCCGGGAAAGTGGATGTCCGCGGAGAAACGGCTGTCCCGCTCTTTCAATACCTGACGTCTCAGAAAGGATTTGAGGGGTTTGGCAAGGGGTTTAAAAACAAAACGTTTGCATTCATGCTCAGGAACAGATACAAGGAAGGCTTTCCTGACAATCAGATCAAATGGAATTTTACCAAGTTTCTGATTGACCGCAACGGAAATGTGGTTTCACGCCATGAATCGCCGGTGGAACCGAAGGACATAGCCGGAGAAATCGAAAAGCTGCTGTAAGGAGGAGTATGGTATGAATAAAGTTGTCTATGTCTCAAGAGGCGGAAATACAAAAAAGCTTGCAGAAGCCATCGCAAAGGGTGCCGGATCATCAGCCGTTTCTGTAAAACAGCTTCATTGGGATACATCGGAAACAACAGATATTCTTTTTGTCGGTGCGTCCATTTATGCAGGCAGGATTGACGGAACAATGAGTGACTTTTTAAAAAGCCTGAAACCGGAACAGGTGAAGAACGTTGTTGTGTTTGGCACTGCGGCAGGGAATAAGACAGCTCTGCCGGAAATAAAGGGCATTCTGCAGGCAAGCGGGATTACTGTGTCGGATGATGAATTTCATTGCAAAGGATCTTTTTTGTTTGCCAATCGGGGACGGCCGAACGACGCGGATTTAAAACAAGCAGAAGCATTCGCCGGGAGGATTGCAGGAAACAATGGATCACCGGAGTGATGATATTCTGAAGCTTGAAAATCAACTTTGTTTTCCACTTTATGCGGCAGCAAAAGGGGTGGTGAACCGCTACAGGCCTTTTCTGAAGAAGGTGGATCTGACCTATACCCAGTATATTGTCATGATGGTGCTGTGGGGACAGAAACAAATAAGGGTTCAGGAGCTTGGCAGACGATTGTATCTGGATTCCGGTACGCTGACCCCCTTATTGAAGCGTCTTGAGAACAAAGGATTCATCCGGCGGGAGCGGTCCGCCGAAGATGAGCGTTCCATCAACATCCTTCTTACGGAAACCGGAGAAGGGTTAAAGGAAAAAGCAAAGGATATTCCGCTGGAGATGGGGAAGTGCATATCGCTTTCCCGGGACGAAGCCGGAACGCTGTATACGCTTTTATACAAGCTGCTGGAGCAGCTCTGAGCGACTCAGGCCCAGCTCTTTTCTATTTTTTTGCCAGGGAATCAATCTGCTGCATAATGATTTCTATGCTGTCGGCGGAATTGTTTTCCGTCATGGCCCGGATATATTTTTTCCTGTTCAGGTACAGATCCACAATATGATCATAAAGGGTATCTTCCGTCATATTTTCCTGTTCCAGCATTTTGCTGAAGCCCTGTTTTTCAAAGGACTTTGCATTGGCAATCTGATCACCGCGGCTGGAGCTTAAGGGAAGCGGGATCAGCAGTGCCGGTTTTTTCAGGGCAAGGTATTCATAAATGGAGTTGGCTCCGGACCGGGATACCACCAGATCGGTCATTGCCAGAATGTCCGGAAGCTCTTCGCTCACATATTCGAACTGCCTGTAGTCCGGATGGCTGTCCAGAACGGTGTCAAAATTGCCCTTGCCGCAAATATGCACCACCTGGAAGCGGCGGGTCAGCCTGCTCAGCAGTGCCCGGATTGCCTTGTTGATGGCAACAGCGCCCTGGCTGCCGCCCATGACCAGGATGGTGGGCTTTTCCCCGGTAAAGCCGCACCGTTTTCTGCCCCTTTCCGGGCTGCCCGAAAACAGTTCCTGCCGAATGGGAGTTCCGGTATGGATCGCCTTTCCTTCCCTGAAATATTGAACGGTCTCCGGAAAGGTGGTGCATACCGTCTTTGCAAACCGGGTGGCAATCTGATTGGCAAGGCCCGGTGTAATATCAGACTCATGGACAATGACCGGGATACGATTGATCCATCCTCCCAAAACAACCGGTACGGAAACAAATCCACCTTTGGAAAAGATAATCTGAGGCTTCAGCTTTCGAATTCGGTTCATGGATTGTCCGATGCCTGCCAAAACACGGAATGGATCGGTAAGATTTTTAATATCCGCATATCTTCTCAGTTTGCCGGACTGCACGCTGTGATAGGTTACATAGGGGATTTCCGTTATCAGCTTGTGTTCAATCCCGCTTTGTGTTCCGATATAGTGAATGTCCCATCCTCTTTTTTTCAGTTCCGGCAAAAGGGCAATATTGGGTGTCACATGGCCTGCAGTACCGCCGCCGGTTAAAACGATCCTTTTCAAGAAAAACATCTCCCCCAAAACTTATTGAAATGGATGACTGAGTTCCCTTTCGTTGCACGGACTGTCCGGAATATCGATCAGACTTTCTCCGGTGCATGAAGGCCAATCAGTCTTAATCCAGTGGCAAGAGTGGTTTTTGTTGCCTGTACCAATGCCAGTCGTGCTTTTCGGAGATCTTTTTCTTTTACCAGTATGGAATGTTCGTGGTAGAATCGGTTGAATTCCTTTGCCAGCTCCACCAGATAGCGGGTCAGTATGGAAGGCTCCAGATCGTTCAATGCCTGTTTTACCTTATCCGGGAAATCAGACAGGACCCGGACCAACTGATATTCTTCTTTACTGGACAGCAGGCTGCTGTCAAAATCCGCAGCTGCAGAAGCCTCTTTTGAAATTGTCTTTCCGGAAGAATCTGTTTCATCGTCTGCCTTGCTGATTTTGCCTGCCGGATCGGTTTCCTCTGAGGCTCTTACCGTTTTTCCATCCTCTGCCCTGCGAAGGACACTGCAGGCTCTCGCATGGGTATATTGCACATAAGGACCGGTTTCCCCGTCAAAGTTCAGGACTTCATCCCAGGAGAAGGAGACATCCTTGATTCGGTTGCTGAACAAATCGCTGAAGATCACGGCACCGACTCCCATCTGCCTTGCAACTTCTTCCTTGTTTTCCAGATTCGGATTTTTCTCTTCAATGGTTGCTCTGGTCTTTTGGATGGCTCTGGACAGGATATCGTCCAACAGCACTACTTTTCCGGTACGGGTAGCCAGCTTTTCCCCACCGATGCTGACTGTGCCGAATGGTACATGATACAGGCCCTGATACCAGTCATAGCCCATTTTTTCTATCACCTTGAACCATTGTTTGAAGTGCAGGCTCTGGGAAACGCCGGTGACATAAATGCATTTGTCAAAATGATAGGTATTTTTTCGATAAATGGCTGCGGCAATGTCCCGGGTCGCATACAAAGTGCTGCCATCGGTTTTCAGGATCAGACAGGGAGGCATGCCTTCCTTCTCCAGATCCACTACCATGGCCCCTTCACTTTCTTTCAGAAGGTTTTTTCCCTTCAGTTCCCCGACCACTGGCTCCATTTTGTCGTTATAAAAGGACTCGCCGGTATAGGCGTCAAATTTGACTCCCAGCAGATCGTAAATTCTTTGGTATTCTTTCATACTGATGTCAATGAACCAACGCCAAAGGGCACGGGCTTCTTCGTTTCCCTGTTCCAGGCGTGTGAACCATTCCCTGGCTTCCTCATTCAGGGAAGGATCCTTTTCTGCTTCTTTGTGAAACTTCACATACAGGGCAACCAGCTCGTCAATTCGGTTTTCCCGGACAGCCTGCTCCGATCCCCATTTTTTATAGGCCACGATGAGTTTGCCGAACTGGGTCCCCCAATCGCCAAGGTGATTGATGCCAACACAATGGTAGCCCATGAAGGAAAAAATCTGATACAGGGAGTTTCCAATGGAAGTGGAGCGAAGATGGCCTACATGAAACGGCTTTGCAATATTTGGGGAAGAGTAGTCAATGACAACGGTCTTTCCCCTTCCGATATCCGAGGAGCCATAGGAATTGCCTGCCTGCAGTATTTCGCTCAGAACCTTTCGGATGTACACACTTTTGTTCAGAAAGATATTCAGATAACCGGATACCGCCTCAATCCGGTCAATGTCCTCTGTGCTGCCCCTTTTTGAAACGGCGTTGGAGAGATCCTCTGCAATCCGCACCGGGGACTTTTTCAGCATCCTGCTCAGTTTAAAACAGGGCAGGGCCAGATCCCCCATTTCCGGGTTGGGCGGCACCTCCAGCATATCATGGATCTGCTGCGGCTCAATTCCCGGTATCCCGGGGGCCAGCAGTCCGGCAACTTCCGATTTTGCATCAAACATTCGTTAAACCTCTTTCAAAAACTTTATTGTTTATCAGGAGACCAGAATATGGAGCCCTGATACTTTTTATCCTCTGACTTTTTGAACCGATATCTTTTATCAGGCTGTCCGGCACTGTTCTGTCTTTTGGTCCGGCATGATCCCTGTCCGGAACAGGACTGTGTTTCAGAAATCATAATATCACAAGAAAGTTCCTGCTGCAATCCGTATTTCGGATCCGGGATTATCTTCGGGAGGAGAGGGTCACCGGACCCAGCAGACCACTGGGCGGAATCTGCATATAGCAGGAAAATGGATCCCGGATCCGCTGCACCAAGGTGTTGGCAACGATGATTTCCAGGGTATTGGACCCTTTCTTTACCGCTTTTCCGATGTCCCAGCAATAGGGCTTACAGATCCGTATCCCGAGATCCTTGCCATTCAGGAAAACCTGCGCCGTCTGTCCGACTTCTCCCAAATCCAGCAGAAGGGGCTTTTTTTCCTTCAACGGGAATTTGACTTTGTAACGGATCAGACCGGAGAAAGACGAATCCCCGTCCGGGCCTGTGATGTTGAACAGATTCGATTCGGTCCGGTAAGGGATAAATTCCTCATCCTTTCCCATCTCCTTCCGGGAAATATCCCATGGGAGGGGGAGGACACCCTGCGATACCCATTCCGGCTCTTCCTGGAACTGTACCGGAAAGGATTCGTCAAACGAATCGAATATCAGAATCTCCGACTGATACGGTCTGAGCCGGACTGAAACGGTTCCATCCGCTGTATATCCCCTGTAACAGGTTCCGCCCGGAAGGTCCAGCTTCAGATAATCGCCGCATACCGGCAGAAGAATTCTCGCTTCCGTATCCTGATGGACCGCTTCATTGAACAGCAGAAAACAGGAGCATTCCTTTTCTCCGTCCATCTTACGGAAAAAGCCGATCCGTAGAAAATGATTCCGTGCTCTGTAATCATGAGCCAGATCCAGCTGAAACAGGATTTCCGGGAAATCCTCCGTGGGTACGACTTTTCCGGGCAGTTCCCCTTTATGAGACGGAGCCTGATCCAGGAAGAAAACGGGCAGCCCGCAACGATGCAGGCGACAGGCGGCATTCCAGAACTTTTCCGGCAGAACTGCTGCCCAGGGAACGGCAAGGAACTGATAGACATGTCCATTGATGCACATGGTTCCGTTTTCTGCGAAAGCATTCTCCAGTGCATCCAGAGGTACAATGTCATAATCGACCTGCGCATCATAAAGCTGTTTGGCCGGGACCTGTGTCATCATGCAGTCTTCCCCATTCATCCATTCCGCCTCGGCATGGTACAGCACGGCGCCGGATACCTGCCGTTCCTTGTCGGACAGGAGATGGCTGACCTGATTTACATATTCCATCAACTTTTTGAATCCGGAAAACTGAGGATCGTTGCCCTTCCCATAAAAGTGGGGAGGACAGTCGGGATCCGGATATTTGTCTGAAAAGGCATGCGGGACAAAGTGATTGATCCCCCGTACCAGGAGGAAATCCATCAGCCATTTCATGAATGGTATGCCTTCCGCCCATCCAAAGGCGCCGAACACTTCACACATGGCCCGGCCCTTCATGCGGGGATTCAGACGTGCCTGGGAAGATGCCAGCTGGGCAAGGATATAATGAAAGAAATCCGGATCGGCCACACCGCCGGAGATCCGGGCAGAAGTCCGGTAATCTGCCATTCCGGGAATCACCTGATGCAGTACGATATCGATACCGCTCATATCCTGTCCGTCCAGGGAACGGAAGAAATGTCCGCCGCTGCAGCCAAGACGTGCATGAGCGTTCATGTCCTCTATAATATGCCCGATATACTGAACCCCATGGGAGCGGCACCAATCCCCGATCTGACCGGAAAAATTCCTGCGCCATAAATGGGTGACCGTATCCATGTACGCCAGCCGGATGGAAGGAGAACAGCCTTTTATGGGATACCACAGGCCCGGGAGTGCAGAAGCAGGATGGGGGATGGAATGCTTCTCCATCCGATGGATGATTTCATCGGACCAGGGCAGGGCAACTCCCGGCTGTCCCACGGTTCGGCAATAGGAGCCCTTATCCTGTCCCCAGGGCCCGATATGCTGACAGTCCAGGCTGGGCTCATCGGAAAAGAATCCGGCCAGGGTGTTTCCGAAATATTCGTGAAAATGCTCATAATGGGGCTCATATACCGCTTCCATCAGTACCTGAACCGATTCCCGGGACAGCATGTCGATGTAGTATTCACGGCCCGGGGAGCTGCCCTTTCTGGTCTGAAAAATGAAAAAGACTCTCCAGCAGCCTTCCGGAACATGAAAGCAGAGAAACCGGGACCCGGTCGGAATCGAAAACAGGATGGGCTCCCCAGTCAGCTCTTCTTCCTTGCCGGTGCGGCGATAAGCACAGACGGACAACAGGGTTTCCTCTTCCTCACAGGGGGGAATCAGGAGGGAGGCGCCCTTCATGGGGCCCAATACATCAACATGATGTTCCCGCAGGTACCACCGACGCCGTTCCGGATATTTTTGCCTTACCAGATCATTGGCGAAGCCGGTGGGAAAGTGCTTGTCATCCAGGATCCAGACCTTCATGTCCCGCTTTTTGGCTTCCTCCAATATGATTTTCATATCCGCCCACCATTTGGGACCGCAAAAATCCTCGTATGGACGGGATTCCACGCAGAAAGCCCTGCAGCCACTTTCCCATATTTTCTGAATCTCCTTCGGCAACGCCTCCGTGTGTCCTTCATGCTGCCAGAAAAAGGGCAACAGATAATTATTGGTCTTTTCTTTCCGTATCTCTGTCAGACGTTGATCCATATTGGTCACCCCTTTGATTTTTCCTCGCCTTCTCCCGTATTATACCATATTTTCACTGTCGTGTTTGCTTTGGCAATGCGTTGTTAGCGTAAAGTTACCGCAGGGTTTCGTCGGGCAGGTGCGCATCTAGTTCCAGATATTGGAAATCTATTGACAAAAGAAGTATAAGGTGTTATATTCCTGTTGACAGAGATTCTTCTATTTCCGATATTGTAACCAATGCTATATTAAAAGTGGAATGTACGAATCAAAAACAGGTTGAAACAGGAGGAGTGGGTGTTCTTGATTCATGAGCAGTCAATTTTTGCTATAGGTTTCAGCTTTATTGTGTGTATTCTCTCATTGATGATCAGACTGTTGATGGCACGGAGAACCAGGCTGGAGTACAACACCTGGAGGATTGTGATAAACCATGTCTTTGCATTTTACCTCTGTTGCGTTTTGTCTGTCACGCTGTTGCCGATTTATGATTTCATACGGGAAGAAGTGTCTCAGTCGATCAACTTTATTCCATTCCATCTGTTTCGTGATTTTTCCCATACTGTGCAGCATGGTAATTTCAATACGTATCTCAGGCTTTTATTGCTCAATATTTCAGGAAATGTTTTATTGTTTGTGCCGCTTCCGTTTCTTGCAGGTATGCTTTATCCCAGGTTCAGGGCATTAAAGTGGAGTATGTTGCTGGCATTTTTACTTTCCCTTGGCATTGAATTGCTTCAATACGTTGAAACAGCAAACCGTATGGTAAGCTACAGGGCATCGGATATCGACGATATTATTTTGAACATGACGGGTTCTTTGATCGGCTTTTTTCTATTCAGGCTTTTATACAGATCGGCTGGAGTTCAGCAATTTTTCAATGTTGTTGAAAATTCAACCGAGAAAGGATAGTGATAGTAAAAAGGGCCTTGGATATAGATTAGTATCCCTATGTCTTCACGGGAAGGAGTCTGGTTGGATCGAATACTCGTGTAGTAGGATCCGGTTACACCAAACAAACATGGCAGAACAAAAATTAAGCTGTGAAAGCTGTCAGAAAATTTATAAGCAGGGCGGTGCGCATATCGCAGCGGTTCGCCCTGCTACCTTTACGATAGAGTCGGGAATCAACATTATCATGGGGAAAAGTGGTTCCGGGAAATCTACGTTGCTGCATATGCTTGCAGGACTGGAAATTCCCACAGGCGGAAGCGTATATTATCAAGATACGAACTTATATGATACGGCAACCGACTTATCTGCCATACGCCGCAGGCATTTTGGATTTATCTTTCAATCCTATAACTTAATCCCGGAACTTACTGTTCAGGATAATATCCGAATGCCTCTTTACCTGAATGGGATCCGTTCCTGCGGCAATATTTATGAAAATCTGATATCCACACTGGGAATTGCGAATAAGATGCATCAAATGCCTGCCTGGTTATCCGGAGGGGAACAACAAAGGGTTGCCATTGCAAGGGCGATTATTCATAACCCTGATGTCATCTTCGCGGATGAACCTACCGGCAATCTGGACGAGAGCAATGGCTCCATTGTAATGAAATTACTTTGTGGGCTGGTTCAAGAATATGGTTCCACTCTTGTCCTGGTGACACATGACAAGGATTTGCTTTCCTTTGCGGATCATGTTTATAAGATGAGGGATGGGAATCTTGAGCAAGTTGCTTAATGGACTGAAAAAGGCATTTCAAATATTAAAATACCGAAAAGGTTATTTCTTTGGGCTTACAATGATGACTGCGTTGTCTGTCTCCCTTGTGATGACTATCGTGCCTTTGTTCCGCTCCCTGATTGATTCGACCCGTCAGAAAAATGCTGAACAATATGGGGAACAGCATGCGGTTATTTTTGATGCGAGCCAACGGCAGCGCGACTCTGTCAAAACAGGTGGAAAATTAAAGCGTGCCGGTACCATCAGGCTTTACGGAACTTATCGGGAGGCTGTGGGAAAGACGCCGATTACCATTGGCAGCTTCGACCGGGAAGCATTTTCTCTTGGACATATTCGTCTGAAAGCCGGGAAAATGCCAAGGTCGCCCCATGAAATCGCCCTGGAAAACAATATTGTGTCCCGCCTGGCCGATGGTGTTGGAATCGGCTCCACAATTGTTTTGGAAAAAGACGATGGCGCTCCTGCAGAGTATACCATCTCCGGTATCCTCCATGATTATTCCGCTGCATGGAACAGGCCTGAGGAGTTGCGCCGGGGACGGAACGACCTGCCCTCCGGGGTCATTCTGCCAACGGACGGTTCATTGACGGCAAAAGCGGCACACGTATTGCTGTATTTTGATGATTATAAGGCAGACGATATTATGAACTACTGCAAAAGTCTGGGAGTGGATGATTACAGCGGAATCATCAACACCAATTTCTATGTGGACGGATACAGCGATATTGGAAACCTGACTTTGTTTCTCAATTTATTTTACGTAATTGTCCTGTTATTATTTGGTATCACCATTTGGTTTGGCTATCAGCTTTTTTTGTACAGAACAAAAAACACATATCAGGTTTTCTATATCCTTGGTGCCCAAACCGGAAAGCCCTTTCTTCTTTTTATAAGCCAGGTGCTCCTGATCACACTATCCGGTTATGCCATTGGAATGGGTCTCGGCTTCGTTTTTACACAGACAGGGAATTTATTTGTTCATCTGGATTCCCTGCATGTTTATACAGGAAGCAGTCTGTCACGATCTTTTGCTGTACCCGTGATTGCTGTGCTGATCCCCGTGATTGTATTCTCGCGCGTTATTCTTCCTCTGCACAAAAAGCCTTTATCTCAGGAGGAAACGATCCCACTGCGTCCCATGAAGCGAAAGGGCGGATTTCTGCAAACTTTTGTGCGGTATCCTATCCGGAATAACATTGGGCAACTTGCGCCTTTGTTGCTGGCAGTCTGTGTATTGATTGCTCTTACCAGCTTTACACATTTATATTTTCAGGGTATGGTTATCAACAATTCCTCCTCCGATGATGCAGATTATATGATGAAGCCATATAAAACGGAAGTATACAGAGATTTTGGCTTTTTTTCATTATATCAGGCAAAAAACAGATCATTCGATATGGAAAACGTGCACAGACTGTCCAACATGGATGGCATCCAATTTGCGCTGGAGGAGCCCTCCACGGAAGGTGCGGTGATGGTTTTTGATGATACTCCGGAAAATCAATACTGGAATCAGTGGAGCAGCAGTTCCGATACGGGAACGGATGATGAGTTCCCGGATGCAATACCCGATGCGGTACCAAATGGGGTGATCGGTGTCAACGATTATTATGTTGTCGTTGCCAATGATGAAATCATAATGGCCATCCAGAAGCAATATGAAGAGGAACTGCAGGACCGCCCAATTAGTTCGGATTCCGTCCTGTTGTTTTTGCCAACAGCAGAGGAGAAAGAACAGCCTTTGGTAAGTTTCCTGAAGTTTGGAAGATTATCCATCGGGGAGGAAGTTGATTTTTATGATGTACTGCATCATATGGAGGACATTACGTATTCCACTTATGATCTCAAAGTGGACCTGCAGATAGCAAAGCCATTGGATATCATGGTCGGTTCCATTGCGATTGATGCAGACTATCCTGCCATCGTAGTACCCGAAAAAGAAGTCACACATTCGGATTTGTTTCCCGGAATCAATGGATGGGATCTCTATGTCGATCCGGAACTCCCTGCAAGCCAAAGAAATGCAATTGATACAAAGGTGAAGGACTATGTGATGTCTTATCCTGATTCCTTCTTTTTCTCCCTGTCGGATCAGATTGCGAAAGAAGCCAGATATATTGCTGTGATTCAAACGGTATCCAACCTGATTACCATTTTCCTCAGTTTGTTTGTCATGATAAACTTTTATAACATCATGTATTTCTCCCTGCTGGACCGCAGAAAAACTCTGGGAATCTATCAGGCACTGGGCATGGATAACAGGATAATATTCCGTTCGGTATTTCTGGAGCTATGTATTTACTCCGCAGTCTGTATTGTCGGAGCGACCATATTTAATCTGGTTCTCAGCCTGTTTACCCATGACAGTTCTCTTTTACGGGATGCAATACTGCCGTTCCCCATTTTGTTTGCTGTTTTCATTGCTATATCCTGGTGGACCGCCAACCGAATGATCCGGTTTCTTCAATCCGGAAGTATATATTCTGTCCTCCGCCAGGAGGAATAGCAGAACAAGAGAGTAAAAGCGCACAGTACCCGCTTATACGGAGGATGAAGTTTTCAGCAGAGTGAGGGAGCGCATCCGCGTTTGTCTGCTTTACAGGGAACGATATGATTTATATAATAGGATTGAAGAAAAAACGAAAGAAGAAGAAGCAGGAAAAAAAGAGAGAATGAAAGCACAAGAGAACGGAGGATGAAAATGGAGTATTCCGTAAAAACAACAAAAGCACAGGAGTTTATCGATATCACGGATCTGGTGAGACAGTCCGTTCGGGAAAGCGGAGCACAGTCGGGACAGGCGGTTGTCTTTGTTCCCCATACGACTGCCGGGGTGACGATCAATGAAAATGCGGACCCCGATGTGGTGAGGGATATTTTATACGGATTGGAAAAGGCATTTCCGGAGCAAAACGGGTATCGGCACTTTGAAGGCAATTCCCATGCCCATATCAAGGCTTCCCTGATGGGAGCCTCCTGTCCTGTCCCGATTGAAAACGGAGCCCTGAAACTGGGTACCTGGCAGGGAATTTACTTCTGCGAATTTGACGGGCCGCGGAATCGGAAGGTGTATGTGAATGTCGTAAAGTAACGGGATATTGTTTTGTGTAGCGTTACGTTGCCCATCATGATATTTGTCGGGTATATTCCAAAAGGACCGAAGCCTGCCACAGAAAAACGGCAGTGCCCCGGTCCTCTTTCAAACCCAACCCCCAAAGGTTCCTTCGAAATTTATTTGGCTTCCGCCAGATAATCCGTTAATTGCTTGTTTGCTTCCTCCACGATTTTATCCATTCCATTGTCCTTTAATTTCTGGATGAACTCCGGCAGTTTTTGTTTGGGATCGATGGTCCCGGCGTCCAGGGCCAATGCATATTCTGCTGCAACATTGGATAATGCGCCCATTTCCGCTTCCAGCGGGGTGGAATCAAAACAGTAGCCGAGAATCGGAATGCTCTTTGCGGCACCATAATACTTCTGGAATTGATCCTGGAAATCTGCACCCTGTTCCTTTTGGGGAGGCAGCAGGGTGATGTTGCCCATACCGTTGGTCCACGGCACATAATCGTCCCGTTTATCCAGGAAATTCACCATGTTGTCTTTCATCTCATAATGGGTTCCCTCGACTCCGTAATTTAAAAGGGTCAACAGATACGGATCGGTATTCAGGAGGTTCAGGAACATCACAGCCCTTTCCGGATTTTTGGAAGAGCTGGATACGGCCATCATAGCGCCCTGCGAAGAAGTGGTATCCACATACGGCGGAGTGCAGGGCACCATGGCAACTTCGATTCCGCGTTCTTCGCTGGCCTGGCCTTCATAGCCCAGGGCATAGCTTTGGGTGCCGATCAGATACTCGCCGGTCAGTTGTTTGGCACTGCGCACATCATTGGCCTGGCTCGGATTGCCCATGGCGGGATCGATATAGCCGGCTTCAAAGTATTCACGGGTTTTCTCCACAAATTTTTTGTATTCGTCTGTTTCAAACTTGCTCAGGATCTTATTTTCATAGGGCCCTTCAGCGGAAACATCATTGGGATCAATGTAATAGGAAAGCAGGTTGTTCGTCCCGGAGTCGCCGGTAACGATAATACTGTTGGTCACCATCCGTTCCAGAACAGCGGCTTCCACCAGCAGCGGATAGAAGTTTTTCCCTTCGCCTTCCTTGACGGTTTTCAGGATATCTCCAAATCCGTAATAATCCGTATTTTGAATATCATCCTCTGTATAGCCATACTTTTTCATCAGGTCCATGTTGAGATCCCAGCAATTCTGTGTGGCGAGGTCTTTGTACCCCGGGATGGCATAGACTCCCATTCCGTCTTTTCCTGGAATCGTAGCACCCTGGATCAAAACATCGGGCAGTTGTTTCCAAAGATCGGAAGCATATTTTTCAATGAGGTTGTTTTTCGGGTCGTCCAGACGCAGCCAGGCGCCTTTCCGTGCATAGGCATTGTATTCGTCGGCACTCCAGGAACAGGTAAAATAGATGTCCACATCGTCTCCGCCCTGAATGGACAGAACGACATTTTCATCGAAGTCTCCCCAGGTGCCCCAAATGGGTTTCAAAGTAACATTGATCTTTTCTTTCAGATATTCATTTGCCTTTTCCAGAACTTCCTTGTCATCGGTGACATTGCTCCCATGCAGATACCATGTCAATGTAACCGGACTGGAGGTGTCGTTGTCCCCGGATTCTTTCTGACCGGATTTTTCGTCTTCTGCTTTTTTGCCTCCTGCCTTTTCCGTGGAGTCCGGAGTGACGTTTTTGTCCGCAACGTCTTTGTTTTTTGTGGCGCAGCCGGCGAAAGCAGTCATCAGGAGTGTCAGGATCAAAGCCATGGAGAGCAATTTTTTCACGTACCGTTTCCTTTTCATGATGGATCTTCCCCCTTCTTGATAGTAATTTGATAACAGGTATGTTTTATTGTAAGCAGCCGGCAGCTCCTGCCAGCTGTTCTTACCGATCTGTACAGGCCATTTGTCCCGCAGTTCCGCCTCGGCTATGCGTCAGCCTTTGATGGATCCAATGGTAAGGCCGCTGATGATATAGCGCTGAAAGAAAGGATAGGCGAAGGCAATGGGGACGACGATCAGCACCACCAGGGCCATCCGCAGACTTTCCTGAGGAAGGTCCCTCATGATTTTCGCCGCCTCAGGTCCTATTTTGGAACTGTTTTTTACCAAAAAATCCACCTGATTCTGCATTCTCATCAGCAGATACTGAAGAGGGTAATATTTCGCGTCCCGTATATACAGCATGGAAAGAAACCACTCATTCCAATATGCCAGGGAGGTCAGCAGGGAAATGGAAGCAATACCCGGCTTGGAGATGGGCAGGACAATATGAAACAGGGTATGATATTCCCCACTGCCATCAATGGCAGCGGAATCCAGCAAATCAAGCGGAATGGAAGTATGAAAAAAGGTTCGCATGATAATAACGTTAAAGGGGTTGAGCAGCGTCGGCACAATCAATGCAGCATAGTTGTCACTCAGTCCCAGTAAATTCTTGCAGACCATGTAGGTAGGGGCCAGACCTCCTCCGAACAGCATGGTAAAGAAGCAGAATACAGTAAAGAACTTTCGATATTTGTAATCCTTCCGGAACAGTGCATAGGAATACAATACGCTGATCAGAACGCTGAGGAAGGTTCCCGCAATGGTGATGTAAAAACTGTTGAAATAAGAACGCCACAACTGATCTCCCAAATCAAAGACATATCGATAGGCCTGAAGGGAAAGCTTCTGCGGGAGAAAGGAATACCCGATTTCCCGGATGCTTTCTTCCGATGTAAAGGATATGATTCCGACAAAAATAAACGGTATCACACAAATCAGGCAGAATAAAACAAGAACAATATGAATTACGACTTCAGCAGGCCGGCTGACGGTATTCATCCGTGTTTTTCTTTTCTTTCCGGTATGAGAGACCGGCATCGTCTCCACTCTTGCCATTTTTCTTTTCCTCCTTTAGAATAAACTGCTTTCCTCATCCAGTTTCCGAACAATTGTGTTGGCGCCCATGAGGCAGATGAATCCCACTACGTTCTGCAGAAGGCTGGCCGCTGTACTCATACCCGGATTGGAAGTTGCCATCAGTGCCCGGTAGACGTAAGTATCAATGACCTGTGTTGTGGGAAAAAGCGGGCCGGAATTCATTGGTACGTTATAGAACAGGCCAAAATCCGCATTGAATATCTTTCCTACGTTCATAATAAACAGGATGGTAATCATGGGCCGGATATTGGGAATGGTGATATGCCAGACCTGCTGCCATTT
>DAINCI010000018.1:0-25051 GCA_036732425.1 Bacillota bacterium
TTTCCTGTCAATGCCGTCCGGTCTTGCCATTCACAGTATGATCCATGAAATTATTCTTTTATATATTCAATGATATCTGATACCTCACAATCCAATATGGAGCATAATGCATCAAGTGTTTTCGTGGTAATGGCTTTGCCGTGTTTCATTCTGTTCAATATATTTGATGAAAACCCTTGTTTAAAAATCAAATGATATTCAGTAACGCCTTTTGTTATTAGTGTATTGTAAAACGGTTTATAACTGATCATATCATCACCCAAGAGCTAAAATATCATAAAAAAATGCTTGACTATACTCAATATATTGACTATAATGAAGATAAATTTCGTAATACTTATTTATAAGGAATAAAGAGACAGAAAATGTCGGCGAATGAAATGATAAATATGGTATTGTCCAATGTAAACCTGCATACGTATTATTACTGCCATTAACACTTACAACATTGTTTATAACTGGACTGAGCCCGTTAAGGGGAACAAATAGAATACACTATTTTCCAGCCTTCTTATAAAGATTTTAAAGTTTATACTGGAAAATATGTAGATTAAAAAATTATATAACTCATTATATTTAGGGAGGGACATCAATGAAAGGTAAAAAGTTTGTCACTTTACTCACCACAATTTTCCTGCTGATCTCTGTTTCGTTTCTGCCAACAGGCTGCGGCGGAGGAGGAAAGGATACGTCCGGCAAATCCTCTTCCGGCAAGCCGAAAAAAGAGACAAAGACTTCCGAATCTTCCGGTGGGGAGAAGATGCCGGAGGAAGGCCCGGATACCAACAATGGCCGGCCTTACAATCTGAGCCCTGTTAAGTATGACAAACGCGCGGATAAATATTTGTACGGCATCAATGCCACCAGTCTTCCCATCGTGGAGGAGCCGGTAACCCTGACGGTCTGGAGAGGATTGAATTCCACGGTGATGCAGGGATGGGATGAATGCGAGGCTTTCAAGGAGCTGGAAAAGCGTACAAATGTAAAAATCAAGTGGATTTATCCTCCAGTGGGACAGGAAACCGATAATTATAATCTGAAGGTTTCTTCCCTGGATCTGCCGGACGTCTTTGTAACGCCTCCCGGCTACACCGGCGGGTACCATAAAGCCGTGGAGGACGGCATTTACCTGGAGCTGACCGAATACTATGACAAGGGGATGATGCCCAACATCAAATGGCTGCGGGAAAACAGCGAAGACATTGACCGTGACATTGTGGACGATGACGGCAAGATGTTTTTCTTCCCCATGATTGATATCGTGCCGACGGACCCCTGGAGCGGTCTCTGGGTCCGTGAGGACTGGATAAAGGAGCTGGGGCTGGAACTGCCCAAAACCGTTGATGACTGGGACACCATGCTCCGGGCCATGAAAAAAGCAAAGGGGATTGCCCCTTTGGGCCTAATAATCAATGCTTCCCAGGGAGTGTCCAATAACTATGCTTTTGCAGCTTCCTATGATACCGGATATGATTTTATCAACAAGAATGGTAAAGTTGTTTATGGCCCCCTTGAGCCGGGATATCAGGATTTTCTGACGCTTCTGAACAAATGGTATAAAGACGGACTGCTCGATCCCGATTTTACCACCCGCGACTGGGATTCCTACAATGCCAATCTGGCAAACGGGCAGTATGGAGGCTGCGGACTGAACTATGGGGAATTGGGGCAGGCCAAGCTAAGCGGAATGCAGCAGGATCCCAATTATAAACTGACACCGGTGGCGATGCCCACTTCCTATGATGGGCAGGAAATTCATCTGCACCAGGACAATGCGACCGTCCGTGGAGATCGTACTTTCTTTACCACTCAGTTGGTGGAAGACGGCCTGGATGAAGCTGCCGTCAAATGGCAGGACTATTGGTACAGCCAGGATGGCGGGGATCTGTGCTCCTACGGACCCGAGGGAGTTTCCTATGAATGGGATGACAACGGAGAAGTAAAATGGATCTATCCCCGGCTTGAAAACGACGAAGGGCTGGACTTCTGGACATTGTATCCTTTGTTCAAGCTGCATAACTGGGGCTATTTGCGGAATTCTGCTTCCTACGAATTTGAACCGGAAGTGTTCGAAAGCATCGAGGTATGGGACAGCCAGGATTCCAGCTGGCTCATGCCGGATAATATCAGCCAGACGCCGGAGGAAGAAAAGGAACTGGCCGGGATTATGACAGAGATCAATACGCTCCGGGATGAAATGACATTGAAGTTCATTACAGGGCAGGAGCCGCTGGATCACTTTGACAGCTTTGTGGAGACCATCAGGGGCATGAATATTGACCGCGCCATTGAGCTGAAACAGGATGCGCTGGACCGTTATCTGGCACGTTGAGGAACCGTATGCCTGTGATTGGTATGTTTATGAAAGGAAGGGCGGGCATGATGCGGGATTGGTCTCCCGCATAGTGCACCCTTATACCCATTGAAAGGGGGACCAGGATATGAAAACATCGAAAGCAGGAACGGAAAGGGCACTTGCCTCAACCAACAGCTGGCGTGCCATGGTGGTCCGGGACTGGCATCGATTCTGGCCGGTATATCTGATGATTCTGCCGGTATTGGCTTTTTACATTCTATGGTGTTATGGGCCTATGTATGGTATATTGCTGGCTTTTAAGGATTATGCACCCCGCAAGGGGATATTTGGAAGCCCCTGGGCCGGCATCAGGTACTTTGTGGAATTTTTCAAAAGCCCTTATGCGTTTCGGGTGATCCGCAATACAATTCTGATCAACTTCTGGAATCTGGTAATCGGATTTCCGCTGCCCATTGTTTTTGCATTATTGCTCAATGAGGTGCGGAGTACCGGATACAAAAGGACTGTGCAGACCATCACTTATATGCCTCACTTTATTTCCACGGTGATTCTGTGCGGGATGCTGATCGATTTTACCGCGTCCGACGGCATTTTCGGTGTGATTACCAAACTGATGGGTGGAAAGCCGATGAATTTGCTGTCCAGGCCGGAATACTTCCGCCCCATTTATGTTGGTTCGGATATCTGGCAGAACCTGGGCTGGGACAGCATCATATTCTTATCCGCTTTAACTTCCATCAATCCAGAATTATATGAAGCAGCAACCATTGACGGATGCGGAGCATTCAAGAGGGCAGTTCATGTGAGCATTCCCGGTATTTTGCCCACTATGGCCATTCTTTTGATTCTCCGCGTCGGATCCATGATGAGCCTGGGATTTGAAAAAATCATTTTGCTGTACAACGGGCTGACGTATGAAACCGCGGATGTCATCTCAAGTTATGTTTATCGAAAAGGGATTGTGGAAAACAACTTCAGCTTTTCCACCGCGGTAGGGCTGTTTAATTCTGTTATCAATTGTATTTTGGTCATCGGCGCCAACCGGATCAGTGCCAGACTTACGGAGACCAGTCTCTGGTAAAGGAGGGATATCTGTGATCAAACAAACCACCGGAGAAAAAATTTTCTCTGTTTTCAACTATCTTTTGCTGTTCGTTCTTTGCGTGATCTGTCTGTATCCCCTCTGGCATGTTGCGATGGCATCGGCCAGCGATCCGGTAGAGGTTTACAGCCATCGGGGATTTTATCTTTGGCCGCTGGGAAGGTTCAATTTACAGGGATATAAACTGGTGATGCAAAATCCCAATATTTCATCCGGGTTTCTGAACACCCTGTTCTATGTCGGGGTGGGTACTGCCCTCAGCATGTTCCTGACCATTCTGGGAGCTTATGCCTTGTCCCGCAAAGGCCCGTACTGGAGCAAACTGATTATGAAGCTCATCATCGTTACCATGTATTTTCAGGGAGGACTGATTCCCTTTTATCTGTTGGTAAAGAACCTTCACATGCTGGATACCCGTATGTCCATCATCCTGCCCATCGCAGTCAACACCTGGAATCTGATTGTCATGCGTACTGCCTTTGCTGCCGTGCCGGTGAGCATTGTGGAGTCTGCAAAGCTGGATGGTGCCAGCGACTGGCGGACCTGCTGGGTCATTATGGTACCCATGGCGCAGGCAACTGTGGCGGTCATCACCTTGTTTTATGCAGTAGGTCTGTGGAATCAATGGTTCAATCCGTCCCTGTTCATTTCCAGCAAATCAAAATATCCCCTGCAGCTGCTGCTGCGTGAAATCCTGATCAAGAATGATACCAAAAGTATGACACAGCTCGGCACCGTGGGACAGACCCAGCAGGAAAGTTACCGTCTGCTGGTGAAATACTGTACCATCATGGTGGCCACCATCCCGATACTGGTGGTGTACCCATTCCTGCAGCGCTATTTCGTTCAGGGAATTATGATTGGAAGCGTGAAAGGATGAGGATTTATCTGGAACGAAACTTTATCTGGAACGGAACTTTACGGGATGGGATGCACTTTAAAAATCAAATGGAATAATGAAAAAAAGAAAGGACTGTTCGTATGAAGCAAATTCCCCTGAATTTTGACTGGAAGCGTGCCGTTAACGAAAAGGAAGACTGGGCACAGGCACAGAATGATTTCGTGCCTGTGGATCTCCCGGATGATTTCATTCTTTCCCTGCACCGCACTCCGGACAGCCCCGGCAGGGCATCCACGGGCTTTTTTCCGGGCGGGAAGGCCGTTTACAAAAAGGATTTTGTGCTGTCGGAAGACAGTCGGGGCAGGACCGTGCTGATCGGCTTTGATGGTGCCTATATGAATGCTGAGGTGACCTTGAACCGTCAGAAGTTGTTTCACCATCCTTACGGGTATACCGCATTTTTTGTGGATATGACAAAAGATCTGCGGGAGCCGGGTAAGAAAAATTATCTGAAAGTCGAGACCCAGTGCCGGCTTCCGGGCACCCGCTGGTACAGCGGCGGCGGATTGTTCCGGGATGTCAGCCTGTATCTCGGCGGCAGGGCCTTTATCCATCCGTGGGAAGTTTTCATCACGACTCCACAGGTTCATCAGGACGATGCAGCGGTCCATGCCTCCGTTTCGGTTACCAATACGGACTGCAGTATGGATATTAAACTGAATGCTCGTATATTTGATGAAAAAGGAACCGGGGTCGCCGCGGAGGAAAAGTTGGTCTCACTTGCGGAAAAGACAGATACCCATGCGGATATTGATCTGACCGTCCCGAACCCGAATCTGTGGGACGTGGACCATCCGAACCGGTATGTCATGAAGATC
Source organism: Bacillota bacterium (assembly GCA_036732425.1). Classification (GTDB taxonomy): domain Bacteria; phylum Bacillota; class Clostridia; order Caldicoprobacterales; family DTU083; genus UBA4874. Next base: position 5,139 of record DAINCI010000018.1, read on the forward strand.
AGCATTTCTGCAGGCGGGGAAGAGCTCGATGCCTGTGAAAGCTGGTTCGGGATCCGCAGGATCGAAATCGATGCGAAGGACGGCTTTCGGTTAAACGGCCGGAAAATGAAGCTGCGGGGCGGATGCATTCATCATGACAATACCCTGCTTGGCTCCTGTGCTTATCCCCGTGCGGAAGAGCGCAAGATTCAGCTTCTGAAGGATGCCGGCTACAATGCAGTCCGCACGGCCCATAATCCGCCGTCCACGGCACTGCTGGATGCCTGCGACCGCCTGGGCATGCTGGTGCTGGATGAAAGCTTCGATATGTGGACCATGGGCAAGAATCCGCTGGATTATCATCTTTACTTTGAGCAATGGTGGAAATACGACACCACTTCCATGGTAAAGCGGGACCGGAACCATCCGTCGGTTTACTGCTGGTCCATCGGCAATGAGATCCCGGAAATTACGGGCAAAAGCAACGGCGCCCTCTGGGCAAAAAGGCAGGCGGATCTGGTCCGCTCCCTGGATCCAACCCGCCCGGTCACTTCTGCCATTCATGGTGCCTGGGATATCTCGCTGGATATCCTGGAAGAAAGACCGCCCATTGAAATAGACAGACGTGAAGTTCTGAAACGGTTTTCCGGGCAGGGGAAGCCCGATTTTGATCCAAATGCAGAGGATCCGTGGGGAGATCAGACGAAGGCAGCTGCCGATACGCTGGATATAGTAGGTTACAATTATCTTTATCCCCGTTATGAAAGCGATGGAAAGAAGTTTCCCGGCCGTGTGATACAGGCTACGGAAACCACTGCGTTTGATACCTATGACTTTTGGAAAGCCGTGGAAGAAAACGACCATGTGATCGGGGACTTCATCTGGACGGCATATGACAATTTGGGGGAAGCCGGTGCGGGACGTGTCATATGGGATCTCAATGAGCCTTTGGAAGGGCTGATGGGGCAGTATCCCTGGCTCAGCTGTTATCAGGGAGACTTTGACCTGGACGGAAACCGCAGGCCCCAGTCCTGTTTCCGTAAGATCATGTGGCATCTTGATGACGGCATCCATTTGTTCACGACGCATCCCTGCTATACGGGGCAGCCGTGCTACGGCATGGGCTGGCAATGGGCGGACGTGAAGCGGGACTGGACTTTTGACGACCAGTATATCGGCAAACCGGTGAAGGCAGAGGCCTATGCCGACTGTGATGAGGTGGAGTTCCTGGTAAACGGAAAAAGCTTCGGCAGGGCAAAGGTGGAAAAGCTCAGGGCCTTTATGGAAGTGCCGTATACGCCGGGCAAACTGGAAGCAGTGGCCTGGAAGGACGGCAGGGCAATCGCGGGGGATGAGATTGCAACGGCAGGTCCCGCTGCCGAAATCCGACTGACAGCGGACCGGAAAGTTCTCCGTGCGGATGGCATGGATCTCTGCTTTATCAAAGCGGAACTATTGGATCAAAAAGGGGTGCCGGTGGTCTCCCGGTCCTTTGAGCTTACTGCATCCGTATCCGGTGCCGGCAGGCTGGCGGGCTTTGGCTCTGGCAACCCAAAAACAACGGAGGATTACGGCACCGGCAGACGCCGGACCTTTGACGGCAGGGCCCTGCTAGCAGTCCGTACGGACCGGACTCCCGGAGATATTCACATAGCCGTGATATCCGATACCCTTCCTGCTGCGCAGATATCCATTCGGACGGAGTCCTGTTAGATTCTGTTAGATCCTGTTAGTTAAATTTGTGAACCAGATTTTTATGATTCAATCCGGCGATGCATCTTCCGATGTCAGGGGAGATGCATTGCCGCTTTTTGCAATGTTACAGACTGCGATGTATAATCCCTGTATATTATACCAATAATTCAGGTAGATGATATATATGGATACCCTGCTGGGTCAGTGGATACAGAAGATTCAGGAAATACCGGGAAAGGGTATCCGATTCCATTGGTTAGTCATACGGGAGGTGAGCTTATGACAACAAATACATCCCGGCGCAGGCTGCTGCAGGGCTTGTTTCAGGAAGAGATCGCTGAAGCAACGGAACTGCAGGATTCCGGGCGTTACGGGGCGGCCGGACCGGTATGGAATGTGAAAACAGTCTCCGGGGAGTCCGTGGTGCTCACGTCCGGGTCGGGACAGGAGTCAGTTTGTGAATTCTGGAAGGGGTGCAGGCAGTTGTTCGGCCGGGATCCCGGAGATATGTCCTGTTATGAAAAAAATCTGCAATTGTTAAGTACGATTTCAGATATTCCTGTGCCGAAGGTTCGGTCGAAAAAGGAATTGGACGGCAAAGAATATCTGATTATGGAGAAAATGAAGGGAAAGGCAATGAAATCCTTTGCGGATCAGCCGGAGGAACTTCTTGAGTCCTTCGGTATCTGGCTGGCGAAGATTCATCGCAGCCGTACCAATTTTTTCGGAAATCTGGCGAAAACCAAAACAGAACCGAAAGCCCGGTTTCATGAGAATCTGGACAAGGTTCTTCGGACAATGACGGAGTCCTGTCCTGAGGGCAGTGCGGTTCAGAGAATGTCCGGTGAAATCCTGGAGGAACTGGGTTCCCTGCCCGTCCCGGAATGGTTTTGCCCCATTCTTCCGGGGATGAGTCCTTCCCGGTTCCTGTCCGGGCAAGGAGAAATTACCGCCTTTTTGGGCAGCGGGGCTTATGTGGCGGGCCCGAGGGTACTGGACTTCATTGGCCTGGAATATCTCCTCGACGCAAAATCCGTCGTGCCCTTTTTAAAAGGATATCGTTCCATCCTGGAGATCCCGTCCTTGTCCGCTTATCGGAAGGTTTATCGGTATTTTTATTTCCTGCTTGGGATTCCGGAATCCGGACGTCCACAGAAAGAATGCTCCCCCCCGTGCATTTCTCATGCTGATCCGGATACATGGCTGGCACAGCCGGAACTGTTTGAACCGCCTTCCTGCCGGGACGATACGTGGTCACCGTATTTTGGTACGTACTGCGATTACGATACGTACTTCAGTCCGAACCATTGGCAAGGCTCTCGGTTCGCAGGTTGTTTGTAATATATGGCAGTTGAAAAGCAGACCGCCTGATCCCTGGTAATTCGTTCCGGGATACAGGCGGTTTTTTTGATGAATCGCAGGTTTTATCGAACTTTTCGTCCTTCCTGTTGAAATCTATGAATTTTGTTGTGCCAATATAGATAATATATGGTATTATCACATTGGAACCTGTATATAAAAAGCAACAGATGTATGGAAAGGACAGAAGGGCGAAAGGAGTATGGCATTATGGGCATTACGCGAATGAAGTGCAACCGGATCAGCAGTCCCCTTGGGTTTTATCTGGGACAGCCTCGTCTGAGCTGGGTCACGGAGGCACCGGGTGCAAAATTTCAGACGGCCGCAAAGATACAGGTGGCAGCGGAGGAAGACTTCGGGCAGATATTGTATGACAGCGGAAAACGGGATGATATCGACAGCCTGGGATTCCGGCTCCCGCTGGAGCTGAAGCCCCGTACAAGGTACTGCTGGCGGGTCACGGTATGGACGGATCAGCAGGAGGAAATACAAAGTCCGGCTGCCTGGTTTGAAACGTCCAAAATGGAAGAACCCTGGACAGCAGAATGGATCACTCCGGACTGGGAGGAGAAACACATTCATCCCCTGCTGCGGAAGACGTTTTCCCTGGACGGGGAAGTGGCTTCTGCCCGGGCATATGTGTGCGGTCTGGGGCTGTATGAGCTCGAACTGAACGGTCGGAAAGCCGGGGACGAATATCTGACGCCTTATTGCAATGCCTATGACAAATGGATGCAGTATCAGACGTATGATGTGACGTCCCTGCTGCATCCCGGCGAAAACGCAATGGGCGCCATGCTGGGCAACGGCTGGTACAAAGGGCGCTTTGGTTTTCAGGACAACCAGGGCAATATCTATGGAGATACCATGGCCCTGATCTGTGAGCTGATTGTCAACTATAAGGACGGAAGATCCGTGACGATTGCAACGGATGAAAGCTGGAAAGCCGCACCCGGGCCGGTGCAGGAAAGCAGCATCTACGACGGGGAGGTTTATGATTCCAACAGGCAAACTGCAGGTTGGTCCGAAGCCGGACAGGATGACAGCAGCTGGTCTGGCACCCGCTTCCTGGATATCGGCAAAGGCCGGCTGGAAGCGCGGCGAAGCCTGCCGGTACATGTCATGAACGAGCTCCGGCCGGCCCAGGTGATCCGGACGCCGAACGGGGAGACGGTACTGGACATGGGGCAGAACATGGTGGGATGGATGCAGATGAAGGTGAATGCCCCGAAGGATACGGAGATTGTTCTCATGCATGGGGAAGAGCTGCAGGATGGAAACTTTTCCAGAGAAAATCTTCGTACGGCAAAGGCAGAGTTTCACTATATTTCTGATGGACGTCCTGCAGTGGTCCGGCCCCACTTTACTTTTTACGGCTTCCGTTATGTGAAAGTGGAAGGCTGGCCGGGAGAGATTCATCCGGAGGATTTTACCGGATGTGTCCTGCATTCCGATATGGAACGCATCGGCGAAATTGAGACCTCCGATCCCCTTGTCAACCGGCTGTTTCTGAATGCCCTGTGGGGACAGAAGGGGAACTTTCTGGATGTGCCGACGGACTGCCCCCAGAGGGATGAGCGGATGGGATGGACAGGGGATGCGGATGTTTTTTCCGGTACTGCCTGTTTCAATATGGATACCGATGCCTTTTATCATAAATATCTGTATGATCTGGCTCTGGAGCAGAAAGAGGACAACGGTGCAGTGGCTCATGTGGTGCCGAAGACCTGCGTGGATGGTGTGGGGTCTTCCGTATGGGGGGATGCTGCCACGGTCATTCCCTGGAATGTTTATCTGCATTATGGAGACAAGGCCATACTGGAGCAGCAGCTGGAGAGCATGAAGTCCTGGGTGGATTATATCCACACGCAGGATGACGGCAGCCATTTGTGGAATACCGGCTTTCATTACGGTGACTGGCTGGCATTGGACGGCCCCGGCGAGTTTAACCCCAGGGGCGGAACGGCGGAAGACTACATTGCAACAGCTTATTATGCCTATTCGGCGGAATTGGTTGCCAAAGCCGCCCGCGCATTGGGGAAGAAGGACATGGCCAGGAAATATCAGACGTTGTCCGATGAAGTGAAGGAAGGATTCCAAAAGGAATTCCTGACTCCCAATGGCAGGCTGGCAGTGGATACACAAACTGCCTATGTGCTGGCCCTTTATATGGATCTGATTCCGGACAGATTCCGCAGTCGGGCTGCTTCCACTCTGGAGAAGAAATTAAAGGAAAACAATTATCATCTGAAAACCGGTTTTGTGGGGACCCCGCTTCTGTGTCGGGTATTATCGGAAAACGGATACAACGATACGGCTTACCGCCTGCTTTTGAACGAGGATTTCCCCAGCTGGCTGTATGAAGTGAAAATGGGAGCCACAACCATCTGGGAGAGGTGGAATTCCCTGCTGCCCAATGGAAAATTCGGCGAGCTGGGCATGAACTCCCTGAACCATTATGCGTACGGATCCATTGTGGAATGGATGTATCGGAACATGTGCGGCATTCAGCCGGTGGAGGACTGCCCCGGTTTCCGCAGGGCGAAGCTGGAGCCACAGCCTGACGGCAGGCTTATGTGGGCGAAGGCATCCCTGAATTCGGCGGCCGGCCGGTACGAAAGCAGCTGGATGCTGGACGGGGATGGACTGCATTATGCGTTTACCATTCCTTTTGATGCAGTGGCAGAGGTGAATCTGCCGGATGCTGTGATCGATGGGGTTACCATAAACGGAAAGTCTCTGTCGGCCCTGGAAACGGATGCGCTGCAGGAGCTGGACGGCGTGATATTTACCCTGACCGCCGGGCATTATGAAATTCATTATATACCAACGGTGGATTACAGGGCGGGAAAAGAGGCAGCGGGGAAGGAATAACGAAGCGACATATTATGGTTTGTCTATTGCCATGACCTGCCAGCAGCTATATAATAGAATCAGTAGTAGATAATCGGATAGCAGGGTGTGATTGCCACTTACTTTCTTACAGAAGAAAGGGGGTGGTGGGTGTGACCATATACGAAATAATATCTTTATTGATATCAACCGTATTGATGGTTATATCTCTCATGTCCCTGATTATTGCCCTTATTAAGGCAATAACAGGCTCAAAAAAATAATCACCCTGCTCACCCAGAGTGATTATATTTAATTAATTGCTCCTGGCAATTGCATTTTTGCAAATCCGATTATCTACTATTAGTATAACACAAGTTTCGATTTTGTAAACTTCTTTTTTTGTATGGAAATAATGGACCATTCTTTATCCGGTTTCTCTATCGGGATTCTGTTTTCAGGTAAAAGTTTCGATTTTTATAAAGAATGGGTTTCCAGGCAGCTGCAGTTAATACGGGAATTTGTACCATTATGGTGTATTTTGTGATAGGATAACAATAGATAAAAGGCAATACCATCTATTATAACAATTCACAGGAGAGTGATTCAAATGAAATACCTGACATTCGGTGAAATTATGCTTCGGCTGAAGGCGCCGGGGCAGGAGCGCTTCTTTCAGAGTCCCATGCTGGAGGCTACCTTCGGGGGCGGGGAAGCCAACGTGGCAGTGTCCCTGGCCAATTACGGGCTGGATACGGAGTTTCTCACGGTTCTGCCCGATAATGCCATTGCAGATGCCTGTATCGGGGAGCTTCGCAGGTTTGACGTTGATACAGGGAAGATCCTGCGCGGAGAGGGACGTATGGGCATCTATTATGCGGAAGGCGGTGCCAATCAGCTTCCCAGCAAAGTCGTATATGACCGGGCCAATTCGGCGATTGCTCTTGCCAAACCGGGGGATATCGACTGGGACAAGGCATTGGAGGGAGTGAGCTGGTTCCATATTACGGGAATTACCCCTGCAATTTCGGAGAATGCCATGGAATTGTCCCTGGAAGCAGTGAAGGCTGCCAGGGGGAAAAAAATAACCGTTTCCTGTGATCTGAATTTCCGGAAGAATCTGTGGAAATATGGGAAGAAGGCACCGGAGGTCATGTGTGAGCTGGCCAGATATGTGGATGTGGCGGTAGGCAATGAGGAAGACTGCCAGAAATCCCTGGGCATTCAGGTGGATGTGGATGTCGAAAGTGGAAAACTGGATCTGTCCCGGTATCAGGCTCTTTCCGATGCCGTTTTGAAACAATATCCGAACATGAAGATAATCGCCATTACCCTGCGGGAAAGCAGAAGTGCGGATGTCAACGGCTGGTCCGCATGCCTCAACGATCGGGAGAATTTTTATGTAAGCCGGAAATATGAAATCCGGGATATTGTGGACCGCGTAGGCGGCGGGGATTCCTTTGCCGGCGGGCTGATTTACGGACTCAATACCTATGCAGGGAAACAGAAAGCACTGGAGTTTGCTGTGGCCGCCAGCTGCCTGAAGCATTCCATTCCCGGGGATTTCAACCGGGCAGGGAGATCCGACGTGGAAAGGCTGATGAGCGGGGACGCCTCCGGCAGAGTGCAGAGATAAAGAGGAAGCCTGAAAAAAGCTTAAGGAAGAAGAGGGAAGAAGAAACGCAGCAGGTAATGCAGCAGCAAGGAATGTAACGCAGTAAGACGCAAAATTCCCCCGGACAGCAATCCAATGATTGGAATCCGGGGGAATTCTATAATTCTGTTTGGAAGGTCTCAGACCAACTCAGACAGGCTCAATCCAATTCCGTTCAATTCATACTCAGATTCATTCAATCCGATCCGTTTCAATTTAATCCGTTTCAATTTAATCCAGTTCAATTTTTCCGGTATAGAGCTGATAATATCTTCCTTTCCGGGCAAGCAGTTCTTCATGGGTGCCTTGCTCCACGATCTCGCCGTGTTCCAGTACGATGATTTTATCGGCATTCCGTACGGTGGACAGCCGGTGAGCGATGACAAAGGTGGTTCTGTTTTCCATCAGATGATCCATGCCCTGCTCAATATACTTCTCCGTCCGGGTATCCACTGAGCTGGTAGCCTCATCCAATATCAAAATCGGAGCTCTGGATACGGAGGCCCGTGCAATGTTCAGGAGTTGGCGCTGGCCCTGGCTCAGATTGGATCCATCGCCTTTCAGCATGGTTTGATATCCGCTTTCCAGCTTCTCGATAAAGGAATGGGCATTGGCGACCCTGGCGGCGGCGATCACGTCCGCATCCGTTGCATCCAGACGTCCGTATCGGATGTTTTCCATGACCGTTCCGGAGAACAGATGCGTATCCTGCAGAACCATGGCAATGTTGCTTCGCAGGGAATCCTTCCGGATGTTCCGGATGTCCATGCCGTCGATGGTGATCCTTCCTTCTTCCATATCGTAAAACCGGTTGATCAGGTTGGTAATGGTGGTTTTGCCTGCGCCTGTGGATCCGACAAAAGCCACTTTTTGTCCCGGTTCCGCCGTGACACTTACGTTTTTTAATATTGTCTTGCCCGGGTTATATCCAAAGCTGACGTTTTCCATGGTCACCCTGCCCTTTATAGGCTGAGCGTCTTCCACCCTTTCCGATTGGGAACAGATTGCAATGGCATTCTCCGGATCCGGGGTTTCCGGGTCCGCGTCCATGACTTCAAAGACCCGCTCGGCTCCGGCCAGAGCTGAAAATATCGTTGTCATCTGCATGGACAGTTCATTGATTGGCCTGGAAAACTGCCTGGCATAGTTGGTGAAAATGGTCAGGCCGCCGATATCGAAGTTGGCGGTCAGGCAAAGAATGCCGCCGACCACAGCCGCCAGGGCATAGCTTACCTGACTCAGACTGCCCATGACCGGACCCATGATGCCGCCGAAAAAACCTGCCCGGACCTGTTTATCATGCAGGTCGTCGCTGATGGCATCAAATTCCTCTATGGCTGTGTCTTCATGACAAAACACCTTTACCACCTTCTGACCGGTCACGGTCTCTTCAATATATCCATTTACTGCACCCAGGGACTGCTGCTGCTGCCTGAAATAGCGTCGGTTTCGTTTGGCAATGGCACCGCCTGCAAGAGCCATTCCCGGAACGGTCAAAATGACCAGCAGTGCCAGGATCCAGTTTGTATAGAACATCAGCACAAGGGTGCCGATAATGGAAACGATGCCGGAAAAGATCTGCGGCAGGGTATTGCTCAGCATCTGGCTGACTACATCCAGATCATTGGTGAACCGGCTCATGATTTCGCCATGAGAGTGGGTGTCATGAAACCGCAGGGACAGTCTCTGGATTTGATGGAACAGGTCTTCCCGGATATGGTACAAGGCACTCTCTGAAACATTCATCATGGTTCTCATCTGCAGATAGGAACTCAGGACACCGATAAGATAAATCACCGCCATGACAGTCACACCCATCAGGAGCCCATGTGTTTTTGCCTTTGCAGAAAGCTGTGGGTCTGCCAGATTATTGATGACGGGCCGCAGAATATAACTTCCTGCCAGCGCAGTTACGGAGCTTACCAGCACACAGATAAAAACGAGAACCATTTTCAGTTTGTCCTGATCGAGATAGGCGAACAGCCGTCGGATGGTCGATCCGGCATTTTTCGGTTTGGTCCCGGCCATACCGCGCTCCGGTCCCTTTTTCCCCGATTTTCCCCGTCTGGATCCCTTGCTTCTGAGCTCCTGTTCCGATGTGGTATACTGACTTCCATATCTTTCAATCAGTGCTTCTTTTTTCTCCTCTGTCATATGACTCATGAGGCAGTCACCGCCTTATCCATCTGCGAACTGTAGATTTCCCGGTATGTTTCGCAGCTTTGCAGCAATTCGGAATGGGTCCCCACATCGGTGATCTTTCCTTCGTCCATCACTACAATTTTATCCGCGTCCATCACGGAGGAAATCCTCTGCGCAATGATGATTTTCGTCGTATGAAGCAGGTCCTTTTCAAAACTTTCCTGAATCCTGGATTCGGTTGCTGTATCCACTGCACTGGTGCTGTCATCCAGGATGAGGATCTTGGGCCGCTTCAACAACGCCCGGGCGATACACAGTCTTTGTTTCTGCCCTCCGGAAACGTTGACGCCTCCCTGACCCAGTTCAGTATCGTAGCCATTGGGGGATAACGTGATGAAATCATGCGCCTGCGCATTCTTTGCAAAGCGGGTAATGGTTTCCTCATCTGCACCCTCGTCGCCCCACATCAGATTATCCCGGATGGTGCCGGAGAACAGGACATTGTTCTGAAGGACGATGCCGACACCGCTGCGGAGGTTTTTCAGGGAATAATCCTTTACGTTGATTCCATCCACCAGGACCTCTCCCGAATTGACGTCATACAGTCTGGGGATCAGCTGCACCAGTGTGGTCTTGCCGCATCCGGTGGAGCCAATGATTCCCACGGTCTCGTCCGGCTCAATGTTGAGATTGATATCCTGCAGGATCCACTTTTTGTTGTTTTTATAATAACGAAAGAAAACATTCCGGAATGTAATCCGGCCTTCCCGGACAATTTGGTTCTTTCGTGAGGCGTTTTCATCCGAAAGATCCACATGGGTATGCAGGACTTCATCAATACGTTTTGAAGATGCCAGGGTTCTTGATCCGTTCAATATGATGGCGGAGATCATAACCAGGGACATCAGAATCTGAGTCACATAGTTTATAAATGCGATCAGAACGCCGGTTTTCATGCTGCCGACAATAATCTGATTCCCTCCGAACCATACCACGGCCAGAGTCGTGATGTTCATGGTCAGGGTCATGACAGGCATGGTAAAGATGACAACTTTAATGGCATGAATGGTTTTTTCCATCAGATCCCTGTTGGCTTTCTGAAACTTCTCCTCTTCGTGGTTCTCCCGCACAAAGGACTTGACCACACGGATATTGGTCAGATTTTCCTGGGTGGCAGTATTCAGCGCATCCAGCTTCTTCTGCATGATGGTGAACCGGGGAAAACCGATTCGAATGATCAGGAAGATCGCCACTGCCAGCAACGGAATGATAAACAGGATAACCGTGGCCAGTCTGGCGTTCAGCCGGATAGCCATAATCAGCGCGCCGATCAGCATTCCCGGAGCCCGCAGGGCCATGCGCAGCATCATCTGCATCATATTTTGCAGCTGGGTGACATCGTTGGTCAGCCGTGTCACCAGGGATCCGGTGCTGTGTTCATCAATATTTGAGAAAGAGAATTCCTGTATTTTATGGAACATATCCTTTCGCAGGTTATTGGCAAATCCTGAGGAAGCCCGAACGGCAAAAAAAGCTCCGCCTGTGCCTCCCAGCAGCATGGCCAGGGCAGTTCCCACCATTGCGGCACCCATTGACATAATATAGGAGGTACTGCGGCTGCCAAGGATTCCGTTGTCTATAATATTGCTGAGCAGCAGCGGCATAATGATTTCACCGATTACCTCCGTAATCATCAGAATGGGCCCGATGATCATCGATGAAAGGTATGGCTTTGCATATTTCCAGTATTCTTTCATACATTCTGTCCTTTCTTACCACAAGCATGACCTTGTTTGATTCCCGAACCTTATTTTGGCCTTATCTCCTCTTCCATCCCTGTGAGGTTGGCATTCAGCTTTTGCATCAGCAGCAAAAGGCTGCTTTGTTCTTCCTTTGTCAGTCCCTGAAAGATTCTTTGCTCGGAAGTAATGAAAATCTGCCTGCTTTTCTCCACGACTGCATTTCCTTTTCCGGTAATGCGGATATGGTTCAGCCGGTTGTCCGTCTTATCTGTGGTCCGCGTGATGTAACCCCCCTTTTCCAGTTTTTTCAGGGAAACGGCCACGGTTGCCGGGGATTTTTCCATGGATTCCGCAAGATCTTTCTGGGACGCAAAACAATTGTGGGAAATTCTCATCAGTAAATGGTGCTGTGCCTGATAAACCCCTGTTTTATCCAGATAGCTCTGCATGATGGTTCGGTGTTTCATGGCAAAGCAAATGATCTGATGTAATATTTCCTTGCCGGCGGACACCCCGTCACTTTTATTTTTCATGGATTGCTCCAATCTTTACACCTCCTGCCGGATTTATGGACGGATGGACCCCGTTGCAGTACGGAATATATCGGCGTAATGTATTTTCTGTATTTTTTACAGCGGCATGATTGGGTAGCATTTGTATAATAATAATAATAGTTAATGCCATAATCATTAGCTAGTTAACTGTCAATAGTATAATGCTGCGGAGTGGGAATGTCAAGAAAATTTTGCTGGATAATTGATGGGTATTCTCGGCGGGGAGGGACGCAATGTCCGGATGAAATGGACGGTAATGTGGCAAGCCAATAAAAAAGGAGGCTTTGCCAGCCTCCTGAAATTATTTGGATATTTTCCCTGTTCAAAGTTTCTATTTTTTATTTTATACGATTCATAGTTCCCCGTACCAGACTGTATCCAACAATCCCACCGGCAGCGACCAACAAACCGATTCCCACTTTGCTCTTTTTGTGAGTGGTTACTCCCAGTTCTTCAGAGAATTCCGACATCATTTTTCTTATAGGTTTTCTGCCTTTCATGATGAATTCACTCCTTTTTCTGTTTGATATAATTATTATCCCAAAGTCGGACGTTTTCTAGCCTGAAAATATCCGGAAGCTTTCCTGTTTCTGTTTTGGTTTTCCAAAGAAAAGAATATGTAAAAATGGGAAACGAAAAGGACAGACAGTTGTTAAAAAATCCATTTTGTGGTTTATAAATATTTTCGCTGGTTTGACGATATACATTAGTGTATACTTTAATATGGAGACTTTTCATAATCACGCCGTCTTACTCGTGGTTTCGGTGGACCCCTGGCTGCTGTTTTCCTGCCGGATCCGCAGAATGCATACCTGGCGTGTGAGAGGGAGGAACGATGCAAAACAAAAAGGATCAGGTGCTGCAATATCTTTTCAATATATCGATTGTCGTTCTTTTGGTATTGGTGCTCTATATCGGCATCAAGCCGCCTCAGGTGATGATAAGTGAAAATTATGTACGAATAACCGGTTCATACGGAGTGGAGATGCAGATAGAAGACATTGACCGGCTTGAGCTGAGGGAGCTGCTGCCCCGGATCAAGACAAGGACAAATGGTATGAATTTGCTCGGCATTGCCAGAAGAGGGATTTATGACCTGGAAGAGCTGGGGAAAACGAGACTCATTTCGTTTTCCACCGGAGGCCCTTTTATTCTGATGCACACGGGGGATGAGTGGATCGTCCTGAATTTCAAAAAACCGGAGGAAACGGAGGCTCTGTACCGGAAACTGCAGTCTGCAGTAGATGGAACCCCTCAGGACAGCTCTGTTTCCAGGCCAAAAATACAGCAATAAGGCCGGGTATTTTCCATCACCCCGCCCCTGATTCTGTCTGTCCTGCACGAGCATGAGGCAGTCATCTGTTATTGTTGATTTTGTTCCAGACTGGAGACTGTATATGCAGAGATGAAGTTGTCAAGCAGCTGACTGAACTCGACGACATCCGGATGAAGCAGCTCATCCTCCCCGTGGTCTGCAATCAGCTGATTGAGATGAGCGCGTAAATTCTCAATTACCTGTTCATTCACGATAAAGTTATCCATCATTGTTTCCATTTCTTTTCAACCTTCTTACGCATAAAGTATATTTTACCGAATTTTCTTGTTTTATAGTACTTATGTAAGAATTATACACAATTACACAAACAAGCTACTTATTCTATATAAATTTTAAAATTCCTGCATAAATTACAAAATTATTTTGGCTTTTTTGCAAATATGAAAATGCAAGATGAATTGCCCGGAAATTTCCTTTATGCTAAGATTAGAAGATAAGAAGACTGCCCAATAAAGAAACAAACGAATAAAAGAACGAGCGGGGAGCGGAAAGGAAGAAAGGGCCTGTACCGGAGGAAGATGGGCGAACAGGGCAATGCGGAAAACAGGCAGGGAAAAGCATGGAAAGGAAAGAAATTGAATGACGAAAAGAAAGCTTGGTTCCGGGATCCAGCTGTTATTGGTGATCACACTGATACTGACGGGTACGATATCCTGCCGGAAGGATACCGAACCAGTACAGGATAATTTGTTTGCCATGGATACCTATATCACTTTTTCAGTTTCGGGAGGTGACCATCCAGAGGATGCGCTGAATGCAGCCAAGGAGAGGATCCGGGAAATTGAACAGCGAATGAGCGTTACCGTGGAGGACAGCGATGTGTCCAAAATAAACAGAAATGCAGGAAAGCAGCCGGTTCCGGTCCATTCCGACACCTTCTTTGTGATTCAGAAGGCTCTGCAGTATGCAAAACGTTCCAACGGGGCATTTGACATTTCCACGCTGCCCGTCAGCAGCCTGTGGAATATCGGAAAAGAGAATCAGAGGATACCGGCCAGGGAGGAAATTGAAAAAAAACTTTACCTGGTGAATTATAAAAAGGTAAAGCTGGACAAGGAAAAGAAAACGGTTTTTCTGGAGAAGGAAGGGATGGGCCTGGATTTGGGCGGAATTGCAAAAGGATATGCGGGCGATGAAGCTGTGCGGATCCTGAAAAAGAAAGGGGTGACCCATGCGCTGATCAACCTGGGCGGAAATATTGCGGTTATCAATGGAAAAGAGGATGGCACACCCTGGAGGATTGGAATCCAGAATCCCAGAATGGAAGAGGACAAAAAGAAGCGCAGGCGTGTTGCCGTGGTGGAGACCAAAGGAGAAGCAGTGGTTACCTCCGGGGATTATGAGCGATATATGACGGAGGTCTATCAGAAAACGGGGAAACGATATCATCATATTTTTGACCCCCAGACCGGTTATCCGGCAAACAATGGGGTGATCAGCGCGACGGTTCTGACAAAAAACGGGATCGACGCCGATGCGTTGACGACTTCCCTGTTTATCCTGGGCGTGAAGGACGGATTGAAGCTTGCCGATCAGTTGGGGGTTCCGGCCATGTTCATCACGCAGGATAAAAAACTTTATTTCAGCAAGGGCCTGGAAGGAAAGGTCAGCGGAATTCATCCGGATTATAAAATCGCGAATTGAACTTCTCCTTGTATTTCCCTCATCAGGATAGTATATTATAAACAGATGGTTGTATATGCATGGAAGTGTTTATATTACCAACAGGGATCGGCATATCATGTTTTACAATGGACCTGTCATTTATGGGGGGATGTTTGCTGTGAGCAAAAAGAAAATACTGGTCACCTATCCACTCCCGGAGAAGGGGCTGCAATGCCTGGCAAATGATTTTGAAGTGACAATACACCGGGAAGGTTCCATGTCCAGGGAAAGTCTGCTTTCGATTGTCGCGGATTATGATGGGATCCTTGCTGCGGGGATCCGTATGGATGCCGGGCTCATCCGGGCAGCGGACCGTCTTCGGATCATCAGTGTCTACGGCGCGGGTTTTGATGCCATCGACATACAGGCCGCCACGAAAAAAGGAATTGTTGTTGCCAATATTCCGGATGCCGTAACGGATGCCACAGCAGAGGTTGCTATGGGGCTGATGCTTTCTGTCATGCGCCGTATCACCGAATGTGATCGGGCGCTGCGGCAGGGGGATGCTTCGAGGTGGGGCATGATGAAGAACATGGGCCATGTATTGTATGGCAAGGAGCTTGGCATTATCGGGATGGGACGGATCGGCAGGGCGGTTGCAAAGCGGGCTTCTGCCTTTGACATGCGGGTTTCCTATTATAACCGCAAACGGCTGGATCCCGTGATTGAGATGGAGCTGGGCGCCGTTTACAAAAGGCTGGATGATCTGTTGAAATCCTCCGATGTGGTTACCATACATACACCATTAACCGAAGAGACGCATCATTTGATCGGGCAGAGGGAGCTTTCCCTTATGAAGCCCACTGCGTATATTATCAACACTTCCAGGGGACCGGTGGTGGAGGAGGAGGCCCTTGTTGCCAGGCTGCAGCAGGGCAAACTGGCTGGTGCAGGCCTGGATGTATATGAAAGGGAGCCTGTTATCTCACCGGAGCTTCTGAAAATGGACAATGTTGTTCTGACGCCTCATATCGGCACCGACGCGACAGAAACAAGGATTCATATGGCATGGGAATGCGCCCGGAATATCCTGAATTTCTTCAACGGACGTCCGCCCTTTCATGTGGTTAATTCAGGGATCTGCCAATCGAAATAAAGTTTATTTCTCCACATACATCTGATTGTATTCCAGCTCAGTGAATCCGACTCTTCGATAAAGCCGGATGGCCCGATGATTGTCGGATTCCACTTCCAGCCGGACCCGGGCAATGGAAGGATCCATGTGAGCTTTCAGATAGTTGAAAAACTCTGTTCCCAGTCCCCTTGAGCGGTACTGCCCTGAGATAAACAGCTCATCGATCCACAGGGTAATGCCGCCGGCTTCATGGGAATAGGTTTTTGCCGTCATGGCATAGCCGGCCGGCTTTCCGCCCATTTCGAGGATATATCCTTCCAGGTAAACATCGGAACGCATGATTTCCTCAAATGCATCTTTATGATATTCTTCCGGAATCGGATGGAGGACGGCATCCGAGGCGTAAAATTGATTTGTCATATGAAGGAAAATGTCCTTATCCTCTCTCTTCATTTTTCTGATCATTTACGTAATAACCCCTTTCAAATTCCAGTATATTTCCATTCTATCATAGAAAGAAAGAATAGCAAGGAAAGAGCATTTTAGCTCTTCTGGCCTTGAAAGACCGGAAGCGGTGGATTATACTGAACACAGGAAGTCCGGAAAGGAAATTGAAAGGGTAAGTAAGGGAAGGAGAATCAATTATGCTGAGAGTAGCTATGCTGAGCGGATGGCATGTTCACGCAAGGGATTATGCCAGACAGATTTCACAGACGGGCCGTGCCAGGATTACCGCTGTATGGGATGAACAGCCGGAGAGGGGCAGGCAATGGGCGGCGGAGCTGGGTGCTGCTTTTGAGGAAGACCTGTCCGCTTTGCTGAAACGGGATGACGTGGATGCGGTTGTGGTCAATACTCCAACCAACCTGCATCCTGAAGTAATCATTGCTGCGGCGAACGCCGGGAAGCATATTTTCACTGAAAAGGTCATGGCGCTTACGGTAAAGGAATGTGAGGCAATAAAGGATGCGGTGCAGAAAGCCAATGTGCAGTTCTGTATTTCCTTTCCGCATCGCACCTTTCCCGCCAACCTCTTTGCAAAGGAGGCAGTGGAGGAGGATTGGCTTGGGGGCATTACGCTGCTTCGTGTGAGAAATGCTCATGACGGAGCGGTCGGCAATTGGCTGCCGGATCATTTCTACGATCCGAAGGCATGCGGCGGAGGTGCCATGATGGACCTGGGAGCCCATCCCATGTATCTGTCCCGCTGGCTGCTGGGGAAGCCCAGGAATATCAGTTCGGTTTTCAACAGTTATACCAACCGGGCAGTGGAGGACAATGCGGTCAGCGTCATTGAATTCGAAAATAAGGCAATTGCCATTGTGGAAACCGGTTTTGTCACACCGGCCAGCCCATTTTCCATGGAGATTTACGGCACGGAAGGAAGCCTGCTGATCGGAGGCCCCGACAACACGGTAAGGATTTCTTCCCAAAAATATGCGCCGGAGTCCAAAGGATTTGTCACGCCGTCAAAATTGCCGGATGCCCTGCCTTCTGCCATCCAGCAATGGATGGATGCAATTGAGAACGGTGGTTCCCCTCAATTTGGCCTGGAGGAAGGCATCCAGTTGACTGAACTGATGGAAAAGGCGTATGAATCCTGGCGGACAGGCAAACGGGTGGATTTTTGACAGAAGATGGAGTGAATCAATTGAAAACGATATCCCGACAGAACGTGTACAGCGGAAAGATCATAAAAGTTTATAACGACGAAGTGGAGCTGGAGGATGGAAGAAGAACGACCCGGGAGGTTGTTTCCCACAAGCAGGCAGCTGCTGTGGTGGCAGTAAATGACGACAGGAAAATGCTGTTGGTCACACAATACCGCTATCCGATCCATGCCGCTATCCGGGAAATCCCTGCCGGCCTTGTTGATGAGGGGGAAACTCCCCTGGAGGCGGCAAAGCGGGAACTGAAGGAAGAAACAGGCTATGAAGCACAGGAATGGTCGCTGCTGACATCCCCCTATTCTTCTCCCGGCAGCCACGATGAAGTCATCCACATCTTTGCAGCTTCCGGACTGAAACGGGTATCCGGACAGAATCTGGATGAATTCGAGGAGCTGACGTTTGATACGGTGCCCTTTGATGAAGTCCTGGGGAAAGTAAAAAATGGTGAAATACGGGACAGCAAGACCATCATCGGTGTTTTGATGTATTGGGCCCGGCAGAACGGCTGAAACATTGACCGGACACGATTCGGCGCTTCAGCTGTCCGAAAAGCAGAAACCTTTTCCCCCTGTCCATCCTGCGTTCCAACGAATGGTACGTCTGATGGGCAGGGGCACTATGAATCGTTGGTTTGATCCCCATTGCCGCTGATGGGAATCGTTTCTCCCGGATAAGTTGGTTTTGGCTGAAAGATCACGGTAAAAAAGTCCTTCATCCTGGCCAGGACGCTCTTTCTTTTCCGTAACCGTAAACTCATCCAATTACATACCGTTAAAAGTACTTGTCTACATTATAATACAAGTTTGTCCAATGGAAAGGCTCTGCAATAAATTTTGTCAATAGTCAGGTATTGATTCAGGAGGCCGATAGGATGTGGCTGTCCATGCAGGAAAAGGATCGGACAAAAAGAGGGCGCGGGAAGTGGAAAACAGAGTTTAAAACGTGGTTGACAAAACAAAGCGGCAGAGGTAAAATTAAATTTGTTCCAATGTGCACCCGTAGCTCAGCAGGATAGAGCGTCGGTTTCCTAAACCGCAGGCCGGGGGTTCGAATCCCTCCGGGTGCACCAAATAAACCCGCTCTCCTCTGAGGACAGTGGGTTTTGTAATATCCGTATCTTGCTGACACTTTTGCTGACAATCTGCAAAGAAGTATTTAGGAGAGATGATAATGAAGGCAATAACCTTATGGCAGCCGTGGGCAAGCCTGATTGCCATTGGTGCAAAGCAGTACGAAACAAGGAGCTGGGCAACCTTTTTCCATACAACATTTCATCACACAGTAAAAGAGGTGGAAGCCGCGCAGTGGTGCGGATTCTCACCTCTTTACCTTTTTACAACTGTCGAAAAACAGGCTTATGGAATATCATCCAGGCAGCTGCGACCTGCATTTGTGCGGATTTCGCTGCAATTTATCACGCCTTGACGACATAATCTGATTTTCTGGGTTCGGCCGGGTTGATACCGCCTTCTGCTCCATATCCCAGGATGCAGTTGCCAATTCCCACATACTGATCGTCGATCCCCCATTTTTTCAGCAGAGCCTTTCCTTCTTTTGTTTCGAATACTTCCCTGGCCCTGTAAATAAAGCAGGAATCCACACCGACAGCATGAGCAGCGTTTAACAGGTTGCCCATGACCAGTGCTCCGTCCTCGACATAAGTGTTTACATTTTTATCAGCAAAAACGATGACAAGTGTCGGGGCTCCATAGAAAGGATCCGTTGGACTGTCTGCCACCGCGGCATTCAACTTTGAAATCTTCTCAATGGTTTCCCTGTCCTGGATCACCACCATAACCGGGGACTGCTTTCCCATGCCGGTAGGTGCGTACTTTCCAGCCTCAAGAATTGCATCCAGTTCCTCCTGTCCAATCTGCTTCTGCTGATACTTTCTGCAGCTTCTTCTTGTTTTCAGGTCCTCCAATGTTTCCTTCATGAATTCATCACTCCCTGCGATAAAATGATCTTCTAACTTATTATACCACTTTTTCCCCTGAATAATAGAAAGAAGGCAAAAGGAAGGGAAGCGGAAATGCAATGAAAACAAGAATAAAACGAAAGCACAACAGGAACAAAAACCTGATTGAAATAAAAACAGTATAGTGATGGGTATTATATGACAATCGTTACAGGATTGAAATCAATACAAAGAAACGGGCACAAAAAATCCGCCCTTTCCTGGAGCGGATTCTTTGATGATGGAACTCAGC